>JAFEEL010000032.1 GCA_018241125.1 Pseudomonadota bacterium | reverse complement strand
CATTGCGGATGCGAATGGAGTGAAGCGTCATGAACAACAAGACTTTGGGTTTTGCCGCAGTAGCGGCGTTGGCAATTGGCGGCGGCGCGTTCTATTGGTGGCGGACGCACCACGAACCTGCGTCGCTCCCAATAACCGCGAACACGAGCAGTGCCGATCTGGCGAGTCCAGTAGGCGAAAACAACGAGAATTCTCCGACGCAAGCGGCGCATGTAGGTATTGCGACTTCGGGCTCTCACGTCTTGACGCCCCGCCAGCGCTTCGAGCAATCGCACGACCTATTCGCTTTGGTGCAATCATCACGCGCCGCAGCCGACGGGGGCGACGCGACGGCAAAAACAATCATCGCGGATGCGATGTACGAGTGCATCAGTGCGACCTTGCCGACAAACAGCCGGCACGTTGGTGTGTTCTTGGCCGAAAAGCGTCAACCTGAACTAAAAAGCGTGATTGATGCAAAACTGGCCGTCGATAGCGCCCGCTGTGGCCGATTCACCAAGGATGACATCGGTAGTTTGGGTGCTGTTCTTGCACAGTATGCGGACGCGGCGAAACTGGGAAGCGCGAAAGCACTCGCAATGCAACTGACGTATGGGAATTTGGCCACGATCCCCGATCAGGATTTGGCAAGCGACGTACAAAAGATCATTACGTCAGGTGATCCGGATGCGATAGGTGCGCTTTCCAACCTGATGGGCTTGCGCGCAGAGGGTAGAGCGTCGACCTTCGGATCCTACTCCGGCTCCGTGACTGATCAGTACGCCTGGCAACTGGCCGCCTGCCGCATGGGCATGGATTGCGGCGCAAATAGTGCCCTTCTTCGTGGTTATTGCCTCAGCGGCGGCATGTGCGGTGCCATATCCATTGATCAGGTCATTTCCAACTTCCTTACCTCACCGGCGCAATACCGGGCCGCCGTCGCGGAGTCGCAACAAATAGTCAGTTTTTTGTCCGGTCATCATTGAGGGGAAATCCATTGAGCAAGTTTGCACGCAAGAAGAGACACGCATTTTTCATTTCGATGTTGCTTGCCGGAGTGGCCATCGCAGGCGCAAGTATCACCATCGACGCCAGCAGCGCGCCTTACAGCACTTGCCCGGCGATGCAGGGGGTAAACTACCAGTCCGATCTGGCAGTGATCGAGGCCGCAATGTCTCAGGCCGTTGGGATGTACCAAACGGTGAACGGCATCGGCTCCGCACCGATTGGAACGTCAGTCACGGTCAATTGGACTGACAAGAGCAAGTCGAAGGGAACGAAAATTACAAACAGCAGCGACGTAGCGATCGACCCCAACTCCATTTCGTCTTCGGCTCCCGCAAATAATGGCGGCGGCGGTGGTGGCGGCGACCCCGGTCAAGGCGGCAACAGCAGTGGATCTGGCGGATCTCAGCCCGGCCCCGGCGGCTGCACGGGCCACTGCAAAGGTACCGTCACCGTCGGCCCGATTCAGACTTGAAAGGTACATCGAAACCGTATGTGGCGACACCGCTGCCTTGGGCCAGCGGTGTCGTTTTCAGGATTACGCTTATGAAACAACACATCTTCGCCTTGACATTTCTGCTTGCTGCCGCGCCCGCGTGGGCGCTGGATCCCCCACCCGCGCCCGCGCATCCCGTGCCGGCCGCATCGGAAGATTTCCTCTACTACCATCCCGATCTGGGGGCGCGGCATGACGGGATGGTGGCCTACTCGCGTCACGATTTCGAGTACGCCCTGCGTGCCTTCACCCGCGCCGCGCGCTTTGCCGACAAGCCCTCGCAGGCGATGCTGGCGAGCATGTACTGGGACGGCGTGGGCACAGCGCAGGACAAAGCGACGGCCTACGCCTGGGCCGACCTGGCGGCCGAGCGCGGCTACCCGTGGCTGCTCGCCACGCGCGAGCGCTACTGGCAATCGATGACCAAGGACGAGCAGCAACGTGCGGTCGCGATCGGCCAATCCCTGTATGCCGAATATGGCGATGCGGCAGCGCAGCCCCGGCTGGAGGTCTGGCTCAGCCGTGGCCGCAAGCAGACCACCGGTAGCCATACCGGGTTTGTGGGCACGCTTGAAATCGAGAAAAGCGATGGCTTCGGAGTGAGTACTACCGGCAGCGACGGCAACGACTACTACGCCGACAAGTACTGGAGGCCGGCGCAATACTGGGGCGCGCAGGCCAAGGCGTGGAATCCGAACTCGCACGGCACGGTGTCAGTAGGTGCGTTGCAGGAAGTCGGCACGAACCTGCAACCCGCGTCAGAGGCGTCACCCGCATCGCCCGAGGAACCGAAGCACTGACGGATCGCATCGCACACCGGTGCTCTGCCAACAACGGGTGCTCTGCCAAATCGTGTATCGGAATCGCGAGTTGCAGCGGTGACAAGGGACTAGAATCGACTCCTCGCCTGCGCACGAGGAGTCGATCATGAGCGATGCCATCCATCCGGCGCCCGCCGGTTTCGCGGATTCCGCCAGCATCGGCCCCGACCACTACCGTCGCGATTACGCGCGCGCGCTGGCCGACCCCGATGGCTTCTGGGCCGAGCAGGCCCTGCGGCTGGACTGGTTCACGTTTCCCACGCGCATCCGCGAGGTCAGCTTCGACGCGGCGAACCTGCACATCCGCTGGTTCGCCGATGGGCAGCTCAATGCCAGCGTCAACTGTCTGGATCGCCATCTGGGAAAGCGCGGCGACAAGACCGCGTTGTTGTGGGAGGCCGACGATCCGGCCACGCCGCCGCAGCACATCAGCTACCGGCAACTGCATGCGCGGGTGTGCCAACTCGCCAACGCGCTGCGGAATCTTGGCGTGAAAAAAGGCGATCGGGTGGCGATCTACCTGCCGATGATCCCCGAGGCGGCGGTGGCGATGCTCGCCTGCGCGCGCATCGGCGCGGTGCACACGGTGGTGTTCGGCGGCTTCTCGCCCGATTCGCTGGCCAGCCGCATCGCCGATTCCGCCGCCAAGCTGGTGATCACCGCCGACGAAGGCCGGCGCGGCGGCAAGACGGTGCCGCTCAAGGCCAATGTCGATGCCGCCCTGCACCGCCCCGGCACCACCTCGGTGGAAACCGTGCTGGTGGTGCGCCATACCGGCGGCGCGGTGCCCATGCAGATGCCGCGCGATCGCTGGTTCGATGCGGTGGTCGATGGCCAACCCGATGCCTGCGCAGCCGAGCCGATGAACGCCGAGGATCCGCTGTTCATCCTCTATACCTCCGGCAGCACTGGCCAGCCCAAGGGCGTGCTGCACACCACCGGCGGCTACGTGTTGTTCTGCGCGTACACCCACGCGGCGGTGTTCGACCTGCGCGAGGACGACGTCTACTGGTGCACTGCCGACGTGGGCTGGGTGACCGGCCACAGTTACATCGTGTACGGCCCGCTGGCCAACGGCGCGACCTCGCTGATGTTCGAAGGCGTGCCCAACTACCCCGATCACTCGCGCTTCTGGCGCGTGGTCGATCGCCACCACGTCACGATTCTTTATACCGCGCCGACCGCGATCCGCGCGCTGATGCGCGAGGGCGATGCGCCCGTGAAGGCGTGCTCGCGGGCCTCGCTGCGACTGCTGGGCAGCGTCGGTGAACCGATCAATCCGGAGGCGTGGCGCTGGTACTGGGACGTGGTCGGCGACCGGCGTTGCCCGGTGGTGGATACGTGGTGGCAGACCGAGACCGGCGGGATCCTGATTTCCGCGCTGCCGGCGGCGATCCCGCAAAAACCCGGCTCGGCGACGCTGCCGTTCTTCGGCGTGCGCCCGGCCATCGTCAACGCCGAAGGCGCGGTCCTCGACGGTGAGTGCGAAGGCAACCTGGTGCTGCTGGATTCCTGGCCGGGGCAGATGCGCACGGTCTATGGCGATCATCAACGTTTCATCGACACCTATTTCAAGACCTACCCGGGGATGTATTTCACCGGCGACGGCTGCCGTCGCGATGCCGACGGCTATTACTGGATCACCGGGCGCGTGGACGATGTCATCAACGTCAGCGGGCACCGCATCGGCACCGCCGAGGTGGAAAGCGCGCTGGTGGCGCACGCACTCGTCGCCGAGGCGGCGGTGGTGGGCTTCCCGCACGACATCAAGGGCCAGGGCATCTACGCCTACGTCACCCTCAATGCCGGCATCGAACCCAGCGAGGCCTTGCACAAGGAACTGGTGAAAGAAGTGCGCACGGTGATCGGCCCGATCGCCACCCCCGACCACATCCAGTGGGCGCCGGGCCTGCCCAAGACCCGCTCAGGCAAGATCATGCGCCGTATCCTGCGCAAGATCGCCGAGAATGCGCCCGATCAACTCGGCGACACCTCCACACTGGCCGATCCGTCGGTGGTGGATGTGCTGGTGCGCGAGCGCAAGGTTTGACGAAGACGATGCCGTGATGACCGACGAAACCCTCCACGTCGACGACACCTGGGACGGCGCGCGCAGCGAGGGCCCGGGCGCGGTCATCGGCGCGTTCACCTTGGTGCGACTGGTCGGCGAAGGCGGCTTCGGCGACGTGTGGGAAGCCGAGCAAAGCCAGCCGGTCCGGCGCCGCGTGGCACTGAAGATCGTCAAGCTCGGCATGGACACGCGCGAGGTGATCGCGCGCTTTGCCATGGAACGACAGACGCTGGCGGCGATGGAGCACCCGCACATCGCCCACGTCATCGACGCCGGCGCCACATCCACCGGGCGGCCATTCTTCGCGATGGAGTTCGTCGAGGGCGTGCCGATCAGCGAGTATTGCGCCACCCACAAGCTGGGCGTGGATGCGATCTTGCGCCTGTTCGCGCAGGTGTGCGCGGCGGTGCAGCACGCGCACACCAAGGGCATCATCCACCGCGACCTCAAGCCCAGCAACGTGCTGGTTGGCGCACACGACGGGCAGCCATTCGCCAAGGTGATCGACTTCGGCATCGCCAAGGCCACCGCCGGCGAAGAGCGCGAACGCACGCTGGCCACGCGCATCCATCAGGTGATGGGCACGCCGTTGTACATGAGCCCCGAGCAGGCCAT
>JAFEEL010000031.1 GCA_018241125.1 Pseudomonadota bacterium | reverse complement strand
GACGTGTTCGGCAAGCCGCTGTCGATCACCCGCAGCGGGACGTGGAACGGCAGCCCGATCAGCGAATCCCGCCGTTACGTCTACGACACCCACCAGCGGCTGTGCAAGCGGGTGGAGCCGGAGAGCGGGGCGAGTTTTGCCAGTTACGATGCGGCCAATAACATTGCCTGGACGGCGACCGGCAGCACGCTGACGGCCATCGACAGCGCGGCCCAGTGCGAGGCCGACCGCGCGGCGGTGCCGGCGACCAGCCAGACCGTGCGCAGCTACGACGCGCGCAACCGGGTGTTGACGGTGAACATCCCCAACAGTACCGACGATCTGGTTTACAGCTACTTCAACGACGGCGCGCTCAAGACGCTCAGCAACGGCGCGGGGGCGAGCCTGAACACGTGGACGTACACCTACACCCGCACCCGCCTGCCGCTGACCGAGACGCTGGTGATTGACGGGCGCAGCGAGGTCATCGGCCACGGGTACGACGCCTACGGCCACGCCAGTGGCCTGACCTATCCGGACGGCTTAACCATCGCCACCGCCCCCAACGCGCTGGGCCAGCCCACGCAGGCCGGCGCGTATGCCAGCGCCATCGCCTACTTCCCCAATGGCGGGATGAGCGGGTTCACGTATGGCAACGGCATCGTCCACACGCTCACCCAGAACACCCGCGAACTGCCGCTGCGCAGCCTGGATCAGAAGCCCGGCCAGAGTGCCATTCTGGACGACACCTACACCTACGATGCCAATGCCAACGTCGCCGCCATCGCCGATGGCACGGCGGGCAACGCCGACAGCCGCACGATGGCGTATGACGGGCTGGATCGGCTGACGACGACCAACGCCCCGCACCAGTGGTGGATCAGCGCGACCACGACGTATGACGCGCTGGACGACATCCGCGCCAATCAGGTCGGCAACACGGCGACCTACCTGAACACCTTCAGCTACGACCCCACGACGTGGCACCTGACCGCCATTGCCGGGCACGTGAACTGGGCGCTGTCCTACGATGCCAACGGCAACGTGATATCGAAGGGCGCGGGCAACGACGCTTACGCGTTCGACGCGGCCAACCGGCTCACGGCGGTCGCCGGCAAGGAGAGCTACCGCTACGACGGCTACGGTCGAAGGGTAAAAATCACGCGCAGCACGGATGGCAAGATCGACTATCCGGTGTACGATCTGGGCGGTCAACTGCTGACGGAGGACGATCAACGCAGCAACCAGACCACCGACTACGTGAGCCTGAACGGGAGCTTGGTCGCCAAGCGCGCCTCGGCCATCGGCAAAAACCAGTGGACGACGACCTACGAGCACACCGACGCCCTGCGCAGCCCGCGCGACGAGACCAGCGCCAGCGGAGCGCTGACCCGCGCCGAGCTGTACACGCCGTACGGCGAGCCGGGCGACGGGAAGTACGTGCAGGGGCCGGGCTACACCGGCCACGTGACGGATGCGGCGACCCACCTGACGTATGCCCAGCAGCGCTATTACGATCCGGTCATGGGGCGGTTCTTGAGCACCGATCCGGTGCAGGCGGACGACAAGGGCGGCGACTTCAATCGGTACTGGTACGCCAACAACAATCCCTATCGGTTTACTGATCCGGATGGGCGCGATCCGCAAGAGCAAGACATCTTTCATGTCGTAGGCAAAGCAATTGCGACGGACGTGGCCTACGGTGTTGGCGTTGTTACTGGAAACGAGGCGCTCAAAAATGCAGCAGTAGATGGTTGGACAGAAAATGTTGGCTGGAAGAACGCGGCTATCGCTGTCATCGCATTGGACACCGGCGGAAAAGAAGGCGAGCCGATTTCCATGGATATGGCTGTATCCCGAGGGGTCGCGCATGTGGGGCCTGAGGGAACAGCAATCGTGACAAAAGGTGGAAACGTGCAATTTACTAGTACAAAAAGAACCGATAGTGGCGACCTCGTAACAAAAAATGCAAGGTTTGATGTGAATCCATCAAACCAACATGTAAAAAATTCTGGGCCTCATTTGAATCTAGAGACACATGTCAATGGAAAATCGATTCAAAATGAGCATGTCCCAATTCAACCGAACACGGTTAAAAGTGGTGACTACGCTCCGACTGTTGGAACGCATATTTCCAATGTTACACCTGCCGCGCCCATTGAAAGTGATTAGTTAATTTGGTTGCGAAACGTACAAATGCCATTCTAGTCGAGGGTGCTCTGGAAATGATTTTAAACTTGTTTGTAAAAAAATTAAGCAACGCAATACCGATAAATACTTGGTTCTTATCTAAACGGCCATCAGTTATTTTCCATCCACTTTGGCACGGCTTTGGAGAAATCGAAGTTCTAGATGAAGACGATGAACTGTTAGTCAATTTTGGGAACTTCACACATGGTCATTTCTCATGCCATAATGAAAAATTATCACCTGAAGAACGTGAGAATCGCATCGCAGACAATTTGATCGAATTTTTGCAGGATGTATTCGCCGATCGCGTTGAATTTTATGGTTCGCTCAAAGGCGGGGGTGGCTATAGATATTTAGATGCGAAATCCACCCCTCATTGTGCCAACTTTTATGCAAAGACCTATTTGTGGTCAGGCATAAAGAGCAAACAAGGACACCCTAAAAATCCAGTGCCGTAAAATTAACGAAAAGGGGACGCCATTTCGCCGCCCCGGTCAAGTTGAGGGGGCAATAGGGGACAGACCACGGTTTATCGAGGGGCAATAGGGGACAGACCACGGTTTATCGATCGAACAGAACCTGCTTTCGCGGCCGCCCGTCCTTGCCTGGTGTGACTCGGCGTGCCAGTGCAACTGCAATCTGTTCGGCGAATCGATCGTTTCCCAGTACGAAGTTTCCATTGGTCGCTTTCCGGATCTGATCCGCGATGCCAGGATCCAGCTGGTAGCGGAACAACTCCCTGTAGGCCGATTGTCGTCCGGCCGGAGTCGCTGCCAGGGATTGATAGAGTGGGTGCGGCTGCACGAGGTGCTTGGTCTCGCCCTGGCCATTGGCGCGGTAGCTGGACCAGCGATAGTCCGCCGGATGGGTCACCATTCCCGCCCGCACGGGATTCAGTTCGATGTAGCGTTGGCATGCGAGCAGGTAGGTTTCATCCTGCACCAGGCACGAACGGAAGCGTCCTTCCCACAGCGTCCCGCTGCGCCCGTAGGTACGGTTGACGAACTGCACGTAGCGCTGCCCGAGCGCCTTCATCAATTTGCCGGCCGCGTCGGGTGCGTCGGCCGACAGCAGCAGATGCACATGGTTGGTCATCAGTACATAGGCATGTACCCGGCAGCGATGCTCACCCGCATAGTCATCAAGCCAATTCAGATAGGCATGGCTGTCTTCTTCCGCGAAGAAGCAGGCTTGACGGTTGTTTCCCCGCTGGATGACATGCAGCGGCACATGGGGCAGCATCAGGCGAGCACGACGTGGCATGAGTGGCGATATGGAACGAGGACATGTCGAGCCTGGCAGTCGTCGTCGGAATCGCCCATCGGCGATAGGCTCGGGGTGGCGTAGGAAATCGCCTATGGCAACGTAGTGCGGCGGGGTTGAAGGTGGAAAACCGTGGTCTGTCCCCTGTTTCCACGGGATGGCGTAGGAAATCTCCTATGGCAACGTAGTGCGGCGGGGTTGAAGGTGGAAAACCGTGGTCTGTCCCCTGTTTCCCGGGTGAATGACTTGGGTCCTACTCCAGATGGTCGTCCGTTCACCAGTGGGGGTGGAAGCCAGGTTGCAACTAACAAGCCGATTCCCGTCACGCCAAACGAAATCCGCCCGCTCGACCATTGAAATGAATAGAGACTTCAGCATCCAAATCCAGCTAGCCGATGCCGCGTTGAGACCTCTTTGCGTGGCGAATGTTTCAATCGACGCCGTTCTGTACCTGAAAGGAAAAATGCGCTATCGGTTCGATGCCGGCAGGACGAACGCTCAAGGTTGTTTGGCCGTAACATTCGACGACATCGAGCGCTTGCGCCTGAAGAATCAGGAGTATTCGCTCATGGACTACAACACGCGGCTTGACGAATGCAACGACCAAATAAGTTTCGTTGTGCCTACCTTGAAGGAACTGGAACAACGTCGAGCGGCGATTCAAAAATGGTTTCCAGAGGCTGCTTCAGAATCGGAAAAGTATCGAGATAGCAACAACGAAAAAGTGCATTGCAAGGCGCTTGATGTTGATGCGAGCCGCGTTTATGGAGAATTGGTGTTCTGGATGTGTGACAGCTGCGAATAAAATGTCGCAGCAGGGAGCCGCGCGGGGTCAGGTCTTGTTTTGCAACATTCCCGGAGCCAACGTGGCTGCCATCGCCGATGGCACGGCGGGCAACGCCGACAGCCGCACGATGGCGTATGACGGGCTGGATCGGCTGACGACGACCAACGCCCCGCACCAGTGGTGGATCAGCGCGGCCACGACGTATGACGCGCTGGACAACATCCGCGCCAATCAGGTCGGCAACACGGCCACCTACCTGAACACCTTCAGCTACGACCCCACGACGTGGCACCTGACCGCGATCACCGGCCACGTCAACTGGGCGCTGTCTTACGATGATCCTGTCCCTGTTTCACGGACACCCGGATAAGCGATTCAATATCGCCAACCGGAGTGAGGCAGATGACCAAGAAGATCACGCAGGAGCAGAAGAGGCGCAAGCGGCATACAGTGACAGGGCTGCCTCCTTGTGGGTGGTGTACGTCGGCTGTCGAACAACGACCAACGTACCGCCATCGCAGGGAGGCGGCGATATGAGTCTTCAGAGCCTGCCCCCGCGCAGGCGGGGGAAAGCCCTTTTTCAACAACCTGTCAGAGGCCGAACAATGCCGCGTCCAGCGCCAGCAACGGCTTGGCGCCGGCGCGGATCGCTTCGGCATGCGCCAGAGTACGCGGCAGGATGCGCGCGAAGTAGAAGCGCGCGGTCTCCCGCTTGGCGGTTCGGAAGTCGGCGGATGCTGCGGAAGAGGCGTCCGCTGCGGCGACCGCACGCGCCCACCAGTAAGCCAGCGCGACGTAGCCCGAGAAAAACAGATAGTCCACCGAGGCCGCTCCGACCTCGTCGGCGTCGGTGGCCGCGCGCTTGCCGACTTCCAGCGTCAGCGTCTGCCATTGCCGCGCCTTGTCCTGCAACGGCACGATGAACTCCGCCAGCGCGGGGTCGTCGGTGTGCTGCTTGCAGAAGTCCTCGATCATGGACAGGAATGCCAGCAGCCCGGCGCCTTGCAGCTGCATGATCTTGCGGCCGAGCAGGTCCAGCGCCTGGATGCCGGTGGTGCCCTCGTACAGGGTGGTGATGCGCGCATCGCGGGCGAGCTGCTCCATGCCGTGCTCGGCGATGTAGCCGTGGCCACCGAAACATTGCAGTGCGTGGTAGGTGCATTCCACGCCCCATTCGGTCAGGCAGGCTTTCACGATCGGGGTGAGGAAGCCGAGCAGTTCGTCGGCGCGCTTTTTTTCTTCCGTGTCTGCGCCGTGATCGAGTATGTCCACCAGCGTCGCGGCGTGGTAGGCGAGCAGGCGCGACCCCTCGATCAGCGCCTTGCAGGTCAGCAACATGCGCCGCACGTCGGGGTGCACGATGATCGGGTCGGCCGGCTTGTCGGGATACTTCGCGCCTGAGAGCGAACGCATCTGCAAGCGCTCGCGCGCGTACGCCAGCGCGTTCTGGAAAGCGCGGTCGGCCAATCCCAAACCCTGGATTCCGACGGCCAGACGGGCCGTGTTCATCATCGTGAACATGGCCATCAGGCCCTTGTTCGGTTGCCCGATCAGCCAGCCCTGCGCGGAATCGAAGTGCATCACGCAGGTGGCCGAGCCGTGGATGCCCATCTTGTGCTCGATGCTGCCGCAGCGCACCGCGTTGTGCGCGCCGACCACGCCATCGCGACCGACTTTCATCTTGGGCACGATGAACAGCGAGATGCCCTTGGTGCCGGCCGGCGCATCCGGCAGGCGGGCGAGCACCAGATGCACGATGTTGTCGGTGAAATCGTGCTCGCCGGCGGTGATGAAAATCTTGGTGCCGGAGATCGCGAAGCTGCCGTCGGGGTTGGGCGATGCCTTGGTCTTGAGCAGGCCCAGATCGGTACCGCAATGCGGCTCGGTCAGGCACATGGTGCCGGTCCAGCGCCCTTCCACGATGGGTTTGAGGAACACTTGCCGCTGCCATTCCTCGGCGTGCTGCTTGAGTGCCTCGGTGGCCCCGTGCGAGAGCAGCGGGTAGTTGCCCCAGGCCAGGTTCGCCGCGTCGATCATCTCCTTCAGCGCCACCCCGAACGATTCGGGCAAGCCCTGACCGCCGTACGCTTCCGGGGCGACCAGCCCGCTCCAGCCGCCGTCGACGAACTGCGCATAGGCCTGCTTGAATCCCGATGGCGCGGACACCGCGCCGGTGGCGGCGTCGTGCGTGCAGCCCTCGCGATCACCCACCGCATTGAGCGGGGCGAGCACGTTCTGGGTGAACTTGGCGCCTTCTTCCAGCACCGCGTCCATCAGCTCGCGTTGGGCGCTGGCAAAGCCCAATCGCGCGTACAGCGCTTCCACGCCGAGCACGTCGTAGAGCGCGAAACGGAGGTCGCGAAGCGGTGCCTGGTAGCGATTCATGGGGATCTCCTGCACGACGGCCGGGCGCGACGGCGCACGGCAACGGGAATGGATGGGCGGACGGCGTTCAGCGCAGCACGCCCGGAAGGCCGGGCACCGGGCTCAGATCGCCCTGGAAGGTGTAGGTGTAATCGCCCTTGGGATCGCTGGCGACGATGCGCCCGGCGAGTTTGTAGGCGATGTTGCCAGCGGTGAGCGACGCCACTGCCTGCCGCGCAGCAGCGGAGGGGGTCAGCTCGGCATCCAGCACATCGGCAGATTCCGGGCCGATGCGCAGATTGGTGGAGGCGGTGACCATTCCGGCATCCTGACCGGCAACGCTGACCTTGGCTTCGATGCGGCTGTAGGTGGCCGAAACATTGCTGAAGTTCTGTACCCGCAACTGCAGTTTCCAGTGCCCGTCGGGCTGGAGCGTGAGCTGCTGGATGCTGGCGCGCGGCGGGAACACGTTCTTGACCTGTCCGCTGCCGCAGGCGGTCAGGGCGAGGGTGGCCAGAAGCAGGCAAGTGCGGGCAAGGCGCATGATCGGCATTCGCTGGCGTATGGGGAACCCGAAGGATAACAGGCGCTGTGTGGCCGCTGCTGCTGCCAGGCGGTCGGCAGACAGCGCCTGTTTCGTTATGCGCGTCACAGTCGCAAGTGCGATCGAGTGCTAGTGTAGTGCTGCACACTTGAGGGAACTTATGTGACTTGCCGGACTCTCATCAGTTCCTGATGCAACGAGATAGGCATAGCGCGATGCGAGTAGCGGCAGACATCGTATTGAGCGACGAAGAAAAGGCCGAACTGGAACGACTGGTTCGCTCCAAGATGACGAGTGTGCGGCTGGCGCAACGTGCGCGCATCGTGCTGCTGGCGGCGCAAGGGAAGCAGAACAAAGTGATCGCAGCGGAACTGAAGATTGGCCGGGTGCAGGTAGGCCGCTGGCGAAGGCGTTACGGCGAGAAACGGCTGGCTGGCATCGAACGCGACTTGCCGCGCGGCGCGCCACCGACGACGGTGGACGTGGCAAAGCTGGTGGAGTTGACGACGCAAACCCAGCCCGTCGCGGCAACGCATTGGAGCACGCGCACGATGGCCGCCAAGCTGGGCGTCAGCGCCGCCAGCGTGTCGCGCCACTGGCGTGCCAACGGGTTGAAGCCACATCTCGTTCGCGGCTTCAAGATTTCCCGCGACCCGAAGTTTGCCGAGAAGCTGGAAGACATCGTGGGCCTGTACATGGCGCCGCCGGAGCATGCGCTGGTGTTGTGCTGCGACGAAAAGAGCCAAGTGCAGGCACTGGATCGCACCCAGCCGGGGTTGCCGCTGAAGCCAGGCCGGGCGGCAACCATGACGCACGACTACAAGCGCCACGGCACCACGACGCTGTTTGCCGCGCTCAACGTGCTGGATGGCCAGATCATCGCGCAATGCCAGCAACGCCACCGCCACATCGAATGGCTGAAGTTCCTGCGCCAGATCGACCGCGAAACACCCAAGGGCAAGCAGCTGCACCTGATTGCCGACAACTACGCCACCCACAAGCATCCCAAGGTTCAAGCCTGGCTGGCCAAACATCCGCGCTTCACGATGCACTTCACGCCGACCTCGGCATCGTGGCTGAACATGGTCGAGCGTTTCTTCCGCGACATCACGACCGAACAGATTCGGCGCGGCGTATTCACCAGCGTCGCCGAGCTGATCGCCGCCATCGACGGCTATGTCGCCCACCACAACAAGCAGCCCAAACCTTTCATCTGGACCAAGAGCGCACGCGACATCTTGCAGAAGGTCATCCGCGCCAACAGCCGCTTAAGTTCCAAACAGAATGAAGCACTACACTAGGTTTGCATGGCATTCAAGGGGAGTTTGCGGGGCGCAGCATCCGGCCATGCCGGTGCTGCGTCCGGCCGGACAGGGGCGGCGATTGCGTTGGCACAGCAGTGCGGGGCGGGAGCGGCGCAACGCCGGCCTGCCACTCCGTTCCATTTCCGGAGATCGCCATGAACCGCAGCCGTTATTCCCGCGCCAGCCGTGCATCCAGCCTGCACCTGTTGTGCGTGTCGATCATCTTCGGCTGCGGCTGCAACCTCGCCCTCGGGCAGACGGTGGGCTCCAATGAAGGCGGCAGCGTGCCGCAGCCGGTTCCGGAGTTCCCGGCCAACAACTGGTGGAACACCGATATCTCCAAAGCACCGGTCGATCCGAAGTCGTCGAGCTACATCGGCTACATCAACAATGGCGGCACCCGTCGCCTGCACCCCGACTTTGGCGGCAATGCCAGCTACGGCGGCCCCAACGCGATCTACGGCTTTCCCTATGTGGTGGTCGATGGTGTGGCCGGTGCCGGCAAGAGCCCGCCACCGTTGCAGACGGTGCAGTTCGCCTACGCCGACGAGAGCGACGGCGTGAACCACTCCACCGGCACGCCGTTCCCGTTCTATCCGATCCCCGCGCAGGCCACCACCACACCGCACTGGGTGGAATGCGGCGACCCGGCCACGGTCGATGAGCGCAACGACTGCGACCGGCACCTGCTGGTGATCGACCGCGACCACAAGTACCTCTACGAACTGTGGAATGTCTGGTACGACGCGCCGCACACGCAGTGGTACGCCGGTTCGGGCGCGTTTTTCGACATGAAGGCCAATGTGCGCCGGCCGGCCGGCTGGACCTCCGCCGACGCCGCCGGGTTGGCGATCTTCCCCGGACTGGTGCGCTACGACGAGGTCTACAACGCCTACGGCACGTCCGTGGCGTCGATCAATCACGCCTTCCGCGTCACCGTGCGCCACAGCAACGGGTATGTGTATCCGGCCTCACACAGCGCCGGCTCCACCAGCGGCGCGTTGCCGATGGGTGCGCGCCTGCGCCTGAAGGCCAGTGTGAACGTTTCCGGCTACCCCGCGCCGATGCAGAAGATCTTCAATGCCATGAAGACCTACGGCCTGATCGTGGCCGACAACGGCTCGGACATGTACGTCAGCGGCACCTACGACACCAACTGGAACAACGACGTGCTCAACCCGGCGTTCAATGGGCTGAAGGCCAGTGATTTCGAGGTGATTCAAACAGGCTGGATACCGTCGATCGCCAACCTGACGGTGTCGCCCAGCCGCATCGTCGGCGGCACGAGTGCCACCGCGACCGTGAGCTTGCAAAGCCCTGCGCCGACCACCGGTGCGGTGGTTTCGCTGTCGGCCAGCGGCAGCGGCTTGAGCGTGCCGGCGAGCGTCAGCGTGCCGGCCGGAGCCAAGTCGGTCAACTTCATCGTCGGCAGCGCGGTGGTGAAAGCGCCGGCCACGCCAGTGGTCAACGCCACCTACGCCGGCGCGCTGTCGCACGCCACCCTGACCCTGATCCCGCCGCCGGTGCTGACCACGCTCACCGTCAACCCGAGCAGCATCGCCAAGGCCGGCACCGCGACCGGGACGGTGGCCCTGAATGAGGCCGCCGCCGCGCCGGTGGTGGTCGCGCTGGCCAGTTCCAGCAAGGCGGTGGCGAGCGTGCCGGCGAGCGTCACCGTTCCGATCAACGCCGCCTCGGTGAACTTCACCGTGCAAGCGATGAAAGTGACCGCACCGCAGTCGGTGACGGTGACCGCGACCTATGCCGGCGTGGCCAAGACGACCGTGGTGAAGGTGACGCCGTAGCGGCAGCGAAACGGCTGCCGAGCGCCTCAGTCGGAGGTTGCCGGCGATGGGTCGTTTGGCTCGATGCCGTGCGCGCGCAAGATCGCGTCCATCCGTGCCTTGACGTGGGCGATGTCGTCGCCGCCAGCCTGCGCGCAGATCGCGTCGGCCTGGCTGGCGAACGCCGTCCACACGCCGACGTGGTCGCTGTCGTTCATCACCAGCATGGTCAGGTCGCGCCCGAGTTCGTCGAGCAGGGCGTCCAGTTCGGCGCGGGTGCGGGGCATGGGCGTGGATCGCTTGGATCGCATGGGCAGGGATCGGCACCAGCATAGCGAACCGGCCGGCATGGCGCAGGCGGGCCGGGCGGTTGCCGGCGGCCTTCGGTGACGCATCCTGGGGTAGAGTGCGGGCACTGGATCGATGGCAAGACGGCCACGGCCGCGGCCAATCGAACGCGCAACAGGGGACGCCGTGGAAGAGTTCTGGCAGCGACTGCGTGAACGCAAGCTGGTGCAATGGGCGCTGGCCTACGTCGCGGCCGCGTTTGCGTTGATCCAGGTGCTGGACGTGATCGCGCAGCGTTTCGGCTGGCCCGATCAGCTCGAAAAACTGCTGATCGTCGCGCTCGCGGTTGGGTTTTTCATCACGCTGGTGCTGGCCTGGTACCACGGCGAGAAGGGCGCGCAGCGTGTGACCCGGCGCGAACTGCTGGTGCTGGCGGTGGTGTTGGCGGCTGGCGGCGGGGCACTGTGGCACTTCGGGCATGTGCCGGGTGCTGCCGCCGAAAGCGCCGGCGTGGTGCAAACGGCGACCGCTGCGCCCGCGTCCGACAAATCCATCGCCGTGCTGCCGTTCGAGAATCTGTCCGCCGACAAGGACAACGCTTATTTCGCCGACGGCATGCAGGACGAGATCCTGACCAAGCTGGCCAAAATCGCTGTGCTGCGGGTGATCTCGCGCACATCGACGAAGACATATTCCAGTCATCCAGATAACCTCAAGTTGATCGCGCAGCAACTGGGCGTGGCCAATGTACTCGAAGGCAGCGTACAGAAAGCCGGCAACGCGGTGCACATCAACGTGCGGTTGATCCGTGCGGCGGACGGCCAGCAACTGTGGGGCGAATCCTACGACCGCACGCTGGACAACATCTTCGGCGTGGAAGGCGAAGTCGCGCAGGCGGTGGCCGACGCGCTCAGTGCCAAGCTCACCGACGCCGAACAACGGGTTGTCGCCGCGACGGGTACGCAAAAGCCGGCCGCGCTGGACGCCTATCTGCGCGGGCGCGAGTTGGACAACTACGGATTGACATTCTCCGGCAGCGCCCACGCGATTGATTTCTACCAGCAGGCGGTGCGCGAGGATCCGAACTACGCACAAGCATGGGCGAGCCTTGCCGAAGCGATGGGATCGATGTATCAAAACGGCGCCGATGTGCACCGATCCACGCCTGCTGCGATACGCGCCGCCGCGGACACGGCGTTGCGTCTGCAGCCGGCGGCTTCGGAAAGTCTGATGGCGCAGGGCACGTACTTGTACCGGGTGCAAGGCGACTATCCGGCGGCGCGCGTCTTCTACCTTCGCGCGCTGCAGGCACAACCGGGCAACGAGGATGTTCTTCAGGATATCTACTTCATCGAGCGGCGCATGGGCTTGTGGAACGACGCCATCGCGCATTTTCACGCGTCGATTGCGCGAGATCCTCGCAATGCCTCGAATCTGGCCCAGGGCGCTGCCGAGATTTTCCTGTACCTGCGAAGGTTCGACGATGCTCGGAGCTACCTGTTGCAGGCGCTGAAGATCGCGCCGGAGGCGTCGACCACCAATGCGATCCTGGCCCTGCTCGAACAGAATCTGGGCAAGCTCGATGCGGCCGATGCATGGCTTGCCAAGGTTCCGGTGCAGTCCAGCGATGAATACGAAAACCTGGCCGTTGCCCGCCAGTTTCGCTATCGCCGCCGCTATGCGGATTTGATCGTGCGCATGGCGCCGGTATACCGGAAGGATGCGGCTGACTGGAACGCGGCCGATTTCGAGGCGTTGATCTCCGCCGCGTGGGCCGAGCGTTGGGCTGGCCATGACGATCGCGCTCGCGAAGACTTCACGCGTTTGGCGAACGCCATCGAAGCACGTGGCGGCGCCGCCAGCGCGGGCCAGATGCGCATGTTCCGGTGGAATGCGCCTTTGGTCTATGCCGGTCTGGGTGACTGGGCGAAGGCGGACGCGGTATCGCGCAAAGCCATCGAGTACGCGAAAGGCGACACGCTGGAATCCGCTTGGGCGACGATGACACGCGCCATCGTGCTGGCCCAGCACGGCGACCGTGATGCTGCCATCGCCATGCTGCCCGGATTGCTGGCGATGCCCGCAGGCCCCACGCCGCCGCAGCTCGAGCTCGATCCGTATTGGGATCCGATCCGCAACGATCCGCGCTTTGTCGCGATGAGCAAACAGCCGATCAGCGAATACAAGATTCCCGCGCATGAGTGATTTGCGCGACATCATGATCGAGCCGCTGCCTGCAGCGTAGCAATGGTCGCGTGCGCGGTGCCGGCCAGCAGACGTTGCGTGGTGCTGTCGAAATGCAGTCGGTGCTATCATTGCGCTGTCACTTTCCCGAGGTGCCGATCATGGCCGTTCTGACGATCCGCAATCTGCCAGACACCGTTCGCGACCGCCTGCGCCAGCGCGCCGCGTCGGCCGGCTTGAGCATGGAGGCGCAGGCGCGCGCGATCCTCGCCGCCAGCATGGCTAACCCGTCGGTCGAGTCCGCCGCCCGCCTGCAATCCTGGGTCGACGACTTGTACGCGGGCACAAAGCCGAGTTCTGCGGTGCGCGAGTTGCTGGCCGCGCGCCGCCGCGAGGTGCGGGTAGAGAACACTGCGGGTCGCAAGCCGCGGGCCAAGCGCGGATGATCGCGCTGGACGCCTCGGCGCTGCTCGCGTTCCTGTTTGCCGAGCCGGGGCACGAGCAGGTCGCTGCGCAGCTCGATTCGTCTTGCTTGTCCTGCGTCAACTTGGCCGAAGTCGCCTCGCGCTTCGCCCGTGACGGACACGATCCACGTGAACTATGCCGTCGCATCGCCGCGTCCCCGATCGAGGTCGTGCCGTTTCTTGCCGCCGATGCCGCCATCGCCGCCGCGCTGGTGCCGGTGACGCGCACCCACGGCCTGTCGCTGGGCGATCGTGCGTGCCTCGCGCTGGCGATGGCGCGCAATATCCCCGCGCTGACCGGGGATCGCGCGTGGGCGGCCTTGCAATTGCCGGTGCCGGTGCGCTTGCTGCGCGCGACGGCGCAAAGATGATCGATTCGCGTCCCCAAGCGCCCGCCGACGCGAACCTGCCGTTAACATGGCCTTGGGCTATGCTGTGGCGGCTTGACAGGGGGATTTTTCGTGTCCAAGAGCCGCAGTGAGCTTGACAGCATCCTCGATGAACTCGAACAGGAGTTGCCCGCGCTCCTGAAAGACACCGAGGATCAGGAGGACTTCCTGATGGCGTTCACCGCGTTGTCGGACGCCATCGAGGACAGCGTGGATCCGGAGGATCTGCCGTACGTGCGCCAACGCATCGACGCGATGCTGGCCAAGCACGGGGTGCGGCCGGGCGGGTGAGGGCGGGTCGACGCGCGATGGCGCGGATGGGTGGCGGCGCCGTGGCGGGCGCTGGGCCGTTTTGTGCGGCCGCCTGCGTTCGCCTCGGGTGGTGGCCCCGGTAGCCGATAGCCGCTTCGCGCAGGCATGGCTATGCTGTGCCGGATGCGCCAGTGAGCGTCTCGGGAATCCCGAAAGTGCAGCGGGCCCGGTCGGCGCGCGTGCCGGCGGTTCGTCGCGGCCATTTTCAAGTCAAGGAGTGTGCAATGGCCATGCCCCAAACATCGCGCCTGCTCGGGTTGGTCGTCTGCCTCGTGCTGCTGGCCGCGTCCTGCGCCGGGCTGTGGTGGAGCACGCAGTGGTTGTGGGGCGTGGGCGTGTTCGGCGCCTTGGTGCTGGTGGGCTTGTACGACCTGCTGCAGCGCCAGCACGCGGTCAGCCGCAATTACCCGGTGCTGGCACACATCCGCTATTTCCTGGAATCCATCGGGCCGGAGATCCGCCAGTATTTCATCCAGCCCGATACCGAGGAGGCGCCGTTTTCGCGTCTGCAACGCGCCTTGGTGTACCAACGCGCCAAGGGCGTGCGCGACACCCGGCCGTTCGGCACCCAGATCGACGTGTACGCCAACGACCACGAATGGATGAATCACTCGATCGCGCCCACGCGCATCGATTCGCACGATTTCCGCATCGTCGTCGGTGAAGGCAGGGCGCAGCCGTATTCGGCCAGCGTGTTCAACATCTCGGCGATGAGTTTCGGCGCGTTGTCCGGCAATGCCATCCGCGCGCTCAATGCCGGCGCGAAGGCTGGCGGCTTCTACCACGACACCGGCGAGGGCTCGATCTCGGTGCACCATCGCGCCAACGGTGGCGACCTGACGTGGGAACTGGGGTCTGGCTATTTCGGTTGCCGTAACGACGATGGCAGTTTCAGCGAGGAAAAATTCGTCGCCAACGCCGCCGATCCGCAAGTGAAAATGATCGAGATCAAGCTCTCGCAGGGGGCCAAGCCCGGGCACGGCGGCGTGTTGCCGGCAGCCAAGGTCTCGGCCGAAATCGCCGCTGCGCGCGGTGTGCCGCAGGGTGTGGACTGCATCTCGCCGGCCAGACACAGCGCATTTTCCACGCCGATCGGGCTGCTGGAGTTCGTCGACAAGTTGCGCACGCTTTCCGGCGGCAAGCCGACCGGCTTCAAGCTGGCCATCGGGCATCCGTGGGAGTGGTTCGGCATCGCCAAGGCGATGCAGCAGACCGGCATCCTGCCCGATTTCATCGTCGTCGATGGCGGCGAGGGCGGCACCGGTGCGGCGCCGGCGGAGTTCGTCGATCACCTCGGCGTGCCATTGCGCGAAGGCCTGCGCCTGGTGCACAACACCTTGGTCGGCTTGAACTTGCGCGACCAGATCCGCATCGGTGCCGCCGGCAAGATCACCAGCGCTTATGAGCTGGCGCGCACGCTGGCGCTGGGCGCGGACTGGTGCAACGCCGCGCGCGGGTTCATGTTCGCGCTCGGCTGCATCCAGTCGTTGAGCTGCCACACCGACCGCTGCCCGACCGGCGTGGCCACGCAAGACCCGCTGCGGCAAAAGGCGCTGGTCGTGGACACCAAGGCGCATCGGGTGGCGCGTTTTCACGAACACACGCTCAAGGCGCTCAAGGAGATGCTTGAAGCGGCCGGGTTGAGCCATCCGCAAGAGCTTGGCCCCGAGCACATCATCATGCGCGTGTCGCCCAGTCAGGCGCAGTCGTTCGCTTCGCTTTACAAGTTCCTCAAGCCGGGCGAACTGTTGACCGGCGTGCCGCAGGACTACCCGGTGTTCCGCACGTTCTGGGAAGCGGCCAGCCCGCAGGCCTTCGCGCCGCCTGCGAACATGCTGGCGCTGCGTGCCAGCAAGATGGTTTGAGCGCACCGATGCGGGCTTGGCGGCGCCCATGGCAGGGCATGCTGGCGGCGGAATTTGAAGGGGTTACGCCGCCGCGTCGCGCCGGCTAAAATAAGCGGCTGGCCGCAAGGGCCTGCCTGCGACATCTCCTTTCCGCGACTGCCGGTTCCAATCCCATGGCCCTCAATCCCCTCGACCTGTACGACATCCGTTCCCTGCTCAGCGACGAGGAGCGCGCCGTGCAGGACACCGTGGCTCGCTTCACGGACGAGCGCGTGCTGCCGATCATCGGCGATTGCTTCGATCAGGGCCGTTTTCCCAAGGAACTGGTCCCGGAGATCGCCGAACTGGGCCTGCTGGGTTCCTCGCTGCCGGAAACCTACGGCTGTGCGGGCCTGAATGGCGTCAGCTATGGATTGATCTGCCAGGAGCTCGAGCGCGGCGATTCGGGCATCCGCAGCTTCGTCAGCGTGCAGTCGTCGCTGTGCATGTATCCGATCTACGCCTACGGCTCGGAGGAGCAGCGCCAGCGCTGGCTGCCCGGCATGGCACAGGGCAAACTCATCGGCTGCTTCGGGTTGACCGAGCCGCACGGCGGTTCCGACCCGGCCAACATGAAAACCCACGCTAAAAAGGACGCCAGCGGCGACTGGATCCTCAACGGCGGCAAGATGTGGATCACCAACGGCAACCTGGCCGACATCGCGATCGTCTGGGCGATGACCGACGAGGGCATCCAGGGTTTCCTCGTCGAAAAAGGCATGCCCGGGTTCACCGCGCAGGAAGTGCACAAGAAGATGAGTTTGCGCGCCTCAGTGACCTCGGCGCTGTTCTTCGACTCCGTGCGCGTGCCAGAAGCCAACCGCTTGGCCGGAGTGAAAGGGCTCAAAGGCCCGCTGGGTTGCCTGACGCAGGCGCGTTACGGCATCACCTGGGGCCCGATCGGCGCGGCGCAGGCGTGCTTGAACGAAGCGCTGAAGTACGGTGCCGAGCGCATCTTGTTCAATCGCCCGCTCACCTCGAATCAGGCGGTGCAGATCAAGCTCGCCGAGATGGCGCGGCAGATCACGCTGGCGCAGTTGTTGTCGCTGCAACTCGGGCGCCTGAAGGACGCCGGCACCATGCAGCCCACGCAGGTGTCGCTGGCGAAGTGGAACAACTGCCGCATGGCCATCGACATCGCCCGCGAAACCCGCGACATCCTCGGCGGTGCCGGCATCACCACCGAGCATTGCGCGATCCGCCACGCGCTGAATCTCGAGTCCGTCATCACCTACGAAGGCACGCAGACCGTGCACCAGTTGGTGGTCGGGCGCGAGCTGACGGGCATCAACGCGTTTTGATGGTGGCTCCTTCCCCGCTTGTGGGGGAAGGCTGGGATGGGGGCGAATCACGGATCGGCATGAATCAACCTGACGCGATCATTGCACCCCATCGCGCCGCTCTCGCGCTGGTTTTGCCGCTCGCGCTTGCCGCGTGCTGCGGTTGCCCGCCGCGATCCATGCCGCTGGATCGTGCCGTACAACCCGACGATGCGGCCTTGTTGATGCAGTCCGACTATGCCAAGGCGGCGCGAACCATGCAGATCGCGGTGGCCGAGTATTACAGCAACTTCGGCAAGCTGCCCAAATCCAACGCCGATGCCGGGTTGCCGCCGCCATCCGAATATCGCGGCGATACCTTGCGGTCGGCCACCATCGGTGCGGATGGATCGATCGAAATGGTGTTCGATGGCAAGTCCGGCAAGCAGGGCGGTCGCGTTCGCTTGATTCCTGATTTGTCGCACGTGGCGGCAATGTCGGTGCAGTGGCATTGCCAGTCGCCCGACTACCCGCAGATCGACCACATCCTGCGTAACTGCGCGTACACCGGTGGTGAGAGCCGATAGCGAGGCGTCCACGTGCAGATTCCCGACATCCACCTCGAAACCGAACGCCTGCTGCTGCGTTTGCCGCAAAGCGGGGATTTCGACGCCTACGCGCAGGCCTACGCCGATGCCGATGTGACCCGGCACCTCGGCGGGCCGATGCCGCGTGCGGCGGCGTGGCGCAAGTTCCTGCAAGGGCCCGGCGCGTGGGTGATACAAGGGTTCGCCATGTTCTCGGTGGTCGAAAAATCCAGCGGCGACTGGATCGGCAGCATCGGCCCGTGGCAGCCCGACGGCTGGCCGGGACATGAGATCGGTTGGGTGCTCGTGCAAACAGCGTGGGGCAAGGGCTACGCGGTCGAAGCGGCAACCGCCGCGATCGACTGGGCGCTGGATCATTTGGGCTGGGACGACTTCATCCACTGCGTCGACCCGGGAAACACCGCCTCGCAGAACGTCGCGCGTCGGCTCGGCTCGGTCGTCTTGCGGCGCACGCACATGCCGGCCCCATTCGAAGATCACGTGGTCGACGTGTGGGGCCAAACCCGCGCGCAGTGGCGCGCGCACAAACACGAGGAGAAATCCGGATGCTGACCGTCTATGGCTATTCGCCCTCTGGCAACTCGCACAAGCTGCGCATGCTGCTGGGCCACCTCGGCCGCGAATTCCGTTGGGTGGAGATGGACATCATCGGCGGCGGCACGCGCACGCCCGAATACCTCGCCAAGAACCCCAACGGCAAGGCGCCCATGATCGAACTCGATGACGGCCGCACACTGGCCGAGTCCGACGCCATCCTGTACTGGCTGGCCGAAGGCACGCCGTACTTCGCCGGCGACGCGTGGGAACGTGCGCAGACCATGAGTTGGATGTTCTTCGAGCAATACAGCCACGAACCGTTCGTCGCGGTAGCGCGCTTCATCTGCGGCTGGACGCCGCTGGATTCCCCGCGCCGCGCCGATTTGCCGAAGTTGCGCGAACGCGGTCGGCAGGCGCTGGCGGTGATGGAGACCCACCTGTCCACGCACCCATGGTTCAGCGGCCGCGGTTACGGCATCGCCGACATCGCCCTGTTCGGTTACACCCACGTCGCCGAGGATGGCGGCTTTCGCCTCGCCGACTACCCGCACGTGTGCGAGTGGATCGCGCGCGTGAAAGCGCAGCCCGGCTACGTGGCGATGCCGGCGTACGCGCCGGAGAACGACACGCTGATCGCGCAGTCGCGAACATGATCCCGTCCGCAAACGACGCAAAAGTCGCGAAGAGGGGCTCTCGAGGTTTCCATTTGCGTCCTTCGTGTCCTTTGCGGACTTTTTTGTTCTTCTGATGAAATGAAAATGAACGCCATCGCCCAACCCATCCCCGCCCGCCACAAGAACGTCAATCGCGCCGAAGTGTGCGATCAGAATTTCGTCGAGTTCGTGCAGCAGTGGAATGGCCACGCGCAGCCGCGCCCGAGCGCCGATGACCCCGTGCTCGACGGCAGTCTGTGCAGCGCGCACGATTTCCTCGACCTGTTCGAATCGCAATTGATCTCGCGGCATCTGGACCTGATGGCGCGCGTGCTGCGGGTGAAGAACAAGGTCTTCTACACGATCGGATCGAGCGGCCACGAAGGCAACGCGATGGTCGCCCGGCTGACTCGCCACACCGACCCGGCCTTCCTGCATTACCGCTCTGGCGCGTTCATGGCCGAACGCTTCAGGAAATTGCCGGGCACTGATGGTAGAAAACTCGACCCGATCATGGATTCGGCGCTGAGCTTCGCTGCCAGCAAGGACGATCCGGCGTCCGGTGGTCGCCACAAGGTGTGGGGCAGCAAGCCGCTGTGGGTGCTGCCGCAGACTTCGACGATTGCATCCCACTTGCCCAAGGCGCTGGGCACCGCGGTGGCGATCGAGCAGGCGCGACGCATTGGGCATGTGCTGCCGATCCCCGACGACTCGATCGCGATCTGTTCGTTCGGCGATGCATCCTCCAACCACGCCACCGCGCAGACCGCGTTCAACACCGCCGGCTGGACGGCGTACCAGAAGCTGCCGGCACCGGTGCTGTTCGTGTGCGAGGACAACGGCATCGGCATCTCGGTGAAGACGCCGGGCGGCTGGATCGAGCGCAACTTCGCACAGCGTCAGGATCTGGATTATTTCTACGCCGACGGCCTCGACCTCGCCGCCGGCTACGAAGGCGTCGCGCGCGCCGTGCATCACTGCCGCAGCACGCGCCGACCGACTTTCCTGCACCTGCGCACGACGCGCATCATGGGCCATGCCGGTACCGACTTCGAAATCGAGTGGCGCAGCATCGAGGAGTTGATGCAGGTCGAAGCCGGCGATCCGCTGTTGCGCTCGGCGCACATCGCGCTGGCGTCGGGCCTGTACACGAAGGATTCGCTGTTGGCGCAGTACGAGGCGATCCGCGGCAAGTGTTTCGCCGCCGCCGAGGAAGCCGACCGCCGTCCCAAGCTCACCGAACTGGCCGACGTGATCGCGCCGCTGGCGCCGTACACGCCGGAGGCCGTGAAGGCGGAAGCGGCACGCGCCGACTGCAACGACAAGCGCCTTGCCGTGTTCGGCGGCGAGGCCAAGCTGCCCGAGAACCTGCCGCCGCGGCATCTGGCGCTGTTGATCAACAACGCCCTGCACGACCTGTTCTGCAAATATCCCGAGTCGCTGTTGTTCGGCGAAGACGTGGCGCAGAAGGGCGGCGTGTACACGGTCACCAAGGGGCTGCACAAGGCGTTCAAGAACGCGCGCGTGTTCAACACCCTGCTCGACGAGACGATGATTCTCGGGCTGGCGCAGGGCTACGCCAACCTGGGGATGTTGCCGATCCCGGAGATCCAGTACCTCGCTTATTTTCACAATGCCTGCGACCAGATCCGCGGCGAGGCGTGTTCATTGCAGTTTTTCAGCAACGGCCAGTACCGCAATCCGATCCTGATGCGGGTTGCGTCGCTGGGCTACCAGCGCGGCTTCGGCGGGCACTTCCACAACGACAACTCGATCGCGGCGTTGCGCGACATCCCCGGTCTCGTGGTCGGCTGTCCATCGCGCGGCGACGACGCGGCGACGATGCTGCGCACGCTGGCGGCGCTGGTGAAGGTCGATGGCCGCGTGTGCGCCTTTCTCGAGCCGATCGCGCTGTACATGACCAAGGATCTGCACGCGCCCGGCGACGGCGGCTGGCAGTTCGCCTATCCGCCGCCGGGCGAGGCGATGACGCTCGGCGAGGAGCGCGTGTACGAGCCCGCCGCGAACGATGTGGTGATCTTCACCTACGGCAACGGCGTGCCGATGAGCCTGCGCGCCGCCAAGCAAATCGAAGCCGCGCACGGCTGGAAGGTGCGGGTGGTGGATCTGCGCTGGCTGGTGCCATTGAATGAAAAAGCCATTGCCCATCACGCCGGGCAGTGCACGCGCATCCTCGTGGTCGACGAGGGTCGGCGCAGCGCCGGGGTGGGCGAGGGCATCATCACCGCCATCGTCGAAGGCGGCCACGGCGACAAGCCGCTCAAGCGCGTGGTCGGCGTGGATACCTACACGCCGCTGGCGGGTGCCGCGCTGCTGGTGCTGCCGGGCGATGCGGACATCGTGGCGGCGGCGGGAGCGTTGGGGAAACTTTGATGTATTGCCGTCATCCCCGCGAAGGCGGGGATCCGGCGACTTCAGGGAACCCCGAAAAGCCGATTTTTTGCTCGTCATCCCGGCGAACGCCGGAAGCGCTTTTTAACGGCGACAGCCGGTCATCCAAGTTGCTGTTCCGCAAGTCGAAATGGATTCCGGCTTGACCGGCTTTGCCGTTGAAAACCGCCGGAATGACGGGTTAATCAGCGTTTCCTTGGCTTTGCAAAGTCACTGGACTCCCGCCTTCGCGGGAGTGACGATCAAAAGCGGATTGTCCAGGCTGATGACCCTGCCGGGTATCGATGCCGCCATTGCCCATGCGTTCATGGCCGCGATCGGCGACATCGGCCGGTTTGCCTCCGCCGATAAACTCGCTGCCTACTTCGGACTGGTGCCCAGCGTCCACCGGCGCGCCGAACACTGCCACCTGGGGCCCATCAACAGAAGGGTGATGGCGGCTGGGCTGCTGGTTACCGGCTGGACGAGCCTGTGCATTGACAGTAGGTTGGGTATGGCAGACAATAACTATTGTTAATAGTTAGGGGTTCAGTCATGCCTACCAGCGTCGCCCTTGGCAATCACTTCGAAACCTTCATCCGCGATCAACTGCAAAGTGGTCGGTTCAATAACGCCAGCGAGGTGGTGCGGGCAGGACTGCGTCTGCTGGAGGAGCGCGAGGAGCGCAAGCAACTTGAACTGGACGCCCTGCGCACAGAGATCGCAGCAGGCCGGGCGAGCGGCCCCGCCAAGTCTGTCGATGCCGTATTCGACCGCCTCGAGGCCAAGTACGCGGCACAAGCTGATCGTTGATGCGTTTGACCTTCACCCCGCTGGCCGAGCAAGACCTCGAGGCCATCGCCGACTACATCGCGGCTGACAACCCCGTGCGTGCCCTGAGCTTCGTGCGCGAGCTGCGCGCGCAGTGTCAGCGCATCACCCTCAACCCGCCCGGCTATCGCCTGCACCTCGAGCTGGGCGACGGCATCCGATCCTGCGCCCACGGCCACTACGTCATCTTCTTCGAATCCGATCCCGATACGGTACTGATCGTGCGCATCCTGCACGGCGCTCGTGATCTTCCTGCAGTGTTCGGTGCAGACGACGGCAAGTGATCTGAAGCGCCACCGCCCATTGCCGCCCACACCCGCTGCCCTGAGGATACGAGATGCCACAAAGACTGGAAGGCGGGATGGCAATTCTGTTGGCGCTCGCGGCGCATTACCGGACGCGCGAGGCGATTCCGTTGACGGACGCGGAGTTGGATGAGATCGCGTACAAGTACCCGGACGAGTGGACGGAGGGGCTGCACGCGAAGGTGGACGATCTGCTGCACCCGGAGAAGTAGGGGGCGCTGACAGTCAGCACCAAGCGTCCTCTGATCTTGCCCCTGTTTCTCGGACACCCGGGTAAGCGATTCAATCTCGCCAACCGGAGTGAGAGAGATGACCAAGAATATTACCGATGGATCCAACGGACGCAAGCGGTTCATCGATGAGTAACGCGAGCGCATTCGCGGCCCCTCACCCTCGATCCCTCTCCCGATGGGAGAGGGAAGGCCAGCGGCATGCAACGTCAGTGCTGTTTCGGATCCGGCCCCTGCACGACTTGCACGAGGTGATCGGGCTTGACGTACTTGCGGAACGCCTCCTGCACCTGCTGCGGGGTCATGTTCAAGTAATGCCTGGCCGCGACCATGGGTTCATCCAGCGGCAGGCCCTTCCAGCTCCAGCCCAGCAACTGGTCGGCGATGCGATCCACGCTGGACACGCTGACCGGGATCGAGCGGATCTCGTACTGACGGGCGTTGTCCAGTTCGGGCTTGCTCACCGGCGTGTCCTGCATCGCGTGCAGATGCTTTTGCACCAGCGTATCGACCGCGGCCACCTTGCCCGGGTCGGAGCCGTACTGCACGAAGAACGTCGAACGGGTGCGACCGAAGCTCACGCCCGAACCGGCACCGTAGGCGTAGCCGTGCTTGACGCGGATATCCACCATCAAGCGCGAGGCAAAGCCATTGCCGCCGAGCACGTCGTTGCCCAGATCCAGCGCGAAGCGCGCCGGGTTGGACAAGTCCACCTCCAGCGCCTGCCCCATGAACACCGTGTCTTGTGATGCGTAGGGGTTGGGCACCAGCGTGTAGCTGGCCGGGTTGACCGGGATGGGCTTGGCGATCACGTCGGGCTTCGGCCCGGAGGCCTTCCAGTCGCCGAAGTGTTTCTCGACCGTGGCCTTGGCTTGTTCCGGGGTCACGTCGCCGACGACGACAATCGTGGTCATGTCCGGGCGGAACACGCTGCCGAAGTAAGCCTTCGCGTCAGCCAGGGTTAGCTTGTCCACGGTGGCTGGCGTGGCCTCGCGCAGGCCCGGGTCGCCGGCCGGCAGCAGGCCGGTGGTCAACGCGCGCATCATCTTGTACTGCGGCGATTGCAGTTCGCCGGCCAGCGTGCGCGACAGCGTCTGCTGCTGCACGGTGAAGGCATCGGCGGGCAACGCCGGGCGCAGTTCGTTGTCGGCCAACAGCGCCATGCCGCGATCGAAACCGGCGCTGGGCACGGCGAGGCGGAAATCGCTGCCGCCCGACGCGGTGGCGGCGATGTCGTCGAGTGCCTTGTGGAAGGCGGTGCGGTCGAGCGTCGCGGTGCCGTAATCGAACAGCGCGTCGAGCACGCGGTTCACGCCGTCCTTGCCGGCGGGCGCCTGCAGGTTGGCGTCGTGATCGACGTGGCCGACCACGGTGACGGTCTTGCTGACGGTCTCCGGCTGCACGATCAGGGTGATGCCGTTGGCCAGCTTCATCGACACCGGGGCCAGCGTCCAGTGCGGCATTTCGAGATTGGCCAGCGCCTTGGCCGCCCACTCAGGCAGTGGCACGTCGAGCTTGTCGTCGCTGCCGAACTTCTCGGAGCCACCGAAGCCCTGACTGTCCGGCGGGCGCTTGCCGTTCGGGTCGGGCGTGAGCACCACGGTCACGCGCTGGTCGGCCTTGAGCCATTCGCGCGCGACCCGGTTGACGTCGTCCACGCTCACGTCGCGGATCTGCTGTTCGAACTGGTCGGGCGAATCCAGCCCCTGCCACGCCAGCGCCTGCGACCACGCGCTGGCCTGGGTGACGGCGCTGTTCTTGTTGAACTCGAACTGCGCCAGCTCGGCGCGGCGCGCCGCTTCGATCAGGTCGGCCGGTACGCCGTTCTTGAGCACCTCGGCGATCTGCGCGTCCATCGCCGCCTGCGCGGTCTTGGCGTCGCCGCCCTTGGGGAAGGCCACGCCGATGTAGGCCATGCCGGCCTCGCTGAACGGCTGGGTGCCAGCGAAGGCGGCCAGCACCTTGCCCTGCGCGGCCAGTTCCGACAGGCCGCTGCGGGCATTGGCCAGCGCGTCCATCAGCAACTGCGCGGCGGCGAAATCCTTGGAGCGCTGGCCCGGCAGGCGGTACAGGTTCAACACCGAGCCGGTGGGGTCGGGGGTGGTGCGGGCGATGGTGCGGGCGGTGAATGGTTGCAGCTTCAGCGGCGCGCGCGCCGGCACCGCGCGTGCGGGAATCGATCCGAACAGCGCCTTGACCTGCGCCAGCGTGGCCTGCGCATCGACGTCACCGACGATCACCAGGATCGCGTTGTTGGGCTGGTACCAGGTGTCGTAGAACGTGCGCAGATCCTTGCCGGTGGTGGTGTCGAACGACGGCCGCGTGCCCAGCGCGTCCTCGGCGTAGCCGGTGCCGGCGAACAAGGTGCGTTCGGCATCGGTGAACGCCAGATAGCCCGGGTTGGAGATGTCGCGCGAGACTTCCTGCTCGATCGCGCCCTTCTCCAGACCCCAGTCCTTTTCCGTCAACTGCGCTCCGCGCATGCGCGCGGCCTCGATGTGCAGCAGCACATCCATGTATTGCGACGGCGCCACGAAGTAATACTGGGTGGCGTCGGAGGTGGTGAAGGCGTTGTTTTCCGCACCCAGCTTGCCGGTCATCTCGTTGAGCTGGGCGCCGCTCATGCCGGCGCTGTCGCGGAACATCATGTGCTCCAGCGCGTGCGCGCTGCCGGGCTGGCCGTCGGGCGTCTGGTAGCCGCCGGCCAGATAGGTGATCTGGGTGGTCACCATCGGTGCCAGGCGGTCGCGCACGATCACCACGCGCAGGCCGTTCCCGAGGGTGGCGCGGGTGACGTCGGCGCTCTGGGATGCAGTGGGGGTGTCGGCGCTATGGGATGCAGCGGGGGTGTCGGCGGCAGCGGTCGTGGTTGCCGCGCCGGAGAACGCGGTGCAACCCAGCAACACGCTCAGGGCGAGGGGCTTGATGCGGAGGGTCATCGAAAAATCCTTGGCAGAGGTGGGAAATCAGGTGGATGGGGGATGGGCGGATGTAAATCGGGCGAATGAAAATCGGGCGGATCGACGTCGCCCCGCACTGTCGCAACGCCACACCGCAACAGGGCCGTAGACGGCAAGCAAACCGCCATGTTAGCCAATCCCATCGCGTTTCCGCAGGCCGGGCGGGTGAAACTGCCGTTTCGCCCGGGGTTTTGCGTTGGGGATCGAGGATGACCCGGAAGCCAAGCTGCCCTATCATTCACCCCCATGGCATCGACCCAGCCCGCCACCATCCTGTTCGCCGACGTCAGCGGCAGCACCCGCCTGTTCGAGCAGCGCGGCGACGTCGAGGCGCGCCGGTTGATCGCCAACGTGCTCAATGCGCTGACCGTGGTGTGCAACTCGCACGGCGGCAGGGTCATCAAGACCATCGGCGACGAGATCATGTGCACCTTCCGCAGCGTGCTGCAGGGCGTGCTGGCGGCCTGCGACATGCAGCGCAAGATGGCGCGCGACATCGATTTCGTGCGCGACAACCTGGCCGTGCGCATCGGCCTGCACCACGGCGACGCCTTGTTCGAGGACGACGACGTGTTCGGCGATGCGGTCAACGTGGCCGCGCGCATGACCTCGCTGGCCAAGCGCGAGCAGATCGTCACCACCGCGGCCTCGCTACGCGAACTGACCGGCCCGCCGATCTCGGTGCGCAGCCTCGGGCGCGCGCGGGTGGCCGGCAAGCTGCTGCCGATCGAGATCGTGGACGTGATCTGGCAGGAAGATACCTCGGGCATGACCACGGTGCAGCGCGCGGTGCGCACGATGGCTGCCGAGCCCAACGAGCCGACCCGACTGGTGCTGCGCTACAAGGATCAGATCATCGAGCTCACGCCCGAGTCTGACCCGCTCACCTTGGGCCGTGAATCGACCAACAAGGTGACCGTGGCGGCCGACTGGGTGAGCCGCAACCACGCCACCATCGAGTACAAGCGCGGCCATTTCGTGCTGTCCGACCGCTCGACCAATGGCACTTGGGTCAAGCTGGGTACCGATGACGAGTTGCGTCTGAGCCGCGACGAGGTGCACCTGCGCAAGTCCGGCACCATCAGCCTGGGCAAGGGTGCGGCGCTCAATGGCGAGCAATTGGTGCACTTCGATTGCGATGCCGGCTGAACCCGGCGCTCGCGGGCATCGACTGACTCAATCCGTCCCGCGCAGCCACGCCATCGCCGCGTCCTCGCGGTCGAACACGTTGGCGTGCAGCCCGAGGCTGGTGGCCACGCGGATGCCGAAGCGCTGCGGATCGATCAACTCCGCTTGGCACACGATCGCCATGGTGATGGCATCGCCGGCCGCCGCCGCCCAGCCGCGGATCATCTCCGCGCGCCGGGCCAGGCTGGGCGCCGGAAATCCGCTCGCCCCGGTCAGCACCAGCATCACCCGATCGAGCCGGGCCCGCCTGGCTTGAGCGAGCGTTTCGCCGACCCAGCCGATCACCTGCTGCGCCGATACTCGCCCCTCGATGCGGGCCACGGCGATGCCATCGACCAAGGTGAAGCGATCGTCGGACGCAGCGTTCATGTCCACGCAAGCCCCCGTTGCTGGCGCCGCCGCACCGATGCACGCCGGCGACCTGCCGTCCAGCCTACTCCATCCTTGCCCGACGCGGGCCAGCCCCGCAGGCCGCTGTGCATCGGCCGATGTGCCGCAATCAGGCGTCGGCGTAATCGCCCTCTGCGGTGGGGTCGGCCGCCGGCACGATGCCGCGTGCGTTCGCCAGCGCCGTCCACAGCGCGGCAACGCCGACGTTGGCCAGCAACGCGATCAGGCCGATGTAGACGCCACCGATGCCCGGCAGCGGATAGATCGGTTTCATGCCCTGCATCCAGCTCAGCATCGTGCCCAGCAGCATGCCGACCGCCCAGCCGACAAGCAGCGCCTGCGCACGGAACCAGCGCGTGTACAAGCCGAAGGCGACCGCCGGGAATATCTGCAAAATCCAGATGCCGCCGAGCAGTTGCAGGTTGATCGCGTATTCCAGCGGCAGAAACACCACGAATGCCAGCGCGCCGAACTTGACCACCAGCGAAGTGACCTTGGCGATGGCCGATTCGCGTTGCGCGCCCATCGCCGCATCGACGAAGGGCCGCCAGATGTTGCGGGTGACCAGATTGGCCGCGCCGATCGACATGATCGCCGCCGGCACCAGCGCACCCAGCGCGATGGCCGCAAAGCAGAACCCCGCGAACCATTCCGGAAAACTTTGCAACACCAGCGCCGGCACGATGGCGGTGCCCTTGGCGGGCACGTGCGCGGCGATTGCCATGTATCCGAGCAAGGCGATCAGCCCCAGCATCACGCTGTAGGCCGGCAGCAGCATGGCGTTGCGGCGGATCGTGCGCGGGCCATCGGCAGCCAGCACGCCGGTGGCCGCGTGCGGGTAGAGCATCAGCGCCATCGCCGAACCCAGTGCGAGGCTGGCGAAGGCCATCGCCTTCGCCGGTTGCAGCACGATGCCGGCCGTGCCGCCGCGCTGCGCGAATGCCTGCTCGGCGGCGGTGAAGATCGCGCCATAGCCGCCGAGCTGGATCGGGATGACGATGACCGCGGCGATCACGAACACGTAGATCATCGCGTCCTTGACGAAGGCGATCATCGCCGGCGCGCGCAGACCGCTGGTGTAGGTGTACAGCGCCAGCACGACGAAGGCCACCAGCAGGGCGATTTCCGCGCCATGCGTGACGCCGCCGAAGCCCATCGTCTCGAACACCACCTGCATGCCCACCAGTTGCAAGGCGATGTAGGGCATGGTCGCCAGCACGCCGGTCAGCGCCACCGCCAGCGCCAGCCAGCGGCTGCCGTAGCGCACCTGTGCGAAGTCGGCCACGGTGATGCAGTCGTGGCGACGGCAGACGTTCCACAGCCGCGGCATCAGCACGAAGAAAATCGGAAACGCCACGATGGTGTAGGGCATCGCAAAAAACCCATAGGCACCGGTCGCATACACCAGCGCCGGCACTGCGATCACGGTGTAGGCGGTGTACAGATCGCCGCCGAGCAGAAACCAGGTGATGACGGTGCCGAAGCGCCGTCCGCCCAGACCCCATTCGTGCAGGTGGTTCAGATCGGCCTGCTTCCAGCGCGCCGCCAGAAATCCCAAAACGGTGACCAGTGCGAAGAATGCCGCGAACACCGCCCACGCCGTCCAGTGGATGCCGCTATCGGCGGGCGCGACGCTCATTGGCGCGGGCCCGGTGGCTGCGATCGCATACCGCGATCGACGAACCACAGCAAGGGCGGCAGCGCCAGCAGGCAGGCAAACAGGTACCAGTAGAAAAACGGAAAGCCCCACAGCGCAGGCGTGGTGCGGTTGTAGATCGGCACCGTGAGCGTGGCGACGAACGGGATCAACAACAACCATCGGCGCATGGAGGTTCCCGGAGATCGGCAGGCGACCGCCGGGACTGTATCGAAAAACATTGCCGTTGGTGCGCCCGGATTCCGTCGGCGTGCGCTACGGGCGTGTGGCGACCGGATGCGCGGTGTCAGCGTCGATTCAGCCCGTGCCCAGATCCGCGTCCACCCGGCAGGTGCTGCGCTTGAACTCCAGCGGATCGGCCGGCCCCACCCAGCCGGCCGGCTTGGGTTTGTAGGCGCGTCCGAACACGATCTGGCAGTCGGCACCGAAATGGATGACGAAGTGCTGGAGGTCGATGGATGTGAAAGTGGCCATGACGGCCTCGTGCGCCTTGAGATAGCCGACCATCACGTCGAGGTCCTTGGCGTTCTGGTATTGCGGCGGCAGGGCGGCGCTGGCGGGCAGCATCAGCGCCCAGCCGGAGAGCAGCAGTAGCGGAATCTTCATGGTGATTCTCCCGGTGATGCCAGTGGCCAGACGCGCGTTGGCGCGGAACGATCGCTGTAGCTCACCGCGCCAGCCCATCCAGCAACGGGCGCTGGTGGCAGGGCGTGCCGGCGCAGCTCCAGCCCGATGGCGGGCGTTCCACGGCCAGCACCGCCAGCGCCTCGTCGTGCGTGGCCACGACCACGCTGCCCAGCGTACCGCCGTCGGCGAGCACGTGCGCGCCCGCTGCAAGATTTGATCCGGCCACGCGCACCAGCTCGCGCTTGGCCTGGCCGAGAAAGTGCGTGCGCGCGACGATTTCCTGGCCCGGGTAGCAGCCTTTTTTCAGGCTGAAGGCGTGCAGGCGATCCAGTGACAGCATCTGCGGCGTCCACGCTTCGCGTTGCGCCTCTGGCAGGTGTGGCAGGCCGTGACTGAGGTCGTAGGCGTTCCAGCGTGCGACGGCCTCCGGCCAGTCCTGCGCCGTGCCAGCGCCGGCACCGATGGCCACGCGCAGACTGCGCGCCCCGCCGGCGCCACCCCAATCGAACGTCGCGCTTTCGCCGCCGCTGGTGATGTCGTGGGCGAACTGCGCACCTTGCGCGTCGGCCGCAGCGACGAACGCACCGCTCACGCAGGCATCCTCGCGCACCAGCAAACGCAGCTTGCTGCGGAACACGAAACGTTGCAGGCGCGCGGCCAGTTCGGCTGCCGAAAAATCGGGGACGATCAGCCAGAAACGCTGCGTATCGAGCATCGCCAGCGCGAACAACGTGATCACGCGGCCCTTGGGTGTGAGCCAGCCGTTCCATTGCCAGCGGCCCGATGCGAGGGCGCGCACGTCGTTCATCGTCTGCGCGTGCACAAAGGCCGCGGCATCGGCACCAGACACTTCCAGCAGCTGCCATCCGGGCATTACGAATTCGGTGCAGGGTGCGTCTTGCTTGTCTGTCATCATCGCCGGTCTTACACTTCAAAGGTTGAGGCGAGTATTCGATGATAGAGCAAACATCAAGCGCTGTTGCCCCACAAGCACCAACGACGGCTGCAGAACCTGCCGCCGCCGATCCCGGCGCGGCCCAGGCGCAAGGTTCGGGCGAAGCGCGGGCGCCGGAGTTTGGCGGTCGCAACGGGCCCGAGCCGACCCGCTTTGGCGACTGGGAAAAGAACGGCCGCTGCATAGACTTCTGATCGCGCCGGCAACATCGCCGCGCACCTCACGGACACCCCACGATGGCCACCCCGCAACGTCCGCTCTCGCCGCATCTGCAGGTCTACCGCTGGCAGATCACGATGTCGCTGTCGATTCTGCACCGGGTCACCGGCGTCGGGCTGGCGCTCGGCGCTTTCGGTCTGGCGTGGTGGCTGCTGGCGGTCACCGCCAGTCCCGAGCGCTACGCGCAGTTCATGGATCTGGCCGGTTCGCTGCCGGGCAAGGCGGTGCTGGCGGCCTTCAGTTGGTGCCTGATCTACCACCTGTGCAACGGCATCCGCCATCTGGCCTTCGATTGCGTGCGCGGCTTCGAGATCAAACAGTTCTACGCCAGCGGCTGGACCGTGGTGGCGCTGTCGTTCGTGCTCACAGCCGCGTTGTGGGCCTGCGTGCTGACCCGCGGAGGCTTGGCATGAGCGCGCCCGAAGCGAACCATTCGATGCGTACCCCGCTGGCCCGCGCGCGCGGACTGGGCTCGGCCAAGGACGGCGTGCACCACTGGTGGGTGCAGCGCGTGACCGCGGTGGCGCTGGCGTTGCTGATTCCGTGGCTGCTGTGGTTCCTCGTTTCGCTGATCGGCGCCGATCAGGACGATGTGCGCGCCACCATCGCCAATCCGCGCTATGCACTACCGCTGTTGATCCTCGTGCTGGCGCTGTTCTGGCACGCCAAGCTCGGATTGCAGGTGGTGATCGAGGACTACGTGACCACCCGCTGGCTGGAGATCGCCGCGCAGCTCGCGGTGAACTTCGCCTGCGTGGCCGGCGCGCTGACCGGCGTGCTCGGCATCGCCCGCTGCGTGTTCGCGCCCTGATTCACCCCCGGCCTCGCCCATCGTTTCGCCCGAACGGATTTCCATGAGCAACGCATACAAGATCACCGAGCACCTGTACGACATGGTGGTGGTCGGCGCCGGTGGCGCCGGCCTGCGCGCCACCTTCGGGCTGGCCGCCAAGGGTTTGAACACCGCCTGCATCACCAAAGTGTTTCCGACCCGCTCGCACACCGTGGCCGCGCAGGGCGGCATTTCGGCGGCGCTGGGCAACATGGGCGAGGACGACTGGCGTTACCACTTCTACGACACCGTCAAGGGCGGCGACTGGCTGGGCGATCAGGACGCCATCGAGTACATGTGCAAGCAGGCCCCGGCAGCGGTGATCGAGCTGGAGCATCAGGGCGTGCCGTTCTCGCGCACCGCCGAGGGCAAGATCTACCAGCGCCCGTTTGGCGGCATGACCACCCAGTTCGGCGAAGGCCCGCCGGCGCAGCGCACCTGCGCGGCCGCCGACCGTACCGGCCACGCCATGCTGCACACGCTCTATCAGCAGGCGCTCAAGCACGAGGCACGTTTTTTCATCGAGTACTTCGCGCTGGATTTGATCATGGACAGCGACGGCGCGTGTCGTGGCGTGCTGGCGATGGACATGGCGACGGGTGAAATGCACCTGTTCCGCGGCCACGGCACCGTGCTGGCGACCGGCGGCTACGGGCGCGCGTATTTTTCCTGCACGTCGGCGCACACCTGCACCGGCGACGGTGGCGGCATGGCGCTGCGCGCCGGCCTGCCGCTGCAGGACATGGAGTTCGTGCAGTTCCATCCGACCGGCATCTACGGCGCTGGCTGCCTGATCACCGAGGGCGTGCGCGGCGAGGGCGGCATCTTGCGCAACTCCAACGGCGAGCGCTTCATGGAGCGCTACGCGCCGCATTACAAGGATCTGGCCTCGCGCGACGTGGTCAGTCGCGCGATGACCATCGAGATTCGCGAAGGCCGCGGCGTGGGCGACCGCAAGGATCACATCTTCTTGCACCTGGATCACCTCGATCCGAAGGTCATCCACGAAAAACTTCCCGGCATCGCCGAGTCGGCGCGCATCTTCGCCGGCGTGGATGTCACCAAGCAACCGATCCCGGTGCTGCCGACCGTGCACTACAACATGGGCGGCATCCCGACCAACTACCACGGCGAAGTGCTCACGCTCAAAGACGGCAATCCCGACCACGTCGTGCCCGGCCTGTACGCCATCGGCGAAGCGGCCTGCGTGTCGGTGCACGGCGGCAACCGGCTGGGTTCCAACTCGTTGCTCGACCTGGTGGTGTTCGGTCGCTCGGTGGCCAACCGCTGCGGCGAAACGGTTGCTGCGAACGCGGCCCATCCGCGCCTGCCGGCCGATGCCTGCGACCGCTCGCTGGGCAACTTCGACCGCATCCGCAACGCCAATGGCTCACTGCCTACCGCGCAAATCCGCGATGCCATGCAACGCGACATGCAGGGCCACGCTGCGGTGTTTCGCACCGGCGCCACTTTGGCCGAGGGCGTGGACAAGATCACCCGGATCGCCAAGTCCTTCGCCGACGTGAAGGTATCCGACCGTTCGCTGGTATGGAATACCGATCTGATCGAAACCCTCGAATTGCAAAACCTGCTCGGGCAGGCGCAGGCGACGCTGGCCTCGGCGGTCAACCGCACCGAGTCGCGCGGCGCGCACGCGCGCGAGGATTTCCCCGACCGCGACGATGTCAATTGGCGCAAGCACTCGCTGTGCTGGGTGGACGAGCGTTGCAACACGCGGCTGGATTACCGCCCGGTGCATGTGAACACCCTCACCGACGAAGTGCAGCCGGTGCCGCCGAAGGCGAGGGTGTATTGATTGAGCCGTGAATCGTGAATCGTGAGTCGTGAATCCTGAATCGTGAACCGTGAACCGTGAACCGTGAGTCGTGAATCGTGAATCGTGAATCGTGAATCGTGAATCGTGAAGCGTGAAGCGTGAAGCGTGAAGCGTGAAGCGTGAATCGTGAATCGTGAAGCGAAAAACTGTTGCGATGGGATGAGGGCATGAACGGTATCGAAAACTGGTTGTATTCGGAGTGTGTGGCTTTGGCTTATCACCATTCACTATTCACCATTCACGATTCACGGATCTGAGCCATGACCGAATTCACCCTCCCGAAGAACTCGAAGATCGGCAAGGGCAAGCGCTTTGCCGCACCGACGGGCGCCAGCAAGGTGCGTTCGTTCAAGATCTACCGCTGGAACCCGGACGACGGGCAGAACCCGCGCACCGACACCTACGAGGTGGACTTGGCCAAGTGCGGCCCGATGGTTCTGGATGCGCTGATCAAGATCAAGAACGAGATCGACCCGACGCTCACCTTCCGCCGTTCCTGCCGCGAGGGCATCTGCGGTTCGTGCGCGATGAACATCGATGGCACCAACACGCTGGCGTGCATCTGCGCGATCGACGATTGCAAGAAGTCCGAGGTGCCGATCTACCCGCTGCCGCACATGCCGGTGGTCAAGGATCTGGTGCCCGACCTGACCCACTTCTACGCCCAGCACGCTTCCATCCGCCCGTGGATCCGCACCCAGAGCGCGCCGCCGCCGGATCGCGAACGCCTGCAATCGCCGGAAGAACGCAAGCAACTCGACGGCCTGTACGAATGCATCCTGTGCGCGTGCTGCTCGACCGCCTGCCCGAGCTACTGGTGGAATGGCGACCGCTACCTCGGGCCGGCGATCTTGTTGCAGGCCTACCGCTGGATCGCCGACTCGCGTGACGAGGACACCGGCGCGCGTCTGGACGATCTGGAAGACCCGTTCAAGCTCTACCGCTGCCACACCATCCTCAACTGCACGCGCACTTGCCCCAAGGGCTTGAACCCGGCCAAGGCGATCGCGGAAATCAAGAAGCTGATGCTGCTGAGGAAAGGCACCTGACCGCCGCCGGCCCGCGCGTGGCCGACGCCGCCACGCTTGCCCGCATCCGCTGGCGCTGCCGGCGCGGCATGGTCGAACTCGACGTGCTGTTGCTGCGCTTCCTCGACCAAAGCTGGCCGACCGTCTCCGACACGGAAAGAAGCCTTTTCCTACGGCTGCTGGATTGCGAAGACGATAATCTGTGGCGGTGGTTCATGGGCATCACCGGCCCGGATGACAAGGATCTGGATGGACTCGTCGCACGCATCCGCGCGCTCCCGCCGCGCGCCTGAGCCCCTCGAATGCCGGCTGGCGTGGCGGCCCTCGCGCGGGTTGCTCGCCTGCCTGTGCGCCCTGGCGCTGGCCGCGGCGGTGTCGCCGTGGTGGTCGAATCTGCCGTCGTCGGCGTGCAGCGGGCTCGATGCCGTCATCGTGGTGTATGCGGCGTGGCGGCTGTGGCGCGAGCACGCGCACGCGTCGTTCGCGCTGACGTGGGATTCCGCGCAGGCGTGCTGGCAGGTGGAAGACACTAGTGGATCGCACCGCCTGCGCCACGTCGATGCGACCCTGCGCGGGCCTTTGGCGGTGCTCGTGCTCGCCGATGACGCCGGCACCGTGCGGCGTGTAGCGTGGTGGCCCGACACCTTGCCCGCGCCAGATCGCCGTGCCTTGCGCTTGTTGCTGCAATCGCTGGCGCATGAAGCTGCGCCCGCGGCCATGTCGGCGCCGGTGGCCTGAGCATGCGCGGCCCGATCTGGCTCGCGATCGGTTTGCACTATACGCGCGCCAAGCGGCGCACGGGATTTTTGTCCTTCATCTCCGCCGCCTCGATCCTGGGCATCGCCATCGGCGTGACCGCGTTGATCACCACCATCGCGGTGATGACCGGCTTTCAGGAGGAATACCGCGCGCGCATGCTCAGCATGGTGGCGCACGCCACCATTTATGGGGTCGGCGATGGGCTGTCGAACTGGCCCGGTGTGGTACGCGCTGCCCGTGAGGATCCGCGGGTGATCGGCGCGGCACCCTTCGTCACCAACGAAGCCATGCTGCAAGGCAACGCCACCCAGGGCGCGATGCTGCTGGGCGTGGATCCGGCGATGGAAGGGCAGGTGGACGACGTGCTGGCCGGCAAGCTGGTCGCCGGATCACTCACCGACCTGCACCCGGGCGGCTTCGGCGTGATTCTCGGCAAGGACTTGGCCAACGCGTTGGCGGTCGGCGTGGGCGACAAGGTCAACGTGCTGGTTGCCGAAGGCAATGTCACCCCGATCGGCTTCGTGTCGCGCTCGAAGGCCTTCACCGTGGTCGGCATCTTCGAGGCCGGGTTTGCCGATTACGACCAGAAGCTGGCGGTGGTGGACATGGCCGACGCGCAGAAACTGCTGCGCATGGGCGATGTGGTGACCGGCGTGCGCCTGAAGCTGACCGACATGTGGCAGGCCGCCCGCGTCGCGCGTGATTTGTCGCAGCGCTTTGGCGGCGCCTACTCGGTGCGCGACTGGACGCACGACAACGTCAACATGTTCATCGCCCTGCGCACCGAGAAGACCATGATGTTCCTGATCCTGGTGCTGATCGTCGGCGTGGCCGCGTTCAACCTGCTGTCGTCGCTGGTGATGGTGGTCACCGACAAGCAGGCGGACATCGCCATCCTGCGCACGCTGGGCATGCGCCCGGGCGCGGTGATGCGCGTGTTCATGGTGCAAGGCAGCGTGATCGGCGCGCTGGGCGTGGCGCTGGGCGTGGCCGGAGGGGTGGCGCTGACGAAGAACCTCGACGCCATCGTGGCGGTGATCGAACGGCTCACCGGCATCGAAGTGATGCCCGCCAATGTGTATTACATCAGCGGCCTGCCGACGCGGCTGGAATGGAGCGATGTCGGCACCATCGCCGGGGTTGCGCTGGTGCTGTGTTTCATCGCCACGCTGTACCCGGCGTGGCGCGCGGCGCGGATCGATCCGGCCAGCGCGTTGAGGTACGAGTAGCAAGGAGCGGGGAGCGGGGACTCAGAACGTGTCATCCCGAACGCAGTGAGGGATCTGCTGCTCGCGTACGCTGGCTGGGCACAAGCAGATCCTTCGCTGTGCTCAGGATGACATCGCGCAGGGAGCGGGAAACGGGGAGCAGGGAGCAGGGAGCGGGGGCAGGAAATATCTGGTGCGCCGCTCGTCTCCTTCCCCCGCTTGCGGGGGAAGAGCCTGCCCCGGACTTGATCCGGGGTTGGGATGGGGGGACGAGAGCCGGGACACGAAGGTTGAAGCGGGGAGCGAAAAAGCGCGTGCAGTGATGGCTCAAGCAAGAGACGGACAGACGACGAGTGAACGTAAAACCATCCATTGACGCCGTCATCCGCTGCGAAGCGCTGTCCAAGACCTACGTCGAGGGCAAGCTGCGCACGCCGGTGTTCGACGGCTTGCAACTGGCGGTACTTCCCGGTGAACGCGTGGCCATCGTTGGCGCATCGGGCGTCGGCAAGAGCACCCTGCTGCATCTGCTCGGCGGGCTGGATACGCCCTCGTCGGGCGAGGTGTACGTTGCCGGGCAGGCGATGTCGGCGCTCGGCGAAAAAGCGCGCGGCGACCTGCGCAACAAGGCGCTGGGCTTCATCTACCAATTCCATCACCTGCTGCCGGAGTTCACCGCGCTGGAAAACGCGATGATGCCGTTGTTGATCCGCGGCGTGACGCATGCGCAGGCGCAGGCGGCGGCGCAGGAATTGCTGGAGAAGGTGGGCCTGTCGGCGCGCTTGGCGCACAAGCCCGGCGAGCTGTCCGGCGGCGAGCGCCAGCGTGCCGCGGTGGCGCGTGCCTTGGTCAATCGTCCGGCCTGCGTGCTCGGCGACGAGCCGACCGGGAACCTCGACGAGCACACGGCTTCGGGCGTGTTCGACATGATGCTCGAACTCAACCACGCCATCGGCACCGCGCTGGTGCTGGTCACCCATGATCGGCGACTGGCGCGGCGCATGGATCGCGTGCTCGAACTCACCGGCGGCACGCTGCGGGAGTTGCCGCCCGCCGACGTGTGACCTGATGCCCGCATCGGCGCGCCGGTCGCTGCGCGGGTTCGGCGTCGCCTGTGCCGCCGCGTTGGCGTGTGGCGCGACCGCGACGATGGGTTTGCCGGCGTTGCCGCCGACGGGGCTGCGCTGGATCGGTCTGGAGCTCGGCTTGCTTGGCTGGCTGGCGCCGTGGCGCGGGCGCTGGATCGGTGCGGCGCTGGCCGGGTTTGCGTGGACGTGCCTGATCGCCGGCCACGTGATCGACCAGCGTTTGCCGGCGGCACTGGCGGGGCAGGACATCACCATCGTCGGGCGGGTCGATGGCTTGCCGGAGCAACGCGACGGCGTGCTGCGCTTTGCCTTCGTCACCGACGCCGCCGGCAATCCCGCGGGCATCGCCGGCCGGAAAATCCGCCTCGGCTGGTATCGCACGACACAGCTGGTCACGCCCGGCGAGCGCTGGCGCTTCACCGTCAAGCTGCGTCGTCCGCGTGGCGTGCTCGATCCGGGCGGTTTCGATTTCGAGCGCTTCGCACTGGAACGACGCATCGCCGCCACCGGTTACGTGCGCGACGACGGTTCCGGCGATGGTCGCGCGGCGCAGCGGCTGGGTGCGACGTGGAGTATCGATGCACTGCGCGCACGCTGGTCGCAGGCCATCGCGCAGGCCGTGCCGCAAACGAGTTCACGGTTCCTGCGCGCGCTGGCGCTGGGCGATACCCGTGGACTGGCCGAGGCCGACTGGGACACGCTGCGGCAAACCGGGCTGAACCATCAGGTCGCGATTTCCGGGTTTCACGTCGGCGTGGTCGCCAGCTTCGGTGCGCTGCTGGGTTGGTGCCTGTGGTGGTGCTTCCCGCGACTGGGCCTGCGTTGGCCGCGGCCGCTGGCGCTGCCGTTGTTCGCGCTGGCGTTCGGCATCGGCTACGCGGCGATCACTGGTTTCCAGTTGCCGACCGTGCGCACGGTGTTGATGATCGCGGTGGCGCTGTCGGCGCGCATCGGTCGCCGCCCCGCGTCGGCGCCCGATGCGTTGGCGCTGGCGTTGATCGCGATGCTGGCGATCGATCCGTTGTCGGTACTGGCGCCGGGCTTCTGGTTGTCGTTCGCCGGCGTGGCATGGCTGCTGTGGTGCCTGCCGCGCGATCGTCCGCGTTCGCACTGGCGCTCGCTGCTGGCCGGGCAGGGCGTGGCCACGCTGGGCCTGCTGCCGCTGACGGTGTGGTTTTTCAGCCAAGCCTCCATCGTCGCGCCGCTGGCGAACCTCATCGGCATTCCCGGCTTCGCCTTGCTGGTCACCCCGTTGTCGATCCTCGGCATGGCGCTGGGTTGGGCGTGGTCGGCCGGCGGCGATGCGGTGCTGCGTCTGGCCGGGCACCTGATGGATGGCCTGTGGTGGGTCGTGACGCACATGGCGAGCTGGCCGGGTGCTTTGATCTGGATTCCCGAGCCAAGCCTGCTCGCACTGGTGCTGGCGCTGGCCGGCGCATTTTGGCTGCTGCTGCCGCGCGGGGTTCCCGGCAAGCCGCTGGCATTGTTGCTGTGGCTGCCGCTGCTGTATCCGCAGGTGCAGACGATCCGGCCCGGCACGGCCGATTTGTCCATGATCGATGTCGGTCAGGGGCTGTCGCTGCTGGTGCGCACGCAGCATCACACGCTGGTGTTCGATACCGGGCCGGCGTTCGATGGCGGCCTGGACCTGGGCGAATCAGCGGTGGTGCCGACCCTGCACGCTTTGGGCGTGCAAACGCTCGATGCGCTGGTCATCAGCCACGGCGACAACGACCACGCCGGCGGTGCCGATGCCGTGCGCCGTGCATTCCCGGTGGCATTGCGCTACGCGCCGGCCGGTTGGCCGCAGGGGCGCGACTACCAACCCTGTCTGCAAGACGAGAGCTGGAGCTGGGATGGCGTGGAATTCCGCTTCCTGCATCCGCCGCAGTTCATGCCGTATCTGGGCAACGACAGCGGCTGCGTGCTGCGCGTGAGCGGGCCGGGCTGGGCGGCGCTGCTGCCGGCCGACATCGAGGCGGTGATCGAGCAGCGGCTCGTGCGCGAACAGCCGCGAGCCTTGCGCGCCGACCTGCTGGTGGTGCCGCACCACGGCAGCGCGACCTCGTCCACGTCAGCGTTCCTGACTGCAGTCGCGCCGAAGCTGGCATTGATCTCGGTGGGGCTGGACAACCGCTTCGGCCATCCCAAGCCAGCGGTTGTGCAGCGGTATCTCGATGCTCACGTCGCACTGGAAGACAGCGCCAACGCCGGCCTGGTGCGGGTGCGCCTTGCTGCCGGTGGGCCGGTGGTGGTCGAGCGCACACGCGAGCGCATGCGGCGCTTCTGGCAGGAGCCCGCAGCGCCGGCGGCGGTGCGCGTGGCGCAAGTTCCACCCGCGGGGCCGGCCGCGCTGCGCGATACCTCGCGCCAGCCACATGCCAAGCGGGCGCGTCGCGATCCGCGCGGCCACGCCCCGGGCGTGGGCAGCGACCCCGCGGAAAGCGCATCGCCGGCACACTGATAGACTAGCCGCGAAGCCGGCCCGCACCGGCGCAGCGCAAAGGTGGATGCGTGCTGGAATTCCTCAAAGCCGGCGGCTGGGTGATGTTGCCGATCGTGCTGCTGTCGATCGTCGCTCTGGCCATCGTGGTCGAGCGCTTCTGGACGCTGCGCCGCAAGTCGGTGCTGCCGCCGGGACTGGGGCGCGACGTGCGTGAATGGGCCGCGACCCGCCAGCTCGATCCGGCGCACATCGAGGCGCTGCGCAACAACTCGCCGCTGGGCGAACTGCTGGCCGCCGCGCTGGACGTGCGCGACCGCCCGCGCGAGCAGATCAAGGAGCGTGTGGAAGACGTCGGCCGCCACGTCGTGCATCGCATGGAGCGCTTCATGAACATGCTCGGCTCGATCGCCTCGGTCGGCCCGCTGCTGGGCCTGCTGGGCACGGTGATGGGCATGATCCGCATGTTTCTGGAGATTTTGCAGAAGGGCATCGGCGACGCCAACCAGCTCGCCGGCGGCATCGGGCAGGCGCTGATCAGTACCGCCGGCGGTTTGTGTCTGGCAATCCCGGCGTTGCTGTTCCACCGCTACCTGCGCGGGCGCATCGCCGATTACGTGGTGGAGATGGAGCAGCAGGCGATGGCGCTGCTGGATACGCTCGACGGCCGCGAACGAACCGATCGCGGTGACGACGCGGCCGCAGCGGCGCCGTCGCCGGGCGAACCGCAGCCGCTTCAAGCCGTGGCGTTGCCCGCGCGCGGGCGCCGGGGCCGCGCATGAATCTGGGCAGCAACCGCCAGACCATCGACGAACCGGAGATCAACCTGATCTCGCTGGTGGACGTGGTGTTCTGCCTGATCATCTTCTTGGTGGTCACGACGAGTTTCAACCGGCACAGTGGCTTGAAACTGCAACTGCCGCAGGCCGACGCAGCGGCGACCGCGCAGAAGGTGGCGACGGTGTCGGTCACCATCGACGCCGAAGGCCATTACTACGTCGGCAAGGAAGCGGTGGCGCAGCGTGACGTGGCCTCGTTGCGCGCAGCGATCCAGCGCGTGGCTGGCAATCGCCGCGACCTGCCGGTGGTGCTCACCGCCGATGCGCGTACCCAGCACCAAGCGGTGGTCACGGCGATGGAGGCGCTGGGTGAACTGGGCTTCCAGCGTTTGTCCATCGCCACCGCGCCGGAACCGCACCGGTGAACGAGGCGGCAGCGGCGGGGCCATCGCCGTGGCGAACCTATCGACGCTTGCTGGGTTGGGCCAGGCGCTACTGGCCGCTGCTGTTGCTGGCCGGCATCGGCATGATCGTCGAAGCTGCCGCCGCGGGGTTGTTCACCGCGATGATGAAGCCGGTGGTGAACGAGACGTTCATCGCCCGCAACCCGAAGCTGAGCCTGATGTTGCCGCTGGCGATCCTCGGCCTGTTCCTGGTGCGCGGCCTGGCCACCTTGTCCACCGACTACGGCATGGCGCGCGCCGGTCGCAGCATCGTGCGCGACTTGCGCCAGGCCATGCTTGCCAAGTACCTGCGGATGCCGTGCAGCGCCTTCGACCAGTCACCGACGCAACACCTGGTATCGCGCCTGAACTACGACACCGAACAAGTCGCGCAGGCCAGCACCGAGGCGCTGAAGGTCATCATCACCGACGTGCTGACCACGCTGGCGCTGCTGGCGGTGATGGTCTGGAACAGCGCGCTGGTGACGTTGGGCGTGCTGGTGATGGCGCCGCTGCTGGCGTTGATCATGCGTGCGGTGAGCGTTCGCTACCGGCGCCTCAACCGTGGCGTGCAGGACGGCGTGGCGCAGATGGCGCAGTCGGCCGAACAAACCCTGTCGGGCCATCAGGAAGTACGCATCTACGGCGCGCGCGAGGCGCAGTTGGCGCGCTACGACGCGCTGGCCAACCGCAACTTGCGGCTGAACGTGAAGATCGAGTTGACCCGCGGCATCTCCTCGTCGCTGGTGCAGATGGTGGGCGCAATTGCGCTGGCGCTGATCTTGTTCATCGCCGGCCACGAGGCGGTGCACGGACGCATGAACGCCGGCCAGTTCGTCTCGCTGATGCTGGCGATGATGGCGCTGATTCCTTCACTGCGCCGGATCACCAACGTGCAAAGCGCGGTGCAGCGCGGCATCGCGGCCAGCCAGCACATCTTCGGCCTGCTCGACGCGCCTGAGGAAATCGACGCTGGCACCCGGCCGCTGGCGCGCGCGCGCGGAGAGCTGGTGTTCGATCGGGTCGGCCTGCGTTATCAGGGGGCGAGCGGCGCGGCGCTGAGCGAGATCAGCTTCGTCGCCCGTCCGGGCACGGTGACCGCCATCGTCGGGCGATCGGGTAGCGGCAAGACCTCGCTGGTGCGGTTGATCCCGCGCTTCTACGAACCCGAGGCCGGGAGCGTCACTCTGGATGGCGTGCCGCTGGCCGAATACGCATTGGTGGACTTGCGCCGGCAGATCGCGCTGGTCGGGCAGCGGGTGATGCTGTTCGACGACAGCGCGGCGGCGAACATCGCCTACGGCGATCAGGCCGGCGCGCCGCGCGACGCGATTCGCGGCGCGGCCGAAGCAGCCAACGCCGTGGAGTTCATCGACAAGCTGCCGCAGGGCCTGGACAGCCGCATCGGCGAGAACGGTGGCCTGCTTTCCGGCGGCCAGCGGCAACGGCTGGCGATCGCCCGCGCCATCCTCAAGGACGCGCCGATCCTGATCCTCGACGAGGCCACGGCGGCGCTGGACAACGAATCCGAACGGCTGGTGCAGGACGCGCTCGAACACCTGATCCCGGACCGTACCACGCTGGTGATCGCGCACCGCCTGTCCACCATCGAGCACGCCGATCAAGTGCTGGTGCTCGACGAAGGCCGCTTGGTCGAGGTCGGCACGCATGCGCAGTTGCTGGCCCGCGATGGCCTGTACGCGCATCTGCATCGCATGGCGTTCCGCGAGAACGGCGCGACGTGAGCGGCATGGCGGCGCGCTTGCAGGACATCTGGTATGGCGGCCGCGAGCCGGGGCTGGCACTGCGCGCGCTGGCGGCGCTGTACGGTGCTGTCGTGGGGCTGCGCCGTGCCGCCTACCGCCGTGGCTGGCTGCGTGCGCAGCGCGTGGGCGCGCCGGTGATCGTGGTCGGCAACCGCGTCGCCGGCGGCAGCGGCAAGACCCCGCTGGTGATCGCACTGGTCGAACATCTGGCGGCGCAGGGCTGGAATCCGGGCGTGGTCAGCCGTGGCTACGGACGCACGTCGCGCGGGCCCGTCGAAGTCGATGCGCACACGTCGGCGGCGCAGGGCGGCGACGAGCCGGTGTTGATCGCCCGCCGTACCGACGTGCCGGTGGTGGTGGATGCCGATCGCGTGGCGGCGGCAAGGGGTGTGATCGAACGGGGCGCCGATGTGGTGGTCGCCGACGACGGCTTGCAGCACCTGCGCCTGCACGGCGATATCCGGATCGAGGTGATCGACGCCGAGCGCGGCCACGGCAACGGTCGTTTGCTGCCGGCCGGGCCGCTGCGCGAACCCGAACGCGCCGACATCGACTTGCGGGTTTTCCATCGCGCGGCGTTGGACGTGAACGACCCGACCCCGGCGTTCGCGCTGATCGGCGATACCCTGTGCGCCGGCGACGGGCGCAGCGAAAAACTCGCGGCATGGCGCGGCCGGCGTGTGCATGCGGTGGCCGGGATCGGCCATCCGGCGCGTTTTTTCCAGAGCCTGCGTGCCGCTGGCATCGAGGTGGTGGAACATGCGTTCACCGACCATCACGCCTTCGTGGCCGAAGATCTGCTGTTTACCGAACGCTTGCCGACGCTGATGACCGAGAAGGACTGGATGAAGTGCGCGGCTATCGCCCCGGCCGATGCGTGGTACCTGCCGGTGACCGCGCGCTGCACGCCGTCGCTGCTTGCGGGGCTGGACGGTTTGCTGGCGCGCTTGCCGGGCCGCGCGCATGGATGAACTGGCCTTCGTCGTCGCCATCCCGGCGCGCATGGGCGCAACCCGCCTGCCGGGCAAGCCGCTGCGCCTGCTCGGCGGCGACCCGCTGATCGTGCACGTGGCGCGGCGCGCACTGGCGGCCGGCGCCGACGAGGTGGTAGTCGCCACTGACAGCATGCGCATCGCCGATGCGCTGGCCGGAAGCGGCGTGGCGGTGTGCATGACCCGCACCGATCACGCCTCGGGCACCGACCGCCTCGCCGAATGCGCCACACTGCGCGGCTGGAACGACGCGCGCATCGTGGTCAACCTGCAAGGCGATGAGCCGTTCGCGCCGCCGGCCGGCATCCGCGCGGTGGCGCAGTGCCTGCGGGACTCCGGGGCGGCGATGGCCACGCTGGCCGAACCGATCGCCGATGCGCAAATCCTGTTCGATCCCAACGCGGTGAAGATCGTGCGCGCCGGCAGCGGCGATGCGCTGTATTTCAGCCGCGCGCCGCTGCCGTGGGATCGTGAGCGCTTCGCCCGCGAGCGCCTTGGCACGCTCGCCGACGGCTGGCTGCGGCACATCGGCATCTACGCCTACAGCGCCGGCTTCCTGCGCCGGTTCGCGGCGCTGCCGCAAGGCACGCTGGAGCGGATCGAATCGCTGGAGCAACTGCGCGTGCTCGAAGCCGGGCAGCGCATCGCCGTCGCGCTCACGCCGGCGCCGTTCCCGCCCGGCGTGGACACCGAGGCCGATCTGTTGCGTGCGCAACACACTTTTTCGAACCTGGAGCAAGCCCGGTGAGTACCCGCGTCCTGGTGGTCTGCATGGGCAACATCTGCCGCTCGCCGATGCTCGAGGGCCTGCTGCGACACAAGATCGCCGTCGCCGGGCTGCAACGTCGCGTCAGCGTGGATTCGGCGGGGCTGGGGCCGTGGCATGTCGGCCGCGCCCCCGACCCGTTGGCGATCGCGGTGTGCGCCGAGCACGGCATCGCCATCGACGGGTTGCGTGCCCGGCAGGTCACCCAACAGGACTTCGGCGGCTTCGACTGGGTGTTGTGCGCCGACCGCGAGAATCTCAAGAACCTGCACGCGCTGGCGCCGCGGGCGACTTGGCCGCGCATCGGTTTGGCGTTGGCCTGGGCGGGGCTGGGCGCCAAGGCGCAGGTGCCCGATCCCTACGGCGGGCCGATCGAGGAGTTCCGCAAGGTGTACCAGTTGCTCGACAAGGCCAGCGACGCGATGCTCACGAGGCTGCGCCAGCCTGCATAATGGGCTTGCCAGGCCTTGCCCCGGAAGCCGCCATGCTCAATTCGCCCGCCCCCGAGTTCACCCCGCATGTCGAGTGGATCAACTGTGACCCGGTGACGTTGGGCGCGCTGCGCGGGTACGTGATCGTGCTGGGGTTCTTCAGTGCCGGTTCGGCGTGGAGCCGCAACCTGCTGGCCGACTTGCGCTACCTGCAGCGCAAGTATGCCGGCGCGCTGCAAGTGGTGGCGGTGCATTGTCCGAAGTTCGACGCTGAACGCAACCCGCGGCTGGTACGCAAGCTGGTGGCCCAGCTCGATCCGGGTGTGCGCGTGGTGCACGATCCCAACTTCGTCCTGTGGCAGCACTACGGCGTGGGCGCCTGGCCGACGGCCGTGGTTGTCGATCCCGATGGACGGGTGAAGGCGGTTACCGTCGGCGACATGCATCGGGACGAACTCGAAGCACACGTTTCCGGGCTGGTCGCCGAGGCCGGGTTGGCGTTGGAAGAATCCCTGTTGCCCACGCTCAATCCGATCGAGCGCGACACGGCGGTGTCGTTTCCGGGCGGCCTGTGCATCAACGACCATTACCTGTACGTCGCCGACAGCGGCCACCACCGCATCCTCGAGTGCTCGCGCGATGGACGCGTGCTGCGTCAGTTCGGCACCGGCACGGCCGAATACAACGATGGCACGATCCACGCCGCCGCGTTCCGCCATCCCCGCGGGCTGGCGCTGGTGCGCGACATCCTGTTCGTGGCCGATACCGGCAACAACGCCCTGCGCCGGGTACGCCTCGTCGATGGCGACGTGTTCACCCTGGTCGGCGGCGGGCGCGCCGGGCAGCCGTCGGGTGGCGTGCTCGATCTGGGCAAGCGGGTGGCGCTGAGCCAGCCGTGGGGCGTGGCGGCGGCCGACGATCGGGTGTATGTGTCGCTGGCCGGCAACAACCAGATCTGGATGTACGACCGTGGCCGCAACAGCTTCCAGTTCGTTGCCGGTTCGGGCGATCTGGCGCTGGCTGACGGCGATGCCGACAAGGCTGCTTTTGCGCAGCCGGCGGGATTGGCGCTGGCGCAGTTGATGCTGTACGTGGCCGATTCGGGCGCCTCGGCGTTGCGCAGCATGCAGACCGGTACCGCGCGCGTGCAGACCTTGATCGGGCAGGGGTTGTTCGAGTTCGGCGACGCGGTGGGCGTGCGCGCCGAAACACGCTTGCAGTATCCCCTGGCAGTGGCCAAGGATCCGGATACCGCGCACCTGTGGATCGCCGACAGCTACAACAACCAATTGCGCAAGCTCAAGCTCGGCGGCAGCGAGGTGACGCGGGTCGAGGTGTCGTGCAAGCTCGAGTGTCCATCGGCGATCGCCGCGCACGGCGGCGCGTTGTGGATCGCCAACACGCACGCGCACGAGGTGCTGCGCGTGGACCCGACCACCGGCACCGCCCGCCGCCTGCCGATCGGCGAATGAGCGAGGCTGGCCCCGCCATTGCGTTCGATGGCAAGGCCTACGCGCGCGCGCTGACCACGGCGCCGGGCGTCTATCGCATGTTCGCCGCCGATGGCGCCCTGCTGTATGTCGGCAAGGCAGCCTGCTTGAAGGCGCGGGTGACCAGCTACTTCAACCAGGGCGAGCACCCGCCGCGGATCGCGGCGATGGTCGCGCAAATCGCTGCCATCGAGGTCACCGCCACCCGCACCGCCAGCGAAGCGCTGTTGCTGGAAAACCAGCTGATCAAGTCCCTGCGCCCGCGCTACAACGTGATGTTGCGCGACGACAAGAGCTATCCGTACATCCTGCTGACCCGCGAGCCGACCCCGCGGCTCGCGGTTCACCGCGGGCCGCGCCGTCGCGATGGCCGCTACTTCGGGCCGTACACCAGTTCGGGCGCGGTGCGCGAGACGCTCGACGCGATGGGCAAGTTGTTCCGGCTGCGCAGTTGCGAGGACAGCGTGTTCCGCAACCGCAGCCGGCCCTGCCTGCAATACCAGATCGGCCGTTGCAGCGCGCCGTGCGTGAACTTCATCAGTGCCGATGCCTATGCCGAAACCGTACGTCAGGCAACGTTGTTTCTGGAAGGGCGTTCGGACGTGCTGACCGGGGAGTTGGGCGAGCAGATGGAGCGCGCCAGCGCGGCGCTGGAGTTCGAAGAGGCCGCGCGCCTGCGTGATCTGCTGGCGGCGATCCGCAAGGTGCAGGCGCGGCAGTACGTGGACGGGCAGGCGGCGGAGATGGACGTGCTGGCCTGCGCCATCGAGCAAGGCGCTGCATGCGTGTTGTTGCTGTCGTTCCGCGATGGCATGAACCACGGCACCCGCGCGTTCTTTCCGAAACTCAATGGCGCCAGCGGCGAGGACGAGGTGCTGTCGGCCTTCATCGCGCAGTATTACGGCGAGCATCCGCCGCCGCGTGAGCTCGTGCTCGGCCATGCCGCCAGCGATACCGACCTGCTGGAAGTGGCGTTGTCCGAACGCAGCGGGCGCAAGGTCGAGATCAAGACTTCGGTACGCGCCGATCGCGCGCGCTACCTCGAACTGGCGCAACGCAACGCCCGTCTGGCGCTGGATCAGCACGTGGGTTCGGTGGCCAGCCAGCGTGCGCGCCTGCACGCCTTGCAGGAGCTGCTGGGCTTGCCCGCGCCGCCGCGGCGCATGGAGTGCTTCGACATCAGCCACACCATGGGCGAGGCAACCGTGGCCTCGTGCGTGGTTTTCGATGCCGAAGGCCCGTTGCGTGCGCAATACCGGCGCTTCAACATCGCCGACATCGCCCCCGGCGACGACTACGCGGCGATGCGGCAGGTGTTGCTGCGGCGCTTCAGGAATGCGGGCGAAGCCGATGCGGTGTTGCCGGATGTGTTGCTGATCGACGGCGGCGCCGGGCAGTTGCGGCAGGCCCGTGATGTGCTCGACGAACTGGGTGCGCACGGCGTGCAACTGGTCGGCGTGGCCAAGGGCGCCGAGCGCCGGCCCGGCGAGGAAACCCTGATCCGCCCGGACGGATCGAGCCTGCGCCCGGGCAACGAATCCCCGGCGTTGCACCTGATCCAGCAGTTGCGCGACGAATCGCACCGCTTCGCCATCACCGGCCACCGCGGGCGGCGCCAGAAGGCGCGCCAGAGCAGCACGCTGGAGGAGATCCCCGGCGTCGGTCCGCGCCGCCGCGCCAGCTTGTTGCGGCATTTCGGCGGACTGATCGGCGTGCGCAATGCCGGCGTGGAGGACATCGCGCGCGTGCCGGGCATCGATGCCGCATTGGCCGGGCGCATCTACGCCGCCTTGCACGGGAGCAGCGAGAGCGGCGCACGATGAAGCTGACCTTCGCCACCGTGCTGACCTTGTTCCGCATCCTGCTGGTGCCGGTGCTGATCGCGATCGTCTATCTGCCGGCGCACCGCTGGACCAACTTCGCCGCTGCGGCGGTATTCGTGCTGGGCGCGCTCACCGACTGGGCCGATGGCTGGATCGCCAGGCGCTTCAACCAGTATTCGGCGTTCGGCGCCTTTCTCGACCCGGTGGCCGACAAGCTGGCGGTGACGGTGGCCTTGTTGTTGATCGTCGAACTGCACCCCACCCAGGTCATGACCTTGCTGGCGATCGTCATCATCGGCCGCGAGATCGCCATCTCGGCGTTGCGCGAGTGGATGGCCGAAGTCGGGCAGGGGCGCAAGGTCAAGGTGCAGTGGCTGGGCAAGATGAAGACCATCGCGCAGATGGTGGCCATCACCGCATTGTTGTATCGCGATCCGGTATACGGCCTGCCGACCTTCCTGATCGGTCAGGTGCTGCTGGGCGTGGCGGCGGCGCTGACCCTGGCCTCGGGATACGGCTACCTGCGCGCAGCCTGGCCGGCACTGCGCGGTCGTTGACGCGCGTGCTGGCGGCGCAAGTGCGCAATGGCGCAAGGGTTTGCAGATCGCGCAGGTTCGGGGACAATGTGCAGGCGTCGCTGCGACTTTGTGCCGATGCGTCCGCAAGCGCAGGGCGCCGTTGCAAGCGGCGGCGCACCTCGCCAGCCTTGGGCCCAGCATGGAAAAGCGTGATTTCGCCAGCAGCGATCGGCTGCTGTTGTTGTCGGTGTTCGCGGTCGTCATCGGCGGTCTGAGCACGCTGGGCGCGTGGCTGTTGCTGGGCATGATCCACTTCTTCACCAACCTGTTTTTCTTCCAGACGTTTTCGCTGGCGCTGCGCTCACCGGCAGACAATCACCTCGGCCCATGGGTGATCGCGGTGCCGGCCATCGGCGGGCTGATCGTCGGCTTGATGGCGCGCTACGGCAGCGACAAGATCCGCGGCCACGGCATTCCCGAAGCGCTCGAAGCGATCTTGTTCGGCAAGAGCCGCATGTCGGCCAAGGTGTCGATCCTCAAGCCGCTGTCGTCGGGCATCGTGATCGGCAGCGGCGGCCCGTTCGGCGCGGAGGGGCCGATCATCATGACCGGCGGTGCGGCGGCGTCCCTGCTCAGCCAGGCGTTTCCGTTCACGTCGGCCGAGCGCAAGGGGCTGTTGGTGGCCGGCGCCTGCGCGGGCATGACCGCGGTGTTCGGCACGCCGGTGGCGGCGGTGTTGCTGGCGGTGGAACTGCTGTTGTTCGAACTGCGTCCGCGCAGCCTGTTGCCGGTGGCGCTGGCCTGCGCGGTCGCCGGTTTCCTGCGCCCCTTGTGGGCCGACGCCGGCCCGCTGTTCCCGCTGCAGGTCGCCAGCACCACCGAGTGGGCGCTGGGTTCGTGCGTGATCGCCGGCTTGGCCGCCGGCCTGCTGTCGCTGGCGATGACCTACGCGCTGTACGCGGTCGAAGACGGATTTGCCAAGCTGCCGATCCACTGGATGTGGTGGCCGGCGCTGGGTGGGCTGATCGTGGGCATCGGCGGCTATTTCGAGCCGCGCGCGCTCGGTGTGGGTTATGACGTGATCGGTGACCTGCTCAACCAGCACCTCGTGTTGTCGGTGGTGCTCGCATTGCTGGCGGTGAAGGCGACGATCTGGGTGGTGGCGCTGGGCTCGGGTACGTCCGGCGGCGTGCTGGCGCCGTTGCTGATGATCGGCGCGGGGCTGGGTTGCGTGCTCGGTCAGTGGCTGCCCGGCGGCAACCCCGGCCTGTGGGCGCTGGTGTGCATGTCGGCCACCCTGGGCGGCACCATGCGCGCGCCGCTGACGGCGGTGGTGTTCGCCTTCGGGTTGACCCACGACGCCGGCGGCATGTTGCCGGTGCTGCTGGGCAGCACCGTGGCCTACGGCCTGACCGTGGTGGCGATGCCGCGCTCGATCCTCACCGAAAAGATCGCCCGCCGCGGTCACCACATCTATCGCGAATACGGCGTGGATCCGCTCGAACGGCACTTCGTTTCCGAGGTGATGACCGAAACCGTGCGTACCATCGATGCAGACCTGCCGGTGCGTGAGGTGCAAGAGCGCTTCTTCGGTGCGACGCAAACCCAGCGCGCCTACCCGGTGACTGCCGGTGGCAACCTGGAAGGTGTGCTCGACCGGGCGATGCTGTTTGCTTGCCCGCCCGATCGCCTCGACCAACCGGTGCACAAGCTGTTCATCGCGCAGTCCGCGCAGTACGCCGTGCCCACCGAAACCTGCCGCGCCGTGGCCTCGCGCCTGGCCGCATTCGGCTTGGAGCGCCTGCCGGTGGTGGAGTCGCACGAGTCGCTGAAGCTGGTCGGCATCGTCAGCCGCAGCGACCTGCTGCGCCCCACGCAGTCGCTGTACGAGGACGAGACGGTGCGGGAAAAGTTTCTGTAACCGCTTCCTGCAAGCCAGGGGCTCGGCGCGCCGGCCGGTGAACGCCGGCGGCTGCGACTACAGCCGGAACTCCTCGCCCAGATACACCCGGCGCACGTCGGGATTGGCGAGGATGGCCTCCGGCGCGCCTTGGGTGAGCACGCTGCCGGCGTTGAGGATGTAGGCGCGGTCGCAGATGCCCAGCGTCTCGCGCACGTTGTGGTCGGTGATCAGCACGCCGATGCCGCGATCGCGCAGGTGGCGGACGATCTTCTGGATTTCCCCGACCGAGATCGGGTCCACGCCGGCGAAGGGTTCGTCGAGCAGCATCAGCCGTGGTTTGCCGGCCAGCGCGCGGGCGATTTCGGTGCGTCGGCGCTCGCCGCCGGACAGGCTGGCGCCGATCTGGCCCGCGACGTGCTCGATCTGCAATTCATCCAACAGGGCGGCGCGTTCGCGCGCCTGCCCCTTGGCATCCAGATCCTTGCGCAGTTCAAGTACCGCGTCGAGGTTTTGCGCCACGGTCAGACGGCGGAACACCGACGGCTCCTGCGGCAGGTAACCCATGCCCAGCCGCGCGCGGGCGTGCATCGGCAGGCCGGTGATGTCCTTGCCGTCCAGTTCGATGCGGCCGGCGTCGGCGGCGATCAGGCCGACGATCATGTAGAAGCAGGTGGTCTTGCCGGCGCCGTTGGGGCCGAGCAGGCCGACCACCTCGCCGGCGTCGAGATTGAGCGCGAAATCGCTGACGACCGCGCGCGCCTTGTAGCGCTTGGACAGGCCCGAGGCGACGAGCATCAGGGCGTCTTGCCGCTGGCTGCGGGCGTGGCGTCGGGGAGGTCGGGCGGCGGCGCCTCGGCCTTGGGCGCCGCGGCTTGCCCGGGCTTGGGCTTGGGCAGGATGTGCATCGACACGCGGGTGCCGTCGTCGCCGCTGGTGACCTTGCCGTTGTCCACGTCGTAGACGATCCGCTGCCCGCGCATCTGCCCGCGCGAGGGTTGGTTGACCAGCGCATCGCCGGTGAGCACGGCGATGTTCTTGAGCAGGTCGTAGTCGAGCTGGCGCGAGGTGGCGTACATCGGCTCGTTGTTCTCGTCGAGCTGCTTCATGTGCACGGGATTGCCGGTGAGCACCGCGCGGCTCATGTCGCCGTTGGCGCGGGTGATCACCGCCTTGTCGGAGCGGATTTCCAGCGTGCCCTGGGTCATGATCACGTTGCCGGTGATCACGCTCACGCCGTCGTCGGCGAGGTTGCCGTCGAGGTGGTCGGCGTGCACGTCCATCGGCTGCTGGCGGTCGGCCTTCTTCGCCCACGCGCCGGTGCAGGCCAGCGCCAGTGCGAGCACGAGCGCGATGCGCCACGCGGTCGAATCAATGTTTCGGCTTGGGGACATCGTGGAAACTCACCTTGGAAAGCAGCTCGACGCGCGAATCGGGCAACCACGCGTTCATGCCGGTGCCGGAAAGTATAGAGGGGCCGCGGGTGATGGACACAGGCAGCGGGGTGTGTGCGGTCTGCGGGTCGGGCATCACGCTCAACCACTGGGTGCGGATGTGGATCTGATCCTTGCCCGGAACCACCGGCCCATCGAGCACGACATCGCGTTTCAGCCGCACTTCGTCGCCATCCGAACTCACCCAGCCCGACTGCGCGCTGCCGTTCCAGTCGCCCTTGCCGGCGTGGTCGGGGAAGCTGAAACGCGGCGTGTTGAGGAACAACTGCTGGTTGAACGGGTCGCGCACCGCATACGGGCCCTGGCTGCGGAAGGCCACGCCGCCCTGCTTGTTCATCGCCACCAGGTGGTAGCGCTCGACCGTGTAATCGCCGCGCTGCGGGCCGACCGTGCCCACCACTTCGGGCTTGGGCCACAACCGCCACGCCCACCACGCGGTGGCCACGGCGACGGGCATCAGCAACACGGTGGCCAGTGCGCGCCGGTTCATGGCGCGGCGTAACGCTTCAACACGGCGTCAGCGTGGCCCTGCGCGCCCAGCACCAGATCGCACAGTTCACGCGCCGCGCCGTGCCCGCCGGGCAGGCGCGTGCGCCAATGCACGCGCTCGCGCACCCACGGGTGCGCGTCGGCCGGGGCGATGGCAAAACCCACCGCGGCCAGCACGCGCAGGTCCGGCAGGTCGTCGCCCATGAAGGCGATTTGCGCACGGGAGATGCCGACCTTTGCAGCCAACTCGTCGAGGCAGGCCAGCTTGTCAGGCACGCCGGTAAACACGTGGCGCACGCCCAGCTCGCGCGCCCGCGCCGGCACCACCGAACCGCTGCGCGCGGTGACGAAAGCCACTCCGATGCCGAACTCACCGAGCAACTTCAAACCCAAGCCATCGGCGACGTGGAAGCTCTTGGACTCGTTGCCTGCCGCGTCCAGCACGATCCGCCCGTCGGTGAGCGTGCCATCGACGTCGAACGCAGCCAACCGCACTGCTTCGGCGCGCGCGCGGATGTCGGCGGGGAAATCGTTATGGGGGGAGTAGGGCATGGGGGGCGGAGAATGCGGAATGGTGAGCGGAAAGACCCCCAGCATGCCACAGGCCTGCGTAAGGCCCTGTCTACGTCGAGGTTGCGCGGGATACGCGACCGCCTGACGGGGTGGACTATTGCGGTGGGTACGATCTGGCATCACGCCACGCAGATTTTCTTAACGCTCTCTGACTTATCTTGCGCGGCCCTTCGCCTGCGTGATCGCTCCCGGTTTGCTCGGGCAACCCATTCTCGTTGCCGGGAAGCCGTGCGCACGTTTACGGCTGCTGTCCACACCCACATGCTGGAACACCACCCATGCGCTTCAGACATACGCTCGCCCCGCTGCTGGCAACCATCGCACTGACGATGGCGGCGCTTCATGCGCCGCTCGCGCACGCCGACACCGGCAGCACCGGCTACAACTTGGGTGAGGTCGAATCCGACTTGGACGCCAGTGCCCTGCGCCAAGGCTCCGGCCCCATCGTTTATGCCACCGGCAACCTGGTCTTTCCGGAAACAGATATCAGCGGCAAGGGCGAGATGGCGCTGTTCCTGACACGCACCTACAACAGTTACTGGAGCGGCGTCGGCATCTTCGGCGGCAAGTGGCAGAGCAATTTCGATTACAAGCTTTCTTTCAATACCAGCAGGCCAACCGGCGTCTGCTATCCCAAGCCCGGCGGCGTATGCGCGACGGTGCCAACCGGCACGACCAGCCTTGTGCTGTGGGCGCACCTGCCCGACGGCCGTCGCATCAAGTACGTGTACAGCGCGTCCAAGAACGAGTGGCTGGAGACCAAGCCTGCGCCCATTGCCTACATCGTCCGCAATGCGGATGGTTCCTACACCCTGCACAACGACCATCAAGGCACCGAGAACTACAGTGCCACCGGCTACGTGACGTCGATCCGCGACGCCCAGAACGTCGGCTGGGCTTTCGCCTACAACGCCAGCAACTACCTGCAGTCGGTCACCCACACCAACGGGCGCAAGGTGGTGCTGACGTGGACCGGCAATCAACTAACCCAGGTCACCGATCCGGGCGGCACTGCGCATACCTACACCTACAGCGCCAACGCGCTGGGTGCCGGCGTGAACCTGCTCACGAAGGTGAGCGGGATCGGTGGTGATGGCATGACGACGTACACCTACTACCAGTACGGCGACAGTCGATTTGCGGGTGCCTTGACCGGCGTTTCACGCGATGACGAGAGTTTCGCGAACTTCGTGTTCGACGGTATTGGCCGCGCGACCACACGCACCTTGGGTTACAACAGCACCCAAAGCGTTTACACCTTCGTGTACACGTCCGGTGCGAACAATACCCTGTCCGTATTGGAAACGAGTCCGTTGGGTCGGCAGACAACCTACACGTTCGTCAATGGACTGGTCACCAGCACCAGCGGCACCGGCGGCGCCAACGCGCCGGATGCGAGCAAATCCCACAGCTACGATGCCAACGGCTACGACTCGCAGGTCACCGACTTCAACGGCAACGTCACCGCCTACACCTACGCCGCCAACGGCCAGTTGCAGCAAAAAGTCGAGGCGTCCGGGCAGCCGGAGGCACGCACGACGCAATACACCTGGGACACGACGCCCGGCACCAACCGCCTGCTGAAGGTCGTCGTCCCCGGCGACCACGAGACCGACTACAGCTACGATCCGCTCACCCAGCGCGTGGCGTCGGTGACCCAGATCAACCTCACGGCGAACGGCGTAGCCAACCAGGCCCACACGGTCACTTACGCCTACACCAACAACACGACCAACGGCATGCTGCTGACGATGGTTGCGAACGGGCCGGTCGCCGGCAACAGCGATCAGGTCACCTCCAGCTACAGCATCGCAGGCGACGTGATTGCGGTCAGGAACAATCTCGGGCAGACCACGACCTGGAGCGGCTACAACGCGCTGGGCGAGCCGGGACAGATGGTCGGGCCCAACGGCGACAAGACGGTTTACACCTACAACACGCTCGGGCAGGTGACCAACGTGCAGACCGCGCCGAACGGCGTGGCCGCGAACACGACCTACATGTACACCCCGTCGGGGCAGCTCGCCAGCGTGACCACGCCGGATGCCGTCACCGAAAATTACGAATACGACGACACCCGCCGCCTGATCGCGAAGTACCGCGCGACTGGCGGCACCGTCGCCGGCGGCGCCAACCTCGAAGAAGAGGATTACCTCTACAACACCGCCGGCGAAGTCGTCGAGATCGACGAGACCGCCAAGAACGGAGTGTGGAAAGAAAGCTGCATCAAGCCGTTCAAGGACAAGGAGGGTGAACCCGACTGCGCGGCGTGGGCCTTTGGCTTCGTCGGCACCTCCACCACCGTCAGCTCGGCCTTCCGCACCTACGACGGCCTCGGGCGCGTGTGGAAATCCACCGGCAACAACAACCAGAACTTCGTCAACGGCTACGACAAGAACGGCAACGTCATCGCGACCACCGATTCTCTGGGCCACGTCACCACCTACGTCTACGACCACCTGAACCGCAAGATCGGCTCGGTCGATGCCAATGACGGCTTCACCGCCATCAGTTACGACGCCGGCGACCGCGTGAAGTCGATCGTGGATCCGCGCTTCCTGGTCACGACCTACGTGTACGATGGCTTCGGCCAGATGTGGGCGCAGTCAAGCCCGGATACCGGCACGGTGTCGTTCACCTGGGACGCGGGCGGCCGCAAGACCAGCTTCAAGCGCGCCGACGGCATGGTCACCACGTATGGCTATGACGGGCTCAACCGGGTGGCGACGGCGACTGCCGGTGGCCAGACGCAGACCTTCGCCTACGACACCTGCACCCACGGCGTGGGCCGCCTGTGCAGCGTATCGGATGCCTTCAGCGGCTACACCGACACCCTGACCACCAGCTACACGCCGGAAGGCTGGGTGGCCAGCCAGAGCAGCACCGTGGCCGGCAATAACTACAACACCGCCTACGCCTACGACAGCCTGGGCCGGGTGACCGGAGTGACCTATCCGAACGGCGTGGCTGCCAACTACGCCTACACCGCCGGCAAGTTGGCAGCGGTGACCGCGACCATCAACGGCATCACCAGCAACGTCGCCACCGGCCTGTCCTACCAGCCGTATGCGGGCGTCGCCGGCTGGACCTACGGCAACGGCCTGGTGCGCGGCAACAACTACGACCTGGACGGCCGCCTGACCGGCATCAGCACGACGATTCCCTCGAGCACGGTGCTGCAGAGCCTGACCTTCCGCTACGACGCCGACAACTCGATCACCGCGATCACCAACGGCGTCAACGCCGGCCTGACCCAAAGCTTCAGCTACGACCCGCTGATCCGCCTGACCGGGGCGACCTCGGGTTCTGGCAACACGGCCTGGGGCTACGATGCCGACAGCAACCGCAGCAGCCAGTCGGTTGGCACGGCCAGCACCGGTTACACGCTGGCCCCGGCCAGCAACGAGCTGAACGGGCTGACCGGAACCGGCCCCCGCACCTTCGGCTACGACGCCAACGGCAACCGCATCAGCGACAGCGGCACCAATGGCGCGATCGCCTTCCACTACGACCCGTTCAACCGCATGGACAGCTCCGCCAAGGGCGGCGCGACCACGAGCTACCACGTCGATCCGCAAGGGCGGCGCGTGTACAAGGCCACCGGCGGCAACTGGACGCACTTCGTGTACGCGACCGACGGCTCGCTGCTGAGCGAGAACGGCAACGCCGGCATGACCGACTACATCTGGATGGGCGGCGCGCTGGTGGGCATGGTGCGCGGCGGCGCGCTGGACATGGTTCACACCGACCAGCTCGGGCGGCCGGAGATCGTCACCAACGCCGCCAAGGCGGTGGTCTGGCGGGCCAACAACTTCGCCTTCGACCGCACCGTGACCCAGGACAGCATCGGCGGGCTGAACATCGGCTTCCCGGGGCAGTACTATGATGCCGAGACCGGGCTGTGGAACAACGGCTTCCGCGACTACGATGCGAGCGTGGGGCGGTACGTGGAATCAGATCCGATGGGGTTGGCTGGAGGGCTCAATACATTTGAATACGTAGATAACGCACCCGTCATGGCAGGAGACCCCTTCGGGGAAACTCCATCCCTGACGGTGAATCATTCAGTACCTCCGGGTTCCGTACTCTACCAAGCACCAAGCGGACAATTTTTCTATGCGCCTGCAAATGCGAACTTTGGAGGGATCGAAACCATCGGTGCCGCTTATGGATTTTTGGGTTCAAACGCCTACGTCGGACATTTTGGAATCTACGATTTCCAACGGCAAGGCGCGAGTGCAACAGATGGTGGAACTTTCTGGTCGGAATGGACGAACGCTTCAAACTTCGCCGTCGGTGTGTACATGTATGGTGCAGGGTACTCGATGTGGGAGATGGATACGCTAGTCGGAACTATCGCATTTGGTATTTCTTCTAATGCAGGCAATTCTAGCCAAGTCACTTGGTGGAACAATGGGTGGATAGCCGCTAGTTTAGGAAAGCTAGGTCCGGTGGAGAACGGCCAAGCCATGTGCATGGCTCCTTGGGCTTCGCTCACCCTCCCGGCCGTTCATATTCCCTTCGCCGGCGACAACATTCTTAATGATGGTTCTGCGTTTACAGAAACCACTTCGCTCCAAGCTGTGGAGTCTGTGTACCCCGCACCTCCTGATGACACTCAGATTCATAAAAAGTAACTGGGATAACGAGAATGTCTCAAGTTCAGCCGCTTGTGCCCTCTCCGAAAAGTCGAAAGGTATTCGGGCTGCTCTGGGCTTTCGGATTCGGCATTCCAATAATCGTTGTATGCTTGCGCGCTACAAATCTTGGAGCGGTTGCCGGATACATCTTGGTGGTTGCGTGTTTGCTGATCGCATGGATGTTGAATTCCATGGTGGCCGTGACTTATGCAATAAGTGCTCTACGTCACAAACAAAGGGTTAATGCGATCTGTAGTTTTGCTGCTTTGGCATGCTTTCTGGCTTTCGCTTCTTGCTTGCCGCAGAGCATGTATATGCTGAACGACTTCGGCGACGAAGTCCGTTTTTTCTTCATGCGTTCCTCGCTTTTGAAAGAGGTAGACGCCGCGCCTCGTGTGAACGGCCAGCCTAAACTCTTGGTGTGGGATACGGACGGAATGATTGGAGCGGGAAGGGGCTATGTATATGATGAGAGCGATGAATTGGATTTGCCCCCAAGTCGGCGTTCATCTGCTTGGATCGAGAGAGCAGATAAAACTGAATTAAGCTGCGGGCCAACATTGACTCGGCCATTCCTTCGATTCACAGGTCTTACATCGCATTTTTTCCTGGCGCGCTTCCCCTGCTGAATTTGGTGAGGAAAAAGGGGTCAGCAGGTGAAAAAGGGGCCAGAGTAAATATCCGTTTGAATCGCCTCACGCCCGTTGGAAAAGGGGCCAGAGTCTGAGGTATCCCCACGAATTCACACCGGCAACGCGAGCTGATCTTGTAGAGCAGGCAGCGGTTTTATGAGTTGCCCGATGAGCTGTTCGACGGTCCAGTCGAGCCACCTTCGCACGAGCGCTTCGCGTCCCAGACGCATGACCGAATACAGGCGGCGGGTGGATCGGCGCGGGTTGAGCCATTGATCGATGCCCATGCGTTCGCATGCCATGCCGACGAGCCAGGATGCGAAGGCTGCCAGGGTATGGATCAACAGCAGGATCTCGATGCGCGATCCTTTGCGTGTGAGGCTGTCTTCAAAGCCTTGGCCGTAGCGGTGCGACTTCAGATCGCGGAACGCCAACTCGATCTGCATGCGTCGGGCGTACAGGCCGATCACCTGCCGCGCACTCAAGGCTTCCAGTTCGGGTGAAGCTATCAGCAGCCATGGCTCGCGTTCGCGCGCTGCGCTTTGCAGGCTGATCTTGCTGCGCCGCGGCTGGCCGCGGCGGGTGTAGGACTTGCGATGCTGCGGTGGCTTGGCATGCAGCACCGTACGCGCCACCATCGGCGCGTTGCGTACGATATGCATCAACCCCAGATCGCGTGGCGCAGCCAGCGCCAAAGCGTACAGGGCCTTGCAAGGCACCCAGTCTTCGGCCAGTTCCTCGGTCACCGGCTTGATCAACGTGCGATGCCGCAGCCGGCCCAGCCAATGCCATCCCAATGCTTCCACCTGACGGAACCAAGGTGCGCGAAAGCCAGCGTCGGTAACGATGATCGGGGTGGATCCGGCCGGAATCAGTGCGGCCAATTGCTTCAGGAACTGCTTCTCCGCCACGGGCGATCCCTGCATGCCGTCAGGGAACACCGCATCCAGCAGAGTCAGCGTGCGACCCCCCACGGCAACGGCCGCCCGGAGCAAATGCTGGCTTCGATCGGCCTTCAGATCGCACCAGTCCACCACGATCACCGGCTGCGGCTGGCGCAACAGCCAGACCGCCATCGCCGCATGCAACGACTCCCGCTCGGCCTGCAAATGGCGATTGCTCAACAGCCGATCAAACGCCTTGAGCGGAGCGCGAACGCGCTGTGCGGTGGGCCAGGATCGCGCTACATCCATCAAGGTCAGCCGACGTCCCTCCAGCAACGCCTCGGTCGCTTTGAGCAGTACCGCGCAACGGCTTGCATGCATCGGAACGAGCGCATCGGAAAGACATCTTTGCAATACTTGGGTTGCGCGCATGGTGCAGTCTCTTGAGGCCTGGTAACCGCAAGAATGGCTGCATCATGCGTGCACTGTCACGCATCGATGCGACGCAAAGCATTGCACCGATTGGATATTTTGTGGGGATACCTCAGGGCCAGAGTAAATATCCGTTTGAATCGCCTCACGCCCGTTCGATGAAGTCGGCAGGCGTGCTCGGCGGTCGGCCCCTCGGCCTGACGGCCACCGGGCGGTTCAAGGTTTTTTCGACCATCTCCTGAAACCTGGGCGAGCCGAGTGCGCGTTCCTGCTGCAAATGGATCCGGATGGCGCGTAGTTCATCATCGTGGAGCGCTTCCCGTAGCCATTGGCGATGCAGACGGCCGCGCTCGGCCGGATCGCTGGCGATCGCCAGAAACGCCGGGTGAGGCGTGAGTAGCGAATCGGACGCCGTGCCGACGCTGGCGTGCACGCTGGACCAGCGGTAGTGCTCGGGGTCGGCCACCATGGCCGCGCGCACGGGATTGAGTTCGATGTAGCGGTGCACGCGCGCCAGGTAGCCGCTCGAATCCACGACGCACGACTTGAAGCGACCTTCCCACAGCGTGCCGGTGCGTCCGTGCTTGCGATTGAACAAGGGCACGTAACGTTGGCCGAGGCGGCTCATGGCGCGGGACAGCCGACCGGGCGCGGGCGCGGTGAGCAGCAAGTGGACGTGGTTGGTCATCAACACATAGGCGTGCAGGGCGATGCCGTGCTCGGCGAGCGCCTCGCGCAAGAACTGGCGGTAGGTGGCGTGATCCTCGTCGTCGAGGAACACGGCGGCGCGGTTGACGCCGCGATGGGTCACATGAAGGGGCACTCCCGGCAGTTCGAGACGTGGGCGGCGTGGCATGGCGGTTCCGGCGCGGCGACAGGTTGCAGAGTGCCGTAGCCGGGTCGTGCCTGGTGTCGGTGGGCCACGGATAGGCCTGTAGGCCGATTCCTACGTGCGCATAGGCGGGCTTTTCAAACGAGAATTCACTCTGGCCCTTTCCGTTTCCGGTTTCCGGCTCACGCCGGCTGGAAGGCCAGCTTCAGGCCCAGCGCGCGCGCTACCTTGAGTACCGTGGCGAAGCTGGGGTTGCCGTCGCCCGAGAGCGCCTTGTAGAGCCCCTCACGGGTCAGGCCGGTGTCGCGTGCCAAGTGGCTCATGTTGCGCGCGCGCGCCACCACACCCAGCGCGTGGGCAATGAAGGACGGGTCGTCGCCGCCCTCGTCCATACAGGCGTCGAGGTAGGCGGCTATATCCGCCTCGGTCTTGAGGTAGTCGGCGGAGTCGTAACGGCTGAAAGTTTCGCGCGTCATGTCCATTTCTTCCGTTGAGCGGCGATGCGTTTGGCCGCAGCGATATCCGCAGCCTGCGTGGCCTTGTCGCCGCCACACAACAACACGATCAGCGCCGCACCACGCCGCAGGAAATACACCCGGTAGCCGGGGCCGTAGTCGATGCGCAGCTCACTCACGCCCTCGCCAACCGACTTGACGTCGCCAAGATGGCCGATCGCCAAGCGGTCGACCCTTGCCTGGATGCGCCCTCGCGCATGCAGGTCGCGCAATCCCGACAGCCACGCGTCGAAAATGGCGCTCTTGAGGATCTCGACCATGGGGAACTGTGAACCATGGTTGACAATGCTGTCAACTGTACTTTCTGATCGTTGAAAGCGTTCCTGCGGCTCCAATCCCGCCTCACACCACCCTCGCCTTGAGCAGGTCGTGGATGTTCAGCGCGCCGACCACGCGGCGGTTGGTGTCGATCACCGGCAGAGCGTTGATGCGGTGTTCCTCCATCAGCCGGGCGGCTTCCACGGCAAGGCTGTCGGCGGCGATGGCCTTGGGGTTGCGGGTCATCACGTCGGCCACGCGCGCGTGGCGCAGGTCGATGCGGGCATCGTCGAGCGCGCGGCGCAGGTCGCCGTCGGTGAACACGCCCAGTAACGCGCCCTCGTCGTCGACGATCGCTGTCATGCCCAACCGCTTGCGGCTCATTTCCACCAGCGCTTGCGTCAAGCTTGCGTTCGCGTCGACGCGCGGCGTGTCGTTGCCTGCGTGCATGATGTCGCCGATGCGCAGCAGCAAGCGGCGACCGAGGCTGCCGGCCGGGTGCGAGCGGGCGAAGTCGTCGCGGCTGAAACCACGCGCTTCCAGCAGTGCCACCGCCAGTGCGTCGCCCATCGCCAGCGCGGCGGTGGTGCTGGAGGTCGGCGCCAGCCCCAGCGGGCAGGCTTCTTCGGGCACGCTCACGTCCAGATGCACGTCGGCGACCTTGGCGATACTCGACTCCGGTCGCCCGCTCAACACGATCAGGCCATTGCCTTGGCGTTTGAGCGCCGGAACGATCGCCAGCAGTTCCTCGGTTTCGCCGGAGTTCGTCACCGCCAACACCAGATCGGTGTCGGTGATCATGCCCAGATCGCCGTGGCTGGCTTCGCCCGGATGCACGTAGAACGCGGGCGTGCCGGTGGACGCCAAGGTTGCGGCGATCTTGCGCGCGATGTGCCCGGACTTGCCCATTCCGGTGGCAACGACGCGACCACGGCAAGCCAGCATGCGCTGGCAGGCGGCGGCGAAGCTTTCGTCCAGTCGCTCGCGCAATGCCTGCAGCGCGCTGATCTCGATCGCCAGCACGCGTCGGCCGGCATCGAGCAGGGCGGCGGATTGCGGGTGTGCAAGCATCTGCGCAGACATCGAGGCGGCGATCCCGGGCACGGTCGGTGTAAACTAGCAGGCTAGTGTAACGCACGCCCCGGCGGTTCCGGGCCATGCCCGGAGCCGTGATGGACGCTGACCATATTTGCAGACTCATCCAAGCCGGATTGCCCGATGCGAAAGTCGCGGTACGCGGCGACGACGGCGTGCATTTCGAGGCGCAGGTAGTCAGCGCAGCGTTCACCGGCAAGTTGCCGCTCGCACGCCATCGCATGGTCTATGCGACGCTCGGCGAGCGCATGGGCGGCGAGATTCACGCGCTGTCGCTGCAAACGCTCACGCCGGCTGAGGCAGGGGCGTGAATGGTGAATCGTGAATCGTGAATCGTGAATCGTGAATCGTGAATCGTGAATCGTGAATCGAAAGAGCGTGGGATTCGATTGATTCGTTACGTGAGTTCCTTGCCTTTCGCTCCTTTCCTCTAATCCCTTCTCCATGGCCAAAATCCTGATCTCCGGCGGTGAGCCGCTCAATGGCGAGGTGCAGATCTCCGGCGCCAAGAACGCGGTGCTGCCGATCCTCGCCGCCACCTTGCTGGCGGATGGGCCAATGGAGATTTCCAACGTCCCGCACCTGCACGACGTAACCACCACCATGGAACTGCTCGGGCGCATGGGCGTTCAGCTGATGGTGGACGAGAAGATGCGCATCACCGTCGATCCGGGCATGATCAGCAGTCACGTCGCGCCCTACGACCTGGTCAAGACGATGCGCGCCTCGATCCTCGTGCTCGGGCCGTTGGTGGCGCGCTTCGGCGCGGCGGAAGTCTCGTTGCCGGGCGGCTGCGCGATCGGCTCGCGCCCGGTCGACCAGCACATCCGCGGCCTGCGCGCGCTCGGCGCCGACATCACCGTGGAGAACGGTTACATCGTGGCGAAGGCCAAACGCCTGCGTGGCACCCGCATCGTGATGGACCTGGTCACCGTGACCGGCACCGAGAACCTGCTGATGGCCGCCACTCTGGCCGAAGGCACCACGGTGATCGAGAACGCCGCGCAAGAGCCCGAAGTCGTCGATCTGGCAATGTGCCTGAACGCGATGGGCGCCAAGGTTTCCGGTGCCGGCACCTCCACGCTGGTGATCGAGGGCGTGCCGCGCCTGCACGGCTGCCGTTACGAAGTGTTGCCCGATCGCATCGAGACCGGCACCTTCCTGGTCGCCGGCGCGATCACCCAGGGCCGCGTGCGCGCCAAGCGCGCGCGTGCCGACACGCTGGATGCGGTGTTGGTCAAGCTTGAAGAAGCCGGTGCGCACGTCAACACCGGTGCCGACTGGATCGAGGTGGACATGCGCGGTCGTCGCCCCAAGGCGGTGAGCCTGACCACCGCGCCGTACCCGGCGTTCCCGACCGACATGCAGGCGCAGTTCATCGCCCTCAACGCCTGCGCCGAAGGTGTCGGCGTGGTCACCGAGACGGTGTTCGAAAACCGCTTCATGCACATCCACGAGTTGCAGCGCCTCGGTGCGGACATCCGCGTGGAAGGCAATGCGGCCATCTGCCACGGCGTGACCACCATGAGCGGCGCGCCCTTGATGGCCACCGACCTGCGCGCCTCGGCCTCGCTGGTGCTGGCCGGATTGGTCGCCAGCGGCGAGACCACGGTCGATCGCATCTACCACATCGACCGCGGCTACGAAAACATCGAGGAAAAACTCGGCGGGCTGGGCGCGAAGATCAAGCGCTTGCCGAACTGAGCGTTGTTGCGGTGGCGGCGTGCGCTCCGGGCATGCGTGCCGGACGCGAACCGGAACGATGCAGCCGATTGGGGGATGCTTGACGAGTATGCACGATAGTGCATACACTCGATCCATGCGCTACGAATGGGACGAAGCCAAGCGCGCCACCAACCTTGCCAAGCACGGGGTGGACTTCGCCGATGCGGTGGGCGTGTTCTTCGACGACTACGCGATGACGCGATCCGACCCGGACAGCACGGACGAAGCGCGCATGGTCACGCTCGGCATGGGCATCACCCTTCGCGTGCTGTATGTGGTCTGGGTGGAGCGCCATGACGACGTCTATCGCATCATTTCGGCCCGCAAGGCCAGCCCGGGCGAGATTGCCCAGTATCAGGAGTGACCCGACATGCGCAAAGACATCGACTTCAGCAACGCCAAGCGCGGTGCTTTGATCGGCGAACCGGGAAAGGAGCGCATCACCATCCGCCTCGACGCCGAAGTGCTGGCGTGGTTCCGCGCCCAAGTCAAGGGCGGCGGCAATTACCAGACGTTGATCAACGAGGCACTGCGTGGGTACATCGGCGAGCGCGACGGTGCGCTGGAGCGTGTGCTGCGGCGGGTAATCCGTGAGGAACTGCACGCGGCGGCCTGATGACGGTGCCGAGGTGGCGCATGAAACGCCATGCGAAGGCCTCGGCGCGTTGATCCGCGCTTTACGATGAGCGCAGAGCCTGCCCCCGCGAAGGCGGGGGGAACCGGCGTGCTCGCGCGCCAATTGCAGACCACCTCAGCGCATCACCGACACCAGGCTGGCCACCCACGATTCCCCGCTGGGTTCGTTCTGCACGATGCGCACCGGCACGTAGCCGTTGTCGATGCCGAACCAGTACGCGGTCACGCGTCCGTTGTTGCTGTCGCGCTGGCGGGTGACCACGATGGTGCGCAGCGAGCCGGCCGGCACTTGCAGCATGGATTCCTTGCCGACCACGTAGCGTTGGGTTTCCACCGCGCTGCGCGTGGCCACCGGGTAGCTCAAGGTGCCGCGCTTGCCGGCCGCCAGATCCTGGGCGATCGCCAGCGTCACCGAGTTCTGGTCGAGCACCCCGGCCTGCATGGGAAAGCTCAGGTCGCGTTTCTTGTCGCGGATCGTGATGGTGTGCGCGGCGGCATTGACGTCCACCGAGCGGTTGGACGACTTGAGCAAGGTCGACATCCGGTAGCGGTAGCTGCGCAGTTGCAGCGCGCCGCCGACCACTTCCAGCGCGGAGTTCTCGTCGACGTTGGCTGCTGCAAGCGCCGCCACGCCGTGCGTGCCGCGGGTGCTCTGGTCGTATTCCCAACCGCCCGCGGCCGGGCGCAGGGTGAAGGTGGCCTCGCCGACCAGCGAGCCGTTGCGCGACATCTGGTAGTTGGCGGTGAACGGGCGCAGTTCGGCGGCCTGCGCGCTGGCAACCAGCGCAACCGCCAGCAGCGCGGGGAATACGAATTTTTTCATGGCGATGGCGTTTCCGCAGGTTCGATGAGGCGATCGTCGGCACCCAGCCGCAAGGGCGTGCGCAGGGGCCGACTATCCAGCAGCACGGCTGAACCGTGCTGCAAGAGGCGCCCGGCGGCGATCCACGTCACCGCTTCCACCAACAGCCGATGTTCGCGTGGCAGCAGGCGTTCGGCGAGCGTCGCCGGCGTATCACCCGGAAGGATCGGCAGCCGTGCCTGCGCGATCAGCGGGCCGGCATCCAGCGCCGGGATGACGTAATGCACGCTGGCACCGTGCTCGGTGTCGCCGGCTGCAATCGCGCGCGCGTGCGTGCGCAGGCCGGGATACTTGGGCAACAGCGAAGGGTGGATGTTGACGATGCGCCCGGCATGGCGCAGTACCGCCGCGTCGCTGAGGATGCGCAGGTAACCGGCGCACACGACCAAGTCCGGCATGCCCACATCGATGGCGTCGAACAGTGCGGTGTCGAAAGCCTCGCGCGTGGCGAATGCCTTCGGATTGCGCGCAACGGCCGGAACGCCGGCGACGCGGGCGCGCGCCAGTGCCGGCGCGTCGGCGTGGTCGGAGAACACGCCCACGATCGCGAAACCGCGGGTGGGCGCGGCATCCAGCAGCGCTTGCAGATTGCTGCCGCGACCGGAGGCGAGGACGGCCAGGCGAAACGGCCGGGACTCGGGACTCGGGACGCGGGACTCGTGCAAGGCGAACGGCTCAGGAGATCCGCACGCGCTCGCCGTCGGCGCGACGCACGACGTGGCCGATCGGGCGATGCGCCAGTCCCGCGCGGGTGAGCGCGCCGCCGATGGCGTGCAGCATGTCGGAGGCCACCACCAGCACGAAGCCGACGCCGCAGTTGAAGGTGCGCCACATCTCCGCGCGCGGCACCGCGCCTTCGCGGACCAGCCAGTCGAACACCGGCGGCAGCACGATGGAAGAGGCCTCGATGTCCAGCCCGAGGCCGTCGGGAATCACGCGGATGATGTTCTCGGTCAGCCCACCGCCGGTGATGTGCGCCATCGCGTGCACGTCCTCGCGCCACTCCCCGCGCAGCAGTTCGAGGATGGGCTTGACGTAGATCGTGGTGGGCGCCATCAGCGCGTCGGCCAGCGTCACCCCGCCGATGTCCGCGTCCAAGCCGCCGTTGTCGGGCGTGCAGCCGGCGCGGGCGAGGATGCGCCGGATCAGCGAATAGCCGTTGGAATGCGGGCCGCTGGAAGCGATCCCGAGCAGCACGTCGCCGGCGCGCACGCGGGTGCCGTCGAGCACGTCGGCCTTCTCCACCGCGCCCACGCAAAACCCGGCCAGATCGTATTCGCCGGGCGGGTACATGTCCGGCATCTCCGCGGTCTCGCCGCCGATCAGCGCGCAACCGGCCAGCTCGCAACCCTTGGCGATGCCACCGACCACCGCGACCGTGGTGTCCACGTGCAGCTTGCCGGTAGCGAAGTAATCCAGAAAGAACAGCGGCTCGGCGCCTTGCACCAGCACGTCGTTCACGCACATGCCGACCAGGTCGATGCCGATGGTGTCGTGGCGGTGCAACTGCTGGGCGAGCTTGAGCTTGGTGCCCACCCCGTCAGTGCCCGACACCAGCACCGGCTCGCGGTACTTGCCGGCGATGTTGAACAGCGCGCCGAAGCCGCCCAACCCGCCCATCACCTCGGGGCGGAAGGTGCGCGCAACCAGCGGCTTGATGCCTTCGACCACGGCGTTGCCGGCATCGATGTCCACCCCGGCGTCGCGGTAGGTGAGCGGGGTAGTGGAGGAGGGGGAATTCAATGAACGCTCCGAGAGGGGCCTGCGGCGATATCGCGGTCGGGATGGGGAGCCGGCAAGGGTTCTTGCGCGATTTTGGCTCTGGCCCGGTTTCGCCTCGCCATTCTACCAGCCCGGCTGCGGCATAATCGGCAGGCTACGGTTCCCGGATCCGCCCATGCGCCCTGTTTTCCTGTCACGCCTGTCGGCCCTCGTGCTCGCCTTTTCCCTGTTCGCGCTGGCCGGCGCGGCATGGGCCGACGACGGCGGCCTCTACGAAGGCAGCGTGCTGGTCAACAACGCCACCGACCGTGGCGGGGCCACCCAGCGCGCCTTGCTGCAGGTGATCGTCAAGCTCACCGGCCAGCGCAACGCCGCCAGCCTGCCGCAGGTGCGCGGCCTGCTCGGCAATGCCGGACGGTTGGCGCTGGATTCACACACGACCACCGATAGCGAAACCTACAACGGCGCGCCGGTCTACCGCCAGCATCTGGTGGTGCGGTTCGATCGCGCCGCGGTCGATGGCCTGATCGCCGGCGCTGGGCTGCCGACGTGGCCGGCGCCACGCGCGCCGGTGGCGCTGTGGCTGGTGATCGACGACGGGCACGGGCCGCGTCTGGTCGGCTCGGCCTACAAGAACGCCGCCAAGTCACTCACCGATGCCGGCAACGACCGCGGCGTCACCTTCGTGTTGCCCAATGGCACCCCGCTGGAAGCGCAGGTGGCGCTGCTGGCCTCGGGCATCGGCCCGGCGCAGGCGGTGGTGCTGCCGTCGGCCGCCTACGGGCCGAGCCAGTTGATCGGCCGGCTCACGCGCACCGCCGCTGGTTGGCGTGCGCAGTGGATCTTGCTCGATGGCGGCGTGGAACTGGCGCGCTGGGGCCAGACCAATCCCGACGCGCGGATGGCGATGGCCGATGGTGCCGAAGCGGCGGCCGATGCGTTGGCGAAAAAGTACGCCAAGGTCGTCAGCGCCGGGCCGCCGGGCACGTTCGCGTTGCAGATCGATGGCATCCACAATGGCGATGACTACGTGCGTACGATGGGCTACCTGCAAGGCATCGGCATCGTGCGCAAGATCGTGCTGGTCGGCGCGACCGACGATGGCCTGAAGCTGCAACTGGATCTGGCCACTGGCATGGAAGGCTTCCGCAACGTGGTCGGGGTCGGGCAGGTGCTGGAGGCCGATGCCGATCCGGCCAAAGCGGTGTTCCACCTGCGGCCGTGAACCTGCGTCAGCTACCCAACATCATCACCGGCGTGCGCATGGCGCTGGTGGTGCCGCTGGTGTGGGGTCTGGATGCCGGCCATTATTCGCTGGCGCTCGGGTTGGCGTTGGTAGCCGGGTTCACCGATGCCCTCGATGGCTTTCTCGCCAAACGCTTTGGCTGGCGCACCCGGCTGGGCAGTCTGCTCGATCCGATCGCCGACAAGCTGCTGCTGGTCGGCAGCTTTCTCGGTCTGTGGCTGGTGGGGATGACGCCCGGTTGGCTGTTCGCGCTGATCGTCGGGCGCGACGTGGTGATCGTCGGCGGTGCGGTGGCCTATCACAACCTGGTCGGACCGCTGCAAGGCGAGCCGACGCTGCTTGGCAAAACCACCACCGTGGCGCAGATCGCGCTTGTGCTGGCCGCACTGGTTCATTTGGCCCTCGCGCCGCTGCCGGTGTCGGTGTTGCCGGCGATGCGGGTGCTGGTGGCGGGGCTGACGGTGGCCAGCGGGATCGATTATGTTGTGCGTTGGAGCCTGCGCGCGCGCGCGCAGTGGCGCGACCGACGCGGGGCGGGACGTTCAGAGGGCGAGCGATGAGCGCAATCGATCCGGTCGGTGCACCCCCTCAGGGCGAGCACAGCCACCACTGGGAATGGCTGGCGATCGCCGTTGTCGCCGGGGTGTTGCTGTGGCTGCTCGCGCCGGTGCTGGTGCCGTTCGTGATCTCGGCATTCTTCGGCTACCTCGGCGACCCGCTGGTGGATCGGCTCGAACGGGCGCGCATGAGCCGCACCTTTTCGGTGTCTTTGGTGTTTTTCGTGATGACCGTGCTGGCGGCGCTGGCGCTGTTCTTCCTGCTGCCGCTGGTGGGTGAGCAGGTCAGCCACTTCGTCGCGCAGTTGCCAGCCTATGCCGATTGGACGCGGAACACGGCGTTGCCGTGGATCGACGCGCACGTGCATTTGAACCTGGCGCCGTATCTGGATCCGCAGCGGCTGGCCGAAGCGCTCAGCAAGCACTGGCAGGATGCCGGCGTGGCGACCAGCGTGCTTGGCCAGTTGTCGCGCTCGGGCTGGATGCTGGTGCAGGTGATCTCCACCGTGCTGCTGGTGCCGGTGCTGTCGTTCTACTTCCTGCGCGACTGGGATGATCTGGTCGAGCGCATCGACGCGCTGCTGCCGCGCGGCATCGAGCCGACCATCGCGCGGCTGGCCAAACAGTCCGACGAGATGCTCGGCGGCTTCGTGCGTGGGCAGGTGTCGGTGATGTTGTGTTTGGGCGTCTGGTACACCACGGCCTTGTGGATGGCCGGGCTGGATCTGGCGCTGCTGATCGGCATGCTCACCGGCCTGCTCAGCTTCGTGCCCTACCTTGGCGTCACCATCGGCATCAGCGTCAGCGTGCTGGCCGCGCTGGTGCAATACGGCGACTTGCAGCATGTGCTGCTGGTGGCCGGCGCGTTCGCGATCGGGCAGACCTTGGAGTCGTTCGTGCTGGTGCCGCGCTTGGTCGGCGACAAGATCGGCATGCACCCGGTCGGGGTGATCTTCGCCTTGATGGCAGGCGGCCAGTTGTTCGGGTTCCTCGGCGTGCTGCTGGCGTTGCCGGTCTCGGCCATCGTCATGGTGCTGCTGCGCTTTGCGCACGAACGCTATACCGCCAGTCGTCTCTACGGCGCTCGCGCGCCGGCCGGAGAGGAACCCGTCACGGCGTCCGGCGTAGCGGCAGCCGAACCGGGCGGCGGTGCGTCCTGATGCGTCGGGAATCGACGTGAGTGGTGCACAACTGCCGCTGGGCTTGGTGTTCCCGCGCGATCAGCGGCTGGACGGCTATCGCGACCCGCCGCCGGGTTTACTGGCGGCCTTGGCAGACTTGGCCGAGGGCACGCGGGATGGCGTGGTCCTCACCGGCGGGCCAGGCGCCGGGCGCAGCCACCTGTTGCTGGCGGCGTGCGCGCATGCCAGCGAACGGGCGCGTTCCGTGGCTTATCTGCCGCTGCGTGCCTTTGCTGCCGGCGCCAGCGCCGCACTGGCCGGGCAGGGCGGCGTGCACTTGGTGTGCGTGGACGACGTGCAGGCCATCGCCGGCAACCGCGAGGCCGAAATCGCCCTGTTCGATCTGCACAACCGCGTGCGCGCCGGCGGCGGTGCGCTGCTGTACGCTGCCGATGCACCTCCCGCACAACTGCCGCTGACCTTGCCCGATCTGCGCTCGCGGCTGGCGCAGTGCGCGCAGTTTCGCTTGTCGGTACCCGACGAGGCACAGCGCCGGCGGATTCTGGGCGAGCGGGCGCGTGTGCGCGGACTGGATCTGGATGCGGCGGTGCTCGATTACCTGTTTCGCCACACCGCCCGCGATCTGGCGTCGCTGACCGCCTTGCTCGATCGCCTCGACCGGGCCTCGCTGGCGGCGCAACGACGGATCACCGTGCCATTCCTGAAGGGCGTGCTGGAAGCCGGGTGAGCGCCGACTGGTGATTGATCACTGCCGGTCGCCGCGCAGCCGTGCATCCAGTTCCGCCAGCCGCTGTGGGGTGCCGACGTCCGTCCACGCGCCGGCGTGGCGTTCGCCAGTGATTTCACCGGCCGCCATCGCCGCGCGCAGCAGCGGGGCGAGTTTGAAGCGCGGCGGGTCTTCACGCGCGCCAGCGGCGTCGCCGATCACGCTGCGCCAGTCGTCCAGCAGCGCCGGGCGGTACACGCCGATGCCGGAGAACGTGAGGACGTGGCCCGCGCCGGGGGCCACGGCGTCGGGGTGCGGGAACAGTCGCCCATCGCTGGCCAGAGTGAAATCGCCGCGCGGATGCTGTGGCGGGTTGTCCACCATCAGCAGATGCGCCACGCCGGTGGGTTCGCGCGGCAGGCGGGTGAAGTCGTAGTCACACCAGATGTCGCCGTTCACGGCCAGAAATGCGGCATCGGGATTTTTCCCGTCGCGTAACAGCGGCAACGCGTGCAGCATGCCGCCGCCGGTCTCGATGGGCTCGGCGCCTTCGTGCGAATAGTGCAGGCGCAGGCCCCAGCGCGAACCGTCGCCGAGCGTGGCGGGAAACTGCTCGGCCAGCCATGCCGTGTTGATCACCACTTCGCGCACGCCGATGCCGGCGAGTTTTTCCAGATGCCAGACGATCAGCGGCTTGCCGGCCACGTGCAGCAAGGGCTTGGGGGTGCGCTCGGTCAGCGGGCGCATGCGCTCGCCCTTGCCGGCCGCGAAGATCAGCGCTTTCATGCGTTCGCTGCGGGTGTCGCCAGCGCCGGCTTGACCTTGCGCGCGATCAGCTCCGCCAGCGGCGACAGTTCCGGATACTTTGGCAGTACCGCATCCAGATAGCCGAAAAAGCGCGGCACGTCGGCGAGGTACTTGGGTTTGCCGTCGCGGTGGTTCAACCGCGCGAAGATACCGATCACCTTGAGGTGGCGCTGCACGCCGATCCAGTCGGCGTCGCGACGAAAGCGCGGTAACGGCGGTACCGGCAAGCCGGCGGCATGGGCACGGGCGTGATAACGATCCATCCAGGCGTCCACGCGATCTTCCGGCCAGCTCAGGAAGGCGTCCTTGAACAGGCTCAGCGCGTCGTAGGCGATCGGGCCGCGTACCGCATCCTGAAAGTCGAGCACCGCCGGGCCGTCGGTGACCGGCATCAGGTTGCGCGGCATGAAGTCACGGTGCACCAGCACTTGCGATTGGGCGAGCGACGCGTCGATCAGGCGGCGATAGACCAGATCAAGCGCCTCCAGATCGCCGCAATCGAGCGTCAATCCGAGATGACGACCGAGGAACCACTCGTCGAACAGGCGCAGTTCGCGTGCCAGCAGGGCTTCGTCGTACTCTGGCAGGTCGGCGGGAGGGGTGATCGCCTGCAACTTCAGCAATTGCGTGATGGCGGCGTCGAACAACCCGTCGGCGTTGGCGTCGGTGATGACTTGCAGATAGGTGTCGCGCCCGAGGTCCTCCAGCAGCAAGAACCCGGCCGCGACGTCTTGCGCCAGCACCCGCGGCACGCGCACCCCGCCGCTTGCGAGTACATCGCGCAGGCGCAACCACGGGCGCACGTCCTCCCTGTCGGGCGGGGAATCCATCACGATCCGGCTGGGCGTCGTGGCGGTGCGCCAATAGCTGCGAAAGCCCGCATCCATCGAGGCGCGGGCCACTTCGGTCTTCGGGTCGGCCAGCGCGCCGCGCGCCCAAGCCAGCCGCGCCTGGGCGCGGGTGTCGTCGCTCATCCGGGTTCCTTCATCGTCGATCCGAGGGCCCGCTGCGGCCCGTGCAACGCATTTGCACATGCCCTGCGGCGCCATCGCGGGTACCGCGATCTGGCATCATAAGCGACCCGCGAGATCTGGTGTGGCCATGTCGGAGTTGAAAATCGTCCTGCTCTCGGGAGGATCCGGGGCGCGTCTGTGGCCGCTGTCCCGCGAAGCCTGTCCCAAGCAGTTCCTGTCGCTGGTGGGCGATCGCACGCTGTTCCAGACCACGTGGTTGCGCGTGCGCGATCTGCCCGGCGCGAGCGCGCCATTGGTGATCGCCAACGAAGAACACCGCTTTCTGGCGGCCGAGCAATTGCAGGCGGTGGGCGCCACGGCGCAGGCATTGATCCTCGAACCGGTCGGGCGCAACACCGCGCCGGCGATCGCGGTCGCCGCCTTGCGAGCGATGGCCGACGGCGCCGATCCGGTCTTGCTGGTATTGCCGTCCGACCACGTCATCGCCGACGAACCGGCGTTTCGCGCCGCAGTGCTGGCGGCATTGCCGGTTGCCGAGGACGGCGGGCTGGTCACGTTCGGCATCGTCCCGAACGCGCCGGTCACCGGCTACGGCTACATCAAGGCGAAGCCGGGGCAGGGCGTGCGGCCGATCGAGCGGTTCGTGGAAAAGCCCGACCTGCAGACCGCCCAAGCGTACCTCGCCGCAGGTGATTATTTCTGGAACAGCGGCATGTTCCTGCTGCGCGCTTCACGCTATCTGGACGAACTGGCCGCGCACGCGCCCGGCATGCTGGCGTGCTGCCGCGACGCCCTGGCGGGCGCCCGCATCGACCTCGATTTCCTGCGTCTGGATCGCGTGGCTTTCGCGGCCTGCCCGGCCGACTCGATCGACTACGCGGTGATGGAAAAAACCGGCCGCGGCTTCGTGCTGCCCATCGATGTGGGCTGGAGCGACGTGGGTTCGTGGTCGGCGCTGGCCGATGTCTCCACCCACGACGCGCTCGGCAATGCGCACCGCGGGGACGTGCTGGCGATCGACACCCGCAACACCCTGGCCTGGTCCGAGCGCCGACTGCTGGCCCTGGTGGGGCTGGACGACATGGTGGTGGTGGACACCGACGATGCCGTCCTGGTCGCGCACAAGGATCGGGTACAGGACATCAAGCAGATCGTGGCGCGGCTCAAGCGCGACGAGCGGCCGCACGCGACCTTGCAGCGCAAGGTGTTTCGTCCCTGGGGCAGCTACGATGGAATCGATCGCGGCCCGGGCTTCCAGGTCAAGCGTATCGCGGTCAAGCCCGGCGCCAGCTTGTCGTTGCAGATGCACCGCCATCGCGCCGAGCACTGGATCGTCGTCAAGGGGCGTGCGCGTGTGACCCGCGACGAGGAGGTGTTCGAGTTGGTGGCCAACCAGAGCACCTACATTCCGCGCGGCGCGCGGCATCGCCTGCAGAACGCCGGCGACGACACTCTGGAATTGATCGAAGTACAATCGGGCGATTATCTCGGCGAGGACGACATCGTGCGTTTCGAAGACGACTACGGGAGGACGGCGGGGCAATGAATACGGGTAGCAGCGGGTCGATTTCACACCATCAGCAAACCGGGCACGCGCTGCCGTCCGTGCGGCAACTTTCGCATCTGGACCGCCTCGAAGCCGAGGCCATCCACATCCTGCGCGAGGTCGCGGCCGAGTTTTCCAATCCGGTCATGCTGTATTCGATCGGCAAGGATTCGTCGGTGCTGTTGCACCTGCTGCTCAAGGCGTTTTACCCGGCGAAGCCGCCGATACCGCTGCTGCACGTGGATACCGGCTGGAAGTTCCGCGAGATGATCACCTTCCGTGACCAGCGCGCGACCGAAACCGGGGTGACCTTGCACGTCCACCAGAACCCGGATGGCGTGCGCGACGGCGTCGGCCCGTTCACGCATGGTTCGGCGGTCCATACCGACATCATGAAGACCCAGGCGCTCAAGCAGGCGCTGGACAAGTTCGGCTTCGACGCCGCGATCGGCGGGGCACGTCGCGACGAGGAGAAATCGCGCGCCAAGGAGCGCGTGTTCTCGTTTCGCTCGGCTCAGCACCGCTGGGACCCGAAGAACCAGCGCCCGGAGCTGTGGAACCTGTACAACGCCCGCATCCACAAGGGCGAGAGCGTGCGCGTGTTCCCGATCAGCAACTGGACCGAGCTGGACGTGTGGCTGTACATCTTCCGCGAGAAGATCCCGGTGCCGTCGCTGTATCTGTCGGCGCTGCGCCCGGTAGTCGAGCGCGACGGCGTGCTGATCATGGTTGACGACGCGCGCATGCCGTTGCGCGAGGGTGAGGTGCCGATGCAAAAGATGGTGCGCTTCCGCACCTTGGGCTGCTATCCGCTGACTGGTGCGGTGGAGTCGGACGCCACCACCCTCGAGCAGGTGATCTCGGAAATGCTGGTGGCGCGCACCTCCGAGCGCCAGGGGCGGGTGATCGACCACGATCAGGCGGCGTCGATGGAAAAGAAGAAGCGCGAGGGCTATTTCTGATGGAAGCCAATCTGCACAACGCGGCCGCCGTGCCCGTGAATCTGCACGAATACCTGCGGATGCACGAGACCAAGGACTTGCTGCGCTTCATCACCTGCGGCAGCGTGGACGACGGCAAGAGCACCCTGATCGGGCGCCTGCTGCACGACTCCAAGCTGTTGTTCGACGACCAACTGGCCGCGCTGGAGACCGACAGCCAGCGCTTCGGTACGCAGAACGGGCAGATCGACTTCGCCTTGCTGGTCGATGGACTGGCCGCCGAGCGCGAACAGGGCATCACCATCGATGTCGCCTACCGCTTCTTCAGCACCGACCAGCGCAAGTTCATCGTCGCCGATTGCCCCGGGCACGAGCAGTACACCCGCAACATGGCCACCGGCGCGTCCACTGCGGATCTGGCGGTGGTGCTGGTGGATGCGCGCAAGGGCCTGCTGACGCAGACCCGGCGGCACAGCTACATCGTGTCCCTGCTGGGCATCCGCAAGGTGCTGCTGGCGGTGAACAAGATGGACCTGATGGACTACCGGCACGACGTGTTCGCCGCGATCGAATCGGACTATCGACGGCTGGCCACGCAGCTTGGCATCGCCGAGGTGCAATGCATCCCGTTGTCGGCGCTGAAGGGCGAGAACGTGATGCGCCGCTCGCAGGTCATGCCCTGGTACGACGGCCCATCCCTGCTCGAACACCTCGAACAGGTGGATATCGCCCACGATGCCAGCACGGTTGGCTTCCGCATGCCGGTGCAGTGGGTCAACCGTCCGCACCAGAACTTCCGTGGCTTCTCCGGCAGCATTGTCAGCGGCACGGTCGTGGTGGGCGAGGAGGTCATCGCCTTGCCGTCCGGTCGGCGGTCGCATGTCACCGCGATCGTCACCGCCGATGGCGACTTGCCGCAGGCCGCAGAAGGCCAGGCGATCACCCTTACGCTGGCCGATGAAATCGACATCAGCCGCGGCGACGTGATCTGCGCCGGCAAGCGGCCTTGCGAGGTGGCCGATCAGTTCGCCGCACACGTGCTGTGGATGAACGATGCGCCGCTGCTGCCGGGTCGCCCGTACTGGCTGAAGATCGGGTCACGCACGCTGGCGGCGAGCGTCACCGAAATCAAGCACAAGGTGGATGTCAATACCCAGGAACATCTGGCGGCGAAACGGCTCGAACTCAACGAGGTCGGATTCTGCAATCTCAATCTCGACCAACCGATTCCGTTCGAGCCCTACGCGAACAACAAGGCACTGGGCGCGTTCATCCTGATCGATCGGCAGTCCAACGCCACCGTGGCCTGCGGCACCGTCGATTTCGCCCTGCGTCGTGCCGCCAACATCCACTGGCACGCGCTGGAGATCGACCGCCACGCACGCGCTGCGGGCAAGGGACAGGCGCCGCTGTGCCTGTGGTTCACCGGCCTGTCGGGTTCAGGCAAATCGACGATCGCCAATCTGGTCGATCGCCGCCTGCATGCGCTGGGCTACCACAGCTACATCCTCGACGGCGACAACGTCCGTCATGGCCTGAACAAGGACCTGGGCTTCACCGCCGAAGATCGCGTCGAGAACATCCGCCGCGTCGCCGAGGTGGCGAAGCTGATGAGCGACGCGGGGCTGATCGTGCTGGTGTCGTTCATCTCGCCGTTCCGCGCCGAGCGGCGCATGGCGCGCGAGTTGTTCGCCGCGGGCGAGTTCGCGGAAGTATTCGTCGATACGCCGATCGAAGTCTGTGAACGGCGCGACGCCAAGGGCCTGTACGCCAAGGCGCGCGCCGGCCGGATCCGCAATTTCACCGGCATCGATTCGCCCTATGAAGCGCCGGAGCAGGCCGAGTTCCATTTGCGCAACGTGGACGTCGCCGCCGAAGCGCTGGCGCAGGGGCTGGTGGACGACGTCGTCGGACGCCTGCTGCTTCGCCCTGCGCATTGAGGATCGACCGTCCGGGCGGACGTTCAGTGGTGATGCCACTCCACGTCCATGGCCTTGGCCACGCTGACCGCAGTGCGCAACCCGTCTTCGTGGAAGCCGTAGCGCCAGTACGCGCCTGAGAACCAGGTGCGCCGCTGGCCGTTGATCTTCACGCGCTGGTGTTGCGCGTCGATGCTCTGGCGATCGTACACGGGGTGGTGCAGGGACTTTCTGGCGAGGATTTTCGCTGGATCGATCTCGGCGGTACGGTTGAGGGTGACGATCAGCGGCTCGGGTGAATCGAGCTTCTGCAGGATGTTCATGCAGTAGCTGAGCGTGCATTGGTCGGAAGCTTGCGGTGCGACGTACGCGTTCCACGCGCCCCAGGCGCGCTTCTTGCGCGGCAACAGGCGGGCGTCGGTATGCAGCACCGCTTCGTTTTCCTGGTAACGCATGGCCCCCAGCAAGCGCGTCTCCATCTCGCTGGGATCGGCGAGCAGGCGCAGGGCTTGATCGCTGTGGCAGGCGAGGATGACCTGATCGAAGCGCTCTTCGCCATGCTTGCTGGCGATGCGTACGGCGTCGTCGTCGCGCGTGATGCGCAGCACCGGCGTGTTGAGCCGCTCGGCGACCTTCCAGTCCTTGCGCATCGCCTCGACGTAGCGTGCCGACCCGCCGACGATGCTGCGCCACTGCAAGTGCTTGCCGTCGCGCAACATCTTGTGGCTGCGCAGGAAGCGCACCACGTATTTCCCCGGCAGCGCCATGACGTGGGCGACCGGTGCCAGCCACAACGCCCCGACCAGGGGCACGATGTGGTTGTCGACGAACATCGACGAATATTTCTGCTCGCGCAGGTACTCGCCCAGCGTCGGGCCCGCACCTTCGCCTTCGAGCAAGTGCGGGGCTTCCTTGTGGAACCGCTTGATCTCGGCCAGCATCAGCAGGAACTTCTGGTCGAGCAAGTTGCGTGGGCGTGCCAGCAGGCTGCCGACGCTGCTGGCGTTGTATTCCATGCCGCTGCGCCCGTCGAGCACCGACAGGCCCATGTGCACCGGCTGGCTCTTCACGTGCAGTTCGTCGAGCAGGCGCTTGAACAGCGGGAAGTTCTCGTCGGTGTAGGCCGAAAAGCCCATGTCGACGTCGTACTCTTGGCCCCCCACTTGCACCCGCTGGGTGTCGACGTGGCCGCCGAGGCGCTCCTCGCGCTCGAACAACGTGACCTGATGGTCGGGATCCTTCGAAATCAGCCAAGCCGCGCCCAGCCCCGAGATGCCACCGCCAACGACCGCAATCCTCATGCCTGCTCCCTCGCCAAGCGTCGCTCCAGACGAAACATGCCTCGCGTCCCCCCGGCGCGCGCGGATGAAGTGGGCATTTTAGCAGGCCGGACGGCGGTAGGCTGCGGGTCAGGCCGAGGCGGCGCCCGGCGACGGCGCCGATGCCCGGTCGCACGGCGCCGCGCCGCGGGGGCGCGCACTCAGGGCGCGCAGGTTTCGGCGATGGCCTCGGCATTGGCGGCGTCCAGACGCAGGATGCTCTTGTTGCTCAACACCAGCGCCTGCGCGTGTGCCGCGCCGCGCGCGTCGCACAGGGTGAAAGTGACGTTGGAGCCGCCGACGCTGCCGCTGGCCTGAATCTCGATGTGGGTGCGTCCGCGCGTCGAGCGCAGGTGCACGCCGTGCGACAGCGCGGGCTGGCGGGAGAGGATCGCTTCTCCGGCCTGGCGCTGGCGGTCGGCGTTGGCGTCCACGAAGGCGATCCAGCCCTGGCTCCAGTCGCTGCCGGGTTGGCACGACTCCCCGTCGGCGCTGGGGCACAGGGTGGTGCGCGAGTTCGCCACGGCCGCTCCGGTCAAGGCCAACTGGTAGCTCGCCATCAAGGCGCTGCGCGCTTGCATGGCGTGGGTCGCGGCGACCGCGCCGGAAACCGCCGGCAGGGCCACTCCGAACAACAGCATCGCGATCGCCAGCACGATCAGCAGTTCGATCAGGCTCAGGCCGCGGCAAGCGTGGGGGACGGGGTGCGACAGATCGCTGCGAATGGCGTACATGGCAGGGCTCGGGTGGGGGTCGAAAGGGAGCGACGTCCGTGTCGCGCGGGGCCTGCCTGGCCAATCCAGAATCGCGCGCCACCGGCGCCGATCCCATCGGATCGTGCCGCGATGGCTTGTAGGAAAAATCCGATACCCGCCACGCCCGCGCGGGAGATGTGGGCAATGCCCACCGTGGGGCTGTGCCGGCGCTCATCTGGACCCTGCGGCTTATACTGGCGGTTTGCCCGCGCGATCCCGATCGGACATGGCCGAACGCTTCGAACTCGTCGCTCCCTATCGGCCGGCCGGCGACCAGCCGCAGGCGATCGCGCGGCTGATCGATGGCTTCGAGTCCGGGCTGGCACGGCAGGTGCTGCTGGGCGTGACCGGATCGGGCAAGACGTTCACCATCGCCAACCTGATTCAGGCGGTGCAAAAGCCCACCTTGGTGATGGCTCCCAACAAGACCCTGGCGGCGCAGCTGTACGGCGAGTTCAAGGCGTTCTTCCCGCGCAATGCAGTCGAATACTTCGTCAGCTATTACGATTACTACCAGCCCGAGGCGTACATCCCCTCGACCGATACCTTCATCGACAAGGACAGCTCGATCAACGAGCACATCGAGCAGATGCGCCTGTCGGCCACCAAGGCGCTGCTGGAGCGCAAGGACGCGATCATCGTGGCCACGGTGTCGGCGATCTACGGGCTGGGCGATCCCAACGAATACTTCAACATGGTGCTGCACATGGTGCGCGGCGAGCGCATCGACCAGCGCGAGCTGCTGCGCCGGTTGACCGAGATGCAATACCAGCGCAACGACGTCGAGTTGCGCCGCGCCACCTACCGCGTGCGCGGCGAAACCATCGACGTGCATCCGGCCGAGTCGGAAATGGAGGCGCTGCGCATCGAGTTGTTCGACGGGCAGATCGAAAACCTGGCTCTGTTCGACCCGCTCACCGGGCAGATCCTGCGCAAGCTGCCGCGCTACACGATCTATCCCAAGTCGCACTACGTGACCACCCGGCGCACCGTGCTGGAGGCGATCGAGACGATCAAGGCCGAGCTGCGCGAGCGGCTGGAGGTGTTGTACGCCGCCAACAAGCTGGTCGAGGCGCAGCGCCTGCAACAGCGCACGACGTTCGATCTGGAGATGATGGCCGAGGTCGGTTATTGCACCGGCATCGAGAACTACTCGCGGCACCTGACCGGGCGCATGCCCGGCGAGCCGCCGCCGTGCCTGTACGATTACCTGCCGGCCGACGCCTTGCTGGTGCTGGACGAATCGCATGTCACCGTGCCGCAGCTCGGCGCGATGTACAAGGGCGATCGCTCGCGCAAGGAGACGCTGGTCGAGTTCGGGTTCCGACTGCCTTCGGCACTCGACAACCGCCCGTTGAAGTTCGACGAATGGGAGCGCCGCGCGCCACGCTCGGTGTTCGTGTCGGCCACGCCGGGGCCGTGGGAGCGCGAGCATGCCGATGGGCAGATCGTCGAACTGGTGGTGCGTCCGACCGGCCTGGTCGATCCACCGGTCGAAGTGCGCCCGGTGGCCACGCAAGTCGACGATTTGCTGTCGCAAATCCGGCAGCGCACCGCGCTGGGCGACCGCGTGCTGGTCACCACCCTGACCAAGCGCATGGCCGAGAACCTCACCGAATACCTCGGCGAGCACGGCGTGCGCGTGCGCTACCTGCACTCGGACGTGGAGACCGTCGAGCGCGTGGAGATCATCCGCGACCTGCGCCGCGGCGAGTTCGACGTGCTGGTCGGCATCAACCTGCTGCGCGAAGGTCTGGATATGCCCGAAGTGTCGCTGGTGGCGATCCTGGATGCCGACAAGGAAGGCTTCCTGCGCTCGACCGGGTCGTTGATCCAGACCATCGGCCGGGCCGCGCGCAACCTGCGCGGCAAGGCGATCTTGTACGCCGACACCGTCACCCGTTCGATGCGCGCGGCGATCGACGAAACCGACCGCCGCCGCGACAAGCAGGTCGCGTTCAATCTCGAGCACGGCATCGTGCCGCAGAGCGTGAGCAAGCCGATCGCGGATATCATGGAGGGCGCACGCGCCGATGCGGGGGAAGCAAAACTGGCGCGCGGGAAGGCCCGCAAGGTCGCCGAGGCGGCCGCGGACTACGGGGCGCTCGATGTGCGGCAGCTGTCCATGTTGCTGCGCGATCTCGAACAGAGGATGTACCGGCATGCGCGCGATCTGGAGTTCGAGGAAGCCGCGCGCCTGCGCGACGAAATCCACCGCGTCAAGGCGCGGCAACTGGCGTCCTGATCCGTGCGCCGCCTCGCGATGAATCAGCCGCTTGCGCCGCGCCCGTGCCGGCGTCGGGCGCGCCGCCGGCCGGGTCGCGCGTCGCGTCGGGGGCAGCGATGAAAAAGCGCACTTGGGCCCTGCTGGGAGTGCTGGCGCTGGTGGTCGTGGCGCTGATCGTTTTCGGGTTGCACAAAAGCGAGCGAGCGGCGTTCGAGTTGTTGCGCGAAACCTCCGGCAACATCGCGCAGGCGCGCGCGCGCTCCCCGATCGGCACGGCACTGGTGTATTTCGTGCTGTACGTCGTCAACGGCGCACTGTCGCTGCCGTTCGGCGGGTTGCTGACCGCTGCCGCCGGCGCCATCTTCGGGTTCTGGTGGGGATTGGCGATCGCCTCGGTGTCGGCATCGGTGGGCGCGGTGTGCGGCCTGCTGGTGTCGCGCTACCTGTTTCACGGCGCGATCGAGCGTCGCTTCGGTGCGCGGCTGGCGCCGATCCACAAAGGCCTGCGCGAAGAGGGCGCGTTCTACCTGTTCGCGCTGCGCATGGTGCCGGTGTTCCCATACTGGCTGCTGAACCTGCTGATGGGCCTGACCGGCATGCGCGTGTTCACCTTCTGGTGGGTCAGCACGCTCGGCCTGCTGCCGCTGGAAGCGGCCTATGTGTTCGCCGGCACGCAGTTGGCGAGCGTCGATCAGGTCGGCCTGTCGCCGCAGTTGATCGCCGCACTGCTGGCCCTCGGGGTGCTGCCGCTGTTGCTGAACCGGCTGATCCGCTGGGCCGAACGACGGTTCTTCGGTCGGAAAGGGTAAACGGTGCGATTGCGCGGGCGCGAGCGAGTGGCCCGAACGAATTGCGCGTGCTACGATGCGCGGCCTTGACGATCCGGTGTCAGCACCTGCGGGCAACAGGCGATTGTCTTGAATTGGGCGGTTAGCTCAGCGGTAGAGCACTACCTTGACATGGTAGGGGTCACAGGTTCGAAACCTGTACCGCCCACCACAAAATCAATGACTTAGGTGATGCGCCTTCGTCGAGTGTGGAAAGAGTGTGGAAAACCGGGGTCTGAGAATGCCCGGTTTTGCCCTCGCTTCGATGATCTTGTGGAGTACTTCTGTGGCTATATGGGGAGTCCGGCCCGCAGGCGCACGTCGGCCTTTTTTTAGGATATCGGATTGTTCCATTTTTGGCGCTACACAGTTCCATTGCTGCAATTGGTGCCGTTATAAACAGAGTCATTGTCACGGCCCGAACGGTGGCCGGGGGATGGGTCGCCCGGCCCGCTTGCTGGCGCACCACGGGCAGCAGGCGACGCGCCGGGGCCAGTGCTGGGGCAGCCAGACAGGGCCGCAGGTGGCGCACATGGCGGGCCGCTCAAGCGCCCATGCCCGCAGCACCTCGGCCAGCAGGGCATCGTCGCAGTCCTGATACTCGCTCAAGATGCCAACCCGCACGCCCACGATGTAGGT
>JAFEEL010000030.1 GCA_018241125.1 Pseudomonadota bacterium | reverse complement strand
GCGGTAGCGGTAGCGGTAGCGGTAGCGGTAGCGGTAGCGGTAGCGGTAGCGGTAGCGGTAGCGGTAGCGGTAGCGGTAGCGGTAGCGGTAGCGGTAGCGGTAGCGGTAGCGGTAGCGGGGATTTCAGCGCAGCTTTGCATCACAGGCAACTTGTTGGAATCGGATCGCTCGGTTCGCCCCTCACCCCCACCCGCGCCCCAGCCCTCGCGTGTTGCGCGAGGGCGCTCATCGTCGCGCGAACCAGTGGTTCGCAAGCGCTCCGCTTCGCCCCGGAGGGAGAGGGGCTCGATCGCCACCAACCCATACTCTGCTCACCGCTCTTCCGCTCACCGTTCTTCCGCTCACCGCTCTTCCGCTCACCGTTCTTCCGCTCACCGCTCTTCCGCTCACCGCTCTTCCGCTCACCGCTCTTCCGCTCACCGCTCTTCCGCTCACCGCTCTTCCGCTCACCGTTCTTCCGCTCACCGTCTCCCGTCTCCCATCTCCCATCTCCCCGCATCAATGCGCCCTTCGCCGCCGCTCGCCGGCACACACGCAGTCGGCATGGATCAGCAGCGGCGCCATGCGCACGAACTCGATGATTTCCGCCAGCGCGTCCTCGTCTTCTTCCGATCCCTCATAGCCCAGGTCCGAGGCGGCGATCCGCGCCAAGTCGGCCAGCGCCTCCGTGGACTCGGCCGACAACAGGCTTTGCTTGGGCGCGGCCAGACCCACGCCACCCAGAAAGCCGCGACACCACGCCAGCAGGCCGTCCACGCGCTCGGCTAGCGGGGCGTGATCGGCTGGCAGCAGCAACTGCAGGCCGAAGTCCTCGTCGGCGAACTGCGCCAAGGTGGCACCCCGCAGCTGCGCGATGCATGGGTCGCGATCGGCATCGGCCGCCGCATCCAGCGCCAGGCGTTGCAACCAACCCACGGCACCGGCGTCGCCACCGCCGGCGATGAACCCGCACAGCGCGCCGTGCAACTCACAAGGATCGACCGCCAGCTCGTTCGAGCGCAGGGCGCTGGCCAGATCGGCATGCGCCGGCAGCGCGTCTTCGGAAGGGTCGGGCGGACGCATGTGCGGCGCGGCGGACTCGTGCATCGACGATGTCCTTGATTGTAGCAGCGCGGGCGCGGCGGTTGAGTCTGGCCGGTACGCCGCCTACACTCGGGCCAAGCAAAGGGGATCTGCCAGCGTGCGATCGCAGCCACCAGGGCGCCTGCGGCATCCGTCGGGCCCGCTTCGTCGTCGATTCCCGCGCATCCTCGCCTGCGCGCTCGGCCTGCTGCTGGCGAACGCCGGCTTGGCCGATGTCCGCCAGTTCCGCTTCCGCCATGTCGGCGGCGTGCACGGGTTGACCCAGAACACCGTCAGCGCGTTACTGCAGGACAACGTCGGCTTCGTCTGGGTCGGCACACAAGGCGGGCTGCATCGCTACGACGGGCGCGACTTCAAGGTGTTCGTACGCGCGCCCGACGACCCCGACAGCCTGCCCGACAACTTCGTCACGGCGCTCGCGCAGGGCACACCGGGCACCCTGTGGGTTGGCACCAACAACGCCTATGTCGCTGCGCTGGATCTGGCCAGCGGCCACTTTCGGCGACTGTTGCCCAAGGATCTCGATCGGCCCGGCGAACCGGGCAAGCGCGTGCTCGCGTTGCATTTCGATCCGGAGCACGGCCTGTGGGTTGCCACTGAAGGCGGCGTGGATCTGCTCGACCCGCAAAGTGGCCAGCGCCGCAGCGTGTTGCGCCAGCCGGTGGCGGCCGCGGCGCGCACCACGTTCGCCTTCGCCAGCGACCGCTCGGGGGTCATCTGGGCGGTGCTGCCCAGTGGCCTGTATCGCATCGACCCGGTCACTCTGGGTACCCGCAAGATTCCTGCTCCCCCGGAACTGGCGAGCATCGTGGCCGACCATGCGGGCCGGCTATGGGTCACCGCCGACGGCCTGTACCGGCTCGACCCGGGCACTGCCGCGCTGACGCGGGTGGACCTGGGCGCTCCGGCCCAAGGCATCGGCGACTTGCAGCGGATCGTGGTCGACACCAGCGACCGCCTGTGGATGGGTGCACCGCACGCGGGCCTGCTGCGTTTCGACCCGCGCGATGGCAAGACCCTGGTGGTCGGCACCGACGCCACCCCTTACGCCACCTTGCCGGTGGGCAATGTCGATTCGCTGCTGGTCGATCGCGCCGGCCTGTTGTGGGTGGGCACATTCACCGATGGGCTGGTCACCACCGATCCGGACGGGGCGCGTTTTGCCCGCATCATCGACCCGGCGCTGGCCGCATCGCAGCGCACTGCCGCTTCCGTGCGGTCGTTGTATCAGGCCGAAGACGGTGCGCTGTGGATCGGCAGCGACAGCGATGGGATCAAGCGTTACGACTTCGCACCAGACCGCTTCACTGCGTTCACCCACGCGCTGCGAGCGGCGGCACCGGCGGCCCTGGCCGATGCCAACTTCGAGGTCTGGGTGATCCGATCGTCCGGTCACGGCACGCTGTGGGTGGGCACCAACTTCGGGCTCTACACGCTCGACCCGGCACTCGGTACGGCGCGGCGGGTCACGCTGGGCGCGGTCGACAACGATCCGGCAAGCGGGCGCCCGGTCGGGGTGCGGGCATTGGCAGCCGACGGAGCCGGCGGCTGGTGGGTGGGCACGCAAGGTCACGGCTTGCAGCACCTCGACGCGCAGGGCAAGCCGTTGCCGCAACCGCAATCCATCTCTGGCGAGCTGGCGGCGGCGACCATCACCTGCCTGTACCGCGACCCGCACGGCGGTTTGTGGATCGGCAGCATGGACGGAATGGCGCGCATCGACCCGCACGGCGCCCTGACCCGCTACCGCAACGATCCGCGGGATGCCTCCACGCTCTCCGGCGACCGCATCCGCGCCATCGTCGCCGGCAAGGACGGCAGCCTGTGGATCGGCAGCCATTCGGGGCTCGATCGCCTGCGCATTTCGCTCAAGCGCGGCCCGATCATCACCCGCTATCCGATCCGCGACGCCGAAGGCCACCCGGACACCATCTACGGCATCGTCGAGGACGCCGGCGGTCGGCTGTGGCTGAGCAGCAACGGCGGCGTGCTGCGCTTCGATCCGCGCAGCGGCACGATCCGCCGCTTCACCACCAACGACGGCCTGCAGGACATGGAGTTCAACGGCGGCGCGTACACGCACCTGGCCGATGGCCGCATCGCATTGGGCGGTATCCACGGGCTGAACGTGTTCGACCCGGCCACCATTTCCGGAGATTCCTACGCGCCGCCGGTGGTGTTGACCTCCGCCGTGGTCGGCGCCGGCAGCGATGATCGCGCTGGCTTGGTCGCACCCACGCGACTGTCGTTGAACTCCAGCGACGCGGTTCTGCGCCTTGGCTACGCGGCGCTGGATTTCGCCGACCCGGCCAATGTCGCTTACCGATTCAAACTCGACGGCTTCGACGCCGGCTGGGTCGATGCCGGCGCGCGCCGCGAGGCGACCTACACCAACCTTGCACCCGGCAAGTACGTGTTTCAGGTTCAAGCCACCAATCACGACGGTCGCTGGAGCAACCAGCAACTGCGCGTGCCGGTCACCGTGATCGCGGCGTGGTGGGAATCGACGCCGGCCAAGCTGGCTTACCTGCTGCTGGCGGCTCTGGGGCTGAGCCTGGCGTGGCGCCTGGTACAGCGTCGGCACGCGCGTGAACTGGCCTACGCCAAGGACATCGAAGGCCGCGAGCAAAAGCTGCAGATGGCGTTGTGGGGCTCTGGCGACGACTACTGGGATCTGGACCTGACCACCACCCTGTTGCGCCGATCCAGCGCACGCGGGCGCAACCACATCGACGCGCTGGATGCCACGCCGATGGCGCAGTGGCGCACGCAGGTCCTGCACCCGGACGACGCGGCCCTGGTCGAAGAGCGGCTGGATGCGCACCTGCGCGGCGAGACCGAACACTTCGAAAGCCAGCATCGCGTGCGCCATCCGCGCGACGGGCAATGGCGCACCATTCTGGCGCGCGGCAAGATCGTCGAGCGCGACGCGCACGGCAAACCCCTGCGCGTGGCCGGCACCGCCCGCGACGTTTCCCGCAAGCAGGCCGAACAACGCGAGAACGCAATCGCCGGCGAAGTGCTGGGGAACATGTCCGAGGCGGTCGGCGTGGTCGACCTGACATTCCGCTTCGTTTCGGTCAATCGCGCCTTCGCCTTGATGACCGGCTACGCCGCCGAAGAGGTCGTCGGCCGCGACGCCGGCGTTCTCGACAGCTCGCAGCACCCGCCGGAGTTCTATCAGGACATGCGGCAGACGCTGGCGCTGACCGGTCGCTGGACGGGTGAAATGTGGCAGCGGCGCAAGGACGGCGAGGAGTTCTTGTGCGCCATCGAGGCCGCGGAAGTGCCAGAACCGGACGGCCGACGCGGGCATTACGTGGTGGTGGTCAACGACATCACCGAGATCAAGCGCGCCGAGCAGGAGTTGCGCTATCTGGCCAACTTCGACACCCTCACCGGCCTGCCCAACCGCACGTTGCTGTCCGAACGACTGGCGCGGGCGATCGTGCGGGCACGCCGGCGCGACCGCATGGTCGCGGTGCTGTTCCTGGATCTGGATCGCTTCAAGGAGATCAACGACTCGCTCGGGCACACCGCCGGGGATCGCATCCTCAAGGCGGTGGCCGCACGGCTGCAGGCGACCACCAACCCCACCGACACCGTTTCGCGCTTGGGCGGCGACGAGTTCACCGTGGTCGTGGAGGACATCGCCACGCCCGAAGACGCCTATGCTGCGGCGCGCACGATCCTGGCCGCGTTCGCCAAGCCGCTGGTGGTGGACGAACGCAGCGAGGTCACGATCACGCCATCGATCGGCATCAGCCTGTACCCGGCGCATGGGCTGGCGCCGACCGACCTGCTCAAGCACGCCGACACCGCGATGTATCAGGCCAAGGCGATCGGTCGCAACACCTTCCTCGCCTACACCGAGTCGATGGAAGTGCAGGCGCGGCAGCGCGCCAACATCACCGCCGCCTTGCGACGCGCGCTCGATCGCGACGAGTTCCAGTTGCTCTACCAGCCGCGACTGTCGCTGGCACGCGGGCGCATCAGCGGCTGCGAGGCGCTGATCCGCTGGCACAGTGAGGAACTGGGCGAAATGATGCCCGGCGATTTCATCCCGATCGCCGAGGAGACCGGGATGATCGTGCACATCGGCGAATGGGCGTTGCGCGAGGCGTGCAAGACCCTGGCGAGCTGGCAGAAGCAAGGGCTGAACGACGTACGCATCGCCGTCAACGTCTCGGTGCTGCAACTGCTGCGCGGCAACTTGCCGCAACTGATCGCACAGATTCTCGCCGAGTCCGGCGCGCAGCCGTCGCGACTGGAACTGGAGTTGACCGAGACCATGATCATGGCCAACGCCGCCGAGACCCGCGCCATGTTCGATCAGTTGCGCGACATGGGTTGTTCGCTGGCGATCGACGACTTCGGCACCGGCTACTCGTCGTTGGTGTACCTCAAGCAGTTGCCGATCGACATGCTCAAGATCGACAAGGAGTTCGTTTCCGAGGTCACCACCGACCCGGACGACGAGGCCATCACCACCACCATCATCACCATGGCCCATTCGCTGGGCCTGACCGTGATCGCCGAGGGCGTGGAAACGCAAGACCAGCTCGACTTCCTGCGCGAACATGCCTGCGACGAGATCCAGGGCTTCTGGCTCAGCCAGCCGCTGAGCGGGCCACACTGCGCCACCTTCATCCACAGCTGGCACCAGACCACGCCACGAACGGTTTCCGGCAATGCGCTGGCGAGCACGGACTGAGGACTGAGGACGACCAGCGGGAGACGAGAGACGGGAGACGGGAGGGAGAAGCAGGAAGCCGGCGCTGTCCTCTGTCCTCTGTCTTCTGTCCTCAGGAACGTATTGACCGCCCGCGCCGGCACGCCTAAGGTGAATGGCTCATGGCCGCCCACGATACCGTCGAACGTTTGCACGAACTGGCCGCCAAGGTCGAGCGGCTGGCAGAAACGTGTCGGCAACTGGCCGAGGAAAACCGCCTGTTGCGGCAGAGCCAGGAACACCTGATCGGCGAGCGGGCACAATTGCTCACGCGCAGCGAACAAGCGCGTTCGCGGGTGGAGGCGATGATCGTCCGCCTGAAGGCGATGGAGCACAATCCATGAGCGAACCGGTCACCGTGCGCATCCTCGATCGCGACTACCTGATCGCCTGCGAGCCTTCCGAGCGCGAGGGTCTGGTGTCCGCCGCGCACCTGCTCGATGAGCGCATGCGCGACATCCGCGGCGACAACCGCATGGCCGCCATCGACCGCATCGCGGTGATGGCCGCGCTCAACCTCGCACACGAACTGCTGCAAAGCCGCAACGCCAGCGTGCAGCGCGAGCGCCAGATCGATCACACGCTTGGCGAGCTCAACCGCAAACTCGACGGCCTGCTGGCAGGTGCCGCGCAAACGGTGCGCTGATTCGCCCTCGTGCGCGTTGGGGCAAGCGAAATTCCAACATCGTCACCCCGAGCGCAGCGAGGGATGACGTTCATTGCCTGGCCCGACGGCAACGCGATTGTGCTGGCAGCTTCTCGCGTCCACCCCTCACCCCAACCCCTCTCCCGACGGGAGAGGGGCTGTTACTCCCCGCTCCCCGCTCCCGGCTCCCCGCTCCCTGCTCCCTGCCCCCGCTCCCCGCTATACTGCCCACGCATCCTCTGCCGTGAGCGACAGCCCGCGCCTACATTTGCCTTGTCCCATAATGCGACCCCGGAAACCGGCCGATGGAGCGGTGTGCACGTCCGCCACGCGCGGAAAGCCTGAAGCCTCACGACCCGTTTCCACCTGATCCTTGGGATCAAGGTCGTTGCGCGGACATCGACATGGCGGAGGATGTACTTTTTTTCCGACGACGCGCCGGAGCGTGGCCATGACCGACCTGCGCGCCTTGCGCCGCAAGTTGCGCGCCCGTCGCGACGCGATTCCGGCATCGCAGCGGATCGCCGCGGCGATGGCCGCCTGCGCGAACGTTCTGCGCCTTCCCGAACTGCAAAACGCACGCCACGTTGCCGGCTACTGGGCGGTGCGCGGCGAGCTGCCGTTGCTGGGCCTGCTTTCAGCCCTGCCCGCCAATTCACGCTACTGCCTGCCAATCCTGCATCCGGATCAAACGCTGCGCTTTGCGCCGTGGCACACCGGTGAGCCGATCCGCGCCAACCGCTTCGGCATCCCCGAGCCCGAAGATGTGAGCGACGCGCTGCCGCCCGAGAGCATCGACGTGGTGCTGCTGCCGCTGCTCGGCTTCACCCGCGTCGGCGATCGCCTTGGCACCGGCGGTGGCTGGTACGACCGCAGCTTCGCCTTCCGCAAGGCCGCCCCCGCGCCACCGCTGCTGGTGGGCGTGGGTTTTGCCTGTCAGCAGATCGATGGCGAATTTTCGCCGCAGCCGTGGGACGTGCCGCTGGACATCATCGTCAGCGAACGCGAAGCGCTCAGGTGTCCGCGCTACCATCGCCGACCATGAACCACTGGCTGGTCAAATCCGAGCCCGACGAGTTCTCGATCGACGCGCTGGCGCGGGTCGGCGTGGAGCCGTGGAGCGGCGTGCGCAACTATCAGGCGCGCAACCACCTGCGCGCGATGCAGGTCGGCGACGGGCTGCTGTTCTATCATTCTTCCTGTGCGGTGCCCGGCGTGGTCGGTGTGGCGAGAGTGGCCAAAGCCGCCTATGCCGACCCGACCCAGTTCGATCCGCGCAGCGATTACCACGACGCCAAATCCGACCCCGCCGAGCCGCGCTGGTCAGCGGTGGACGTGGCCTTCGTGCGCAAGCTGGCGCGCGCCATCACGTTGGACGAGCTGCGCGCGCAGGCCGGCAAGCTCGGCGACTTCGCCTTGCTCAATCGCGGCAATCGCCTGTCGGTGCTGCCGCTGAGCGCTCGGCAATGGAAAATCATCCTTTCGCTGGAATGACGGAGCACCCCTTATGGATCGGAACGAACTGAAGAAGCGCTCGGCGCAGGCCGCGTTGGCCTTTGTCGAGGATGGCATGACCGTGGGCGTGGGCACCGGCTCGACGGTGGCGTTTTTCATCGACGGCTTGGCGGGCTTGCGCGGGCGGATCGAAGGCGCGGTGTCCAGCTCCGAACAGAGCACGGCCCGCCTGCGCGCGCACGGCATCGCGGTGTTCGACCTCAACGCGGTCGGCCCGTTGCAACTGTACGTGGACGGTGCCGACGAATGCGACCCGCGCAACTGCCTGATCAAGGGCGGCGGCGGCGCACTGACCCGCGAGAAGATCATCGCCCAGGCCTCCGAGCGTTTCGTGTGCATCATCGACGATGCCAAACAAGTGCCGGTGCTGGGCAGGTTCCCGCTGCCGGTGGAAGTCATCCCGATGGCACGCAGCGCGGTCGCCCGCGAGATTCAACGCATGGGCGGCCGCCCGGTGTGGCGCGAAGGCGTGGTGACCGACAACGGCAACGCGATCCTCGACATTCACGGGCTGCGCATCGACGACCCGATCGCCACCGAGCGCGACTACAACCAGATCCCCGGCGTGGTCACGGTCGGCCTGTTCGCGCGCCGACCGGCGGACGTCGTGATCGTCGATGGCGTGCGGCGCGCCTGAGTCGCGGCATGGACATCTTCAAGGTCTTCCGCATCGAGGCCGCACACCGGTTGCCCAACGTGCCGGATGGGCACAAGTGTGCGCGTCTGCACGGGCATTCGTTCGCGATCGAACTGCACGTGTCCGGCGCGCTGGACGGGCACGCCGGCTGGGTGATGGATTTTTCCGACATCAAGGCCGCGTTCCAGCCCTTGTACGACCGCCTCGACCACCACTATCTCAACGACATCGAAGGTTTGGAAAACCCAACCAGCGAGCGGCTGGCGGTGTGGATCTGGGACCGGCTCAAGCCGGCCCTGCCGGCGCTGTCGGAAGTGGTCATCCACGAGACGTGCACTTCGGGCTGCCGGCATCGCGGCTGATATTGCGCGTTAGCCATTGCTTCCATCGAAATCACATGTAGACCAGCGCGCTCGACAATCGCAGGCGATCGGCTTCGGTCATCGTGCTGCGCCCGAATCTGGGTCAGCAAACAGGGGCGCGCCGTTGCAGACGATGGCGGTGCGCAAGCCGGGCTGGTAGTCCTGAAAGGTGCTCATCATGTAGAGCAGGAGCCGCAATCGGCGACAGACCAAATGAAGTTGGCGAATTGCTGGAAATTGGCGCTCATGGGCGCATCGCCTCCGGCGTGATCAGCGCGACGGTCGGGAAATAGCTGCGATAGCGCCGCGCGTCGCGGGTGAGGACATCCCAGCCTTGCACGGCGGCGTGCGCGCCGATGAAGAAATCCGGCAGCACATTGGCTTTGCTGCCGCCTTCGCGCCGGTATTTGAGAAAGGCGCGACCGGCGAGAAACAGCGCGGGGCGAGGAAGCTCCTGCTCGATCAGCCCCATGCCCTGGATGGCGGCATCCAGCGCCTGCACCGAATCGAAGGCCAGCGACAGTTCGGCGTAGATCACCGGGTTGATGGCCAGATCGTGCGCTTGCGACTGGGCGCGCAACTGTCGCAACGACCAGTCGGCCCAAGCCGGATCGTTTTCCAGAACGTCCAGCAGGATATTGGTGTCCACCAGAATCATCGATTTCCCTTCAGTCCGCACCGCGCAGCAACGCCATCAGGTCGTCGGTGCGCCACTTCACCTGCGCCTTGCCGCGCGCGGCCTCGAAGCGGTCGCGCTTTGCGCCGTGCGCCTTGCCGGTGGCGCGACCGCCCACCTTGTGAACCACGACTTGCCCCTGGGTATTCACGCCGAACTCCACACCGTCGCCCGGCACGAGGCATAGCGCGTCACGCACCTTCTTCGGGATAGTGACCTGACCCTTGATCGTCATCGTGGTTGGCATTGCAGGCTCCTGCGGTAAGACTCGACGGCAGATTGTATTACGTCTGCCGGAAGGGGCCATCGGAAAATCAGGGCGGGCGACGGTATCGGCTTGGCTTTTCGCGCCGGGCGGCGCGTTCTGTCTCACTGCCCATGGCGACGGCGCCCACATTCCGTGGCCGCAAGCCGATCCGGCAGTCTTCTCAGCCTCTCTGGATCGCACGGTCTTCCAGCGGTCGAAAAAATCTTTCGATACTTGTTGCATCGCAGCAAAAGTTGCTTTATGCTGCACCGCACAACCGAGCAATCCCGCCCGGTTCCAAGTGGAGTCCGCCATGTATCAGCAGATCAATGAGCAGTTCACCGCCGCGTCGCGCCAGTTCGCTGACACCGCGGCCCAGGTCAACCGTCTGGCCCTGGAGAACGCCGAGAAGGTGTTCGGCCTGCAGCTGTCGGCCATCGAAGAGAACGTCAACGCCACCTTCGCCTTCTGGGGCGAGCTGGCCAACGTGCGCGACCTCGACACCCTCAAGGCCGTGTGGCCCAAGGGCGTGCAGGTTGCCCGCGAGAACGTCGAGCGCACCCTGAGCACCAATCAGGAAGTGTTCGGCGCCACCGTGAAGGCCAATGAGGCCATCGGCCAGATCGCCAAGACCCAGATCGAGACCGTCACCGCCGCCGCCACCGAGCAGGCCAAGACCGTCACCGAGAAGGTCGTCAAGGCCGCTGCCAAGAAGTAAGCGTTTCGCGTCAACCGCGCGCGCCGGTCTCCCCGCCGGCGCAGCGCGTACCTCAAGCCGGCCTCGTGCCGGCTTTTTTT
>JAFEEL010000002.1 GCA_018241125.1 Pseudomonadota bacterium | reverse complement strand
GCGGCATGGGCAAACCCCATGCGGCGCTCCACAGCAAACGGACAAAAACCGACCGCGCCTGATGCCGAAGGCGTCAAATTCGAGCGCCGGATGATCGAATCAAGGCGTTTTTCAACAGCCTGTTAAACAGGCTGGACTCAAGAGGTAAACCGATGCGTTACGCCATCGTCATCGAGCGAGCAGCGGCGGGAAATTTTTCTGCATATGTGCCCGATCTTCCCGGATGCGTAGCCACAGCCGCCACCATCGAGGAAATCGAGCAGGAGATTCGCTTCGCCATCGCCTTCCATCTGGATGGCATGCGCGAGGACGGCTCGGAAATTCTGCCACCTTCCAGTCAGGTCGAATACGTGGATATCGCGGCCTGATCCGCACGGCGGCGGAAATCGATCCAAATCAGCCCGCCGCACCCTCGCCCACCGCCGCCAGCCACTCGCGGCGATCGGTGCGCCATGCCGACAGCGGTTGCCCGTCGTGGCCGATCTCGAACACCTGCCACGCGCCGGTTTGCGGCAGGCAATCCAGCGGTGAATCGCCGGCGTCGCAGCGCGCCAGGCACGCGGACAGATCGAGCACGGTGTCGGCGCGCACGCCGACGTGGCGGGTCACGCCGGTCCACGGGTCGCGCGCCAACGGGAAAAACACCGTCAGGCCTTGGCGCAGCGGACTGGCGAACACGCTGGGCGCACCGACATGCTCGCGGAGGGTCTGCGTCGGCCGGTAGTGCTCGGGATCGTCCAGCGGCTGGCGTTCGGCGTGCAGGTACAGGCGCTCATCGAGCGGGCTGACGCATTGCAACGACCACTCCGTCACCACCTCGTCGCGGGTACGCCGCACGAGGTCCTTGGCCACCAAGCGCCCATCCGGCAGGCGCACCACGTCGTGCGGCGAGCCATCGTCCAGATCGCCCGGCAACTGCGGCCAGCGCGGCGCATCGTTGCCCAGCAGCCGATAGGCGACCGGCCAGCGCCCGAAGGCGACACGATGATCGCGCGTCGCCGGCCCCGTGCCGAGCACGTGCCAGCGCGCGCCGTCGATCGCCACGGTGGCGGCGACCGACGGGTCGCCCTCGACGATGACGCGATGGCGGCCGCGCGCATTCTCGATCAACTCGTAGTTGGGCTGGCCGTTGCTGGTCGGCGGCGCCCACGGCATCGGCGCCAAGCCCTCGCGGATGCGTTTGAACAGCGCCGAGCTGTCGATGTCGGCGGCGCTCGGGTAGCTCGCCGGCGCGCCGGCGGGCTTGGCGTCGTTGACGGTCTTGACCCAGGTGACGGTGTGCATCACCAGAGTCTTGTCCTGCAAGGTCAGCGGCGGCAATCGGAGCATGGCGGCGGTTCCGTGTCGTGATGACGATCGTGCACGCGCACCGCCCCGCCGATCAAGCGGAGCGCTCGCGTTCTGCGACCTTGGCGCGATCCCAGTAGCGATCTTGCGCCGCCAGCGACAGCGTTTCCAGCGCCACGCCGTCGGCCTTCGCCAGAGCTTCCATCGCCCGGAAACGGCGTTCGAACTTGGCGTTGGCGCGACGCATGGCCGTGCCCGGATCCACGCGCGCATGGCGGGCGAGATTGGCGCAGACGAACAGCACGTCGCCGATTTCGTCCTCCAGCCGCGCGTGCGCAGCCGCGTCGCCGGGGTTGGCCGCGACCGCGGCGAACTCCGCGCGCACTTCCTCGATTTCCTCGTGCAGCTTGGCGATCACCGGTGCCGGCCCGGGCCAGTCGAATCCCACAGTCGCGGCGCGCTGGCACAGCTTGTTCGCGCGCTGCCACTCCGGCAGGCCACGGGCGATGCCGGCCAGCGCACTGGCGTCGCCAACGCCCTTGTCGTCACGTTCGCGGCGCTTGTGCGCTTCCCAGTCGCGGCTCTGGGCCTGCGCGTCGGCGACCGTGGCATCGCCAAACACGTGCGGATGGCGGCGCTCGAGCTTGTCGCAAATCGCCGCCACGACATCATCGAAAGCGAAGTGCCCGGCCTCCTGCGCCATGCGCGAGTGAAACACCACTTGCAACAGCAGGTCGCCCAGCTCGTCGCGCAAATCGTGCATGTCGCCGCGATCGATCGCGTCTGCCACCTCGTAGGCTTCCTCGATGGTGTACGGGGCGATGCTGGCGAAGCTCTGCTGGCGATCCCACGGGCAACCGCGCTCGGGGTCGCGCAGCCGCGCCATGATCGCCAGCAGCCGTTGCATGCCCGCAGCGTTGGATTCACTCACCCAGCCAACTCCGGAAATCCAGATCCACATCCCCGAGCGCGATGAAATCCGGATTGAGCAACGACTCCTTGGTGTTGTAGCGCAGCGGCTGGCCGTCGAGCGTAAGCACCGCACCGCCGGCGGCTTCCAGCACGCACTGCGCGGCGGCGGTGTCCCATTCGGAGGTCGGCCCGAAGCGCGGGTACACGTCGATCTGCCCCTGCGCGATGCGACAGAACTTCAGCGACGAGCCCATGCCGACGCGCTGCGTCGGCCCCATCTTTTCCAGTGCCGCGGCGGTGCGTGTGTCCAGATGCGAGCGACTGGCGGCCACCCGCAATGGGCGTGGCGCAGGACGTTGCGTGAATAATTCGGCATCGTGCGCGCCTTCGCGCGCAAACGCGCCCACGTCCCTCTCGCCGAAGACGAGGTAATCCAGCGCCGGTGCATACACCACGCCCAGCACCGGCTGGCCACCTTCGATCAGGGCGATGTTGACGGTGAACTCGCCGTTCTTCTTGACGAACTCGCGGGTGCCGTCGAGCGGATCGACCAGCCAGTAGCGTGCCCAAGTTCGCCGCTCACTCCAATCGGTGGCCTTGGATTCCTCCGACAGGATTGGCACGTTCGGCGTCAGCGCTGCCAGTTCATCGCAGATGATGCGGTGCGCGGCCATGTCGGCGGCGGTCAACGGCGAATCGTCGGCCTTGGACTCGACCGAGAAATCCTGCACGTAGACTTGCATGATCGCCGCGCCGGCGCGCTGGGCGATGGCGATGATTGCCTCGATGCTCCACTGGCTCATGCCGGCACTCCATTGGCGCGCCGGGCCAGCAACTCGCGCACGATGAACAGCGCCGCCAGCGAGCGCCCCTCGGAACAATCCTCGCGCAGCATCAGCGCGTGCAAGTCTGCGAGTTTCCACGGCAGCACTTCGATCGCCTCGGGTTCGTCACCAAGCTGGCGCTCGGGATACAGGTTCTCGGCCAGCACCAGATGGGTGCTGAACTCCATGTAGGCCGGCGAGAGCGCCAGCGAGCGCAAACGGGTGAGCCGACGCGCACCGAAGCCGCATTCTTCCTTCAACTCGCGATCGGCCGCTTCCTCGGGCGTCTCGCCGGCGTCCATGTGCCCCTTCGGCAAACCGATCTCGTAGCGATGCAGGCCGCAGGCGTACTCGCGCACCAGCAACACGGTGTGTGCGTCGGGCATGGCGGCGATCATCACCGAGCCCGGCCCGCGCGCGCAGGCGCGGCGGTAGCGTCGGCGCTGCCCGTTGGCGAACTCCAGATCGACTTCTTCGACGACGCGGCCGCCTTCGCGAAACTCACGCGAGCCATGCACGAGCGGCAGCGGGCGCGGTGGCGGGATGGGCAGGGATTCATCCATCGAGGTGGGCATCCGGCGGGCATGCGGCGCCAGCGGGTGGCGGGAAGCGCGATGATAAGCCATCGACCGCGCGCGCTGGCGGGCTGACCGGCGTTCGGCGTGACATCGATGCACCGGCGCCCGATGATGTGCGACTGCGAACCTGCGATATGCACCACGCCGATGGCCGATCCCACATCCCGCAACGCCGCCTGGATACACCGCGATCTGGCGGTGCTGTGGCATCCGTGCACGCAGATGCACGATCACGCAGTCGGCCCGGATGGAACCCGCACGATCCCGCTGTTGCCGATCGCATCGGCGCAAGGCGCGTGGCTGACCGACATGGACGGCCGGCGCTATCTGGATGCAGTATCGAGCTGGTGGACGTGCTTGTTCGGCCATCGCGATCCGCGTCTGGTCGCGGCGTTGCAGGCGCAACTCGATGCGCTCGACCACGTGCTGCTGGCCGGTTTCGGACACGCGCCGGCGATCGAACTGGCCGAGGAACTGTTGCGCGTGACGCCGCCGGGATTGGCAAAAGTGTTCTATGCCGACAACGGCTCGGCGGCGGTGGAGATCGCGTTGAAGCTGGCGTTTCACTACCACCGCAACCGCGGCGCTACGCGGCGCACGCGGTTCGTCGCCTTGTCTGGTGGCTACCACGGCGAGACGCTGGGCGCACTGGCGGTGACCGACGTGCCGCTGTACCGGGAAACCTATGCGCCGCTGCTGTTGCAACCGTTGCTGGCGCCGTCGCCGGACGCGTATCTGGCCGCGCCCGGCGAGGATGCCGAACACTGCGCGCTGCGCGCCGCACAGGGCCTGCGCGAACTGCTCGCCGCGCACGGCGATACGGTGTGCGCGTTGATCCTCGAACCGCTGGTGCAGTGCGCCGGTGGCATGCGCATGCACCATCCGCGGTATCTCAGCGAGGCGCGCAAGGCCTGCGACGAGCACGGCGTGCTGCTGATCGCCGACGAGATCGCGGTGGGCTTCGGTCGCACCGGCACGCTGTTCGCCTGCGAGCAGCCCGGGGTGTCACCCGACTTGATGCTGTTGTCCAAGGGCCTGACCGGCGGCATGCTGCCGCTGGCGGCAGTGCTGGCCACGCAGCGCATCTACGATGCCTTTTATGCCGAGCACGTCACCCGCAAGGCATTCCTGCATTCGCATAGCTACACCGGCAATCCGCTGGCGTGCGCCGTGGCGCGCGCGGTGTTGCGCACGTTCGCCGGTGAACCCATCCTCGAACACAATCGTGCGACCGCCGCGCGGATGCGCGATCTGGCCGCGCCGCTGACCGCGCATCCGCACGTGGCGCAGGTGCGCCAGACCGGGATGATCGTGGCCATCGAGACGGTCGCCGATGCACGCACGCGCCGGTCTTTCCCGGCCCTCGAGCGTCGCGGACTGCGCGCCTACCGTCACGCCTTGGCGCGCGGCGTGCTGCTGCGCCCACTGGGCGATGTGCTGTACTGGATGCCGCCATATTGCGTTGGCGAGGACGAGCTGGCGCTGCTGGCGACCGTCACCGCCGAGGCGGTCGACGCGGCGTGCGCGGATTGACGACGTTGCGATCGCGAGGATCGACTCGATGAGAATTCCCCGTTGTTTCGTCGAACACTCGCTGGCGGTCGGTACGCAGGTCGCGCTGCCGCCGGCCGCCTGCGAACACTTGCTGCGCGTGCTGCGCCTGCCCGAAGGCGCGGCGCTGCTGTTGTGCAATGGCGACGGCGTGGATTACCGCGCGCAACTGATCGATATCGGCAAGCGTGGCGCGTTCGCGAAGATCATCGAAGCCTCGCCGAACGCGGCCCAATCACCGCTGCGTATCGTGTTGGCGCAGGCGCTGGCGCGCGGTGAGAAAATGGATCTGGTGGTGCAAAAGGCGACCGAGCTGGGCGTCACCGGCATCGCGCCGATAGTGACCGAGCGTACCGAGGTGCGCCTCGACGCCGAACGTGCGCAGCGCCGGCTGGTGCATTGGCGCGGCGTGGCGATGGCCGCCTGCGAGCAATGCGGTCGCGCGCATTTGCCGGACATCGCCGAGCCGATGCCGCTGCCGGCCTATCTGGCGGGCGTCGGCGACCCATGCCTGCGATTGGTGCTCGATCCTGACGGGCAGCCGCCATCGGCGCTGCTGGCCGGCACGCCGTTCGATCCAGCACGCACGCCGATCCACCTCGTGGTCGGCCCCGAGGGTGGATTGTCGGAACGCGATCAGGCGCAACTGCGCGCCGCCGGCTTCGCCGGCCTGCGTCTGGGGCCACGCATCTTGCGCACCGAAACAGCCGGACTGGCCGCACTGGCGGCCGTGCAAACGCTGCTCGGCGATTGGCGCTAGCGGCAGCCGCGCTGACGCGCCGGCGTCACGCCGCGGCCATCGTGCCGGCGCCTTGCAAGGCACCGGCGATGCGGGCCTCGATGGCGGCCAGATCAGGGATCACGCAATCGTCGCCATGGAACGTGGCCTCCGAGTAAATGCCGTCGGGTAGCCATGCGTCACGCGCCGAGCGCTCGCTCAGTTCGCTCTCGGCGATGGTGATCAAGCGCGGGAAGCCCTGAGTGAGCACCGCGAAATACGGCATCTTGGCATGGTTGCCAACGCCCTTGAGTACCGCCACCTTGGCGCCCAGCGCCGCGCCCTCCTCCGGCCAGCCGACCATCTCTGAATAAGACACGATCGGCAGACCCCAGCCACGCCAGCGCACACGCCCGAGCAACCACGCCGGCGCGCCAACGACCGGTTCGGGGTTCGCGTAGGTGATCACTTCGGCCACGGTCGCATTTGGCAACATCAGCTTGCCGCCGCTGACGGAAATCAGCACGCCACGAATGTCCTGGCTGGCATTGGTATTCATCGCATCACACCCCGAGTTTTGATCCCGATCCAGCACACAACGGCTAGAGCGCGTCGCTGGCGCCGGCAGGAGTCATTTCGCGTTCACGGCCTGAACCGCCCGTTCGGCCAGATTGCCGGGCGAACCGGAGGCCATGCCCTGCTTCTCCAGCACCGCCGCTGCCGCCCCGTCGAAACAGGTCGCAGACGTCTGCACCAGCACCGTGCCGCCGTTTTCCTTGTGGGCGCGGGCGAACTCGGTGATCATCACCTCGGCGCCACTGAGCACGACCAGCACCGTGCGCGCGTGCTTGAGCGTCGGCGCCAGCGCGTGCGCTGCGCTCGGGCTGCCTTCCCGGAACACCCAGTCGCCATCGGGCTGCACGCCCATGCGCGCACCCATGACGGCTACTTCGCCGGCGCGCGCCGCCTGCCCGGCTTGTGCGAGGTAGACCGGCAAGTGGGTGGATTTGGCCATCTGCTGCACGAGACGATCGTGCTTGCCTGCGTCCAGTTGCTGCCACAGCAACACCGGCGTGGCGAGTTTGGTCGGCAGGCTGCCGAGGAACTGACGCACCGCATCGGGACCGCCGAGGCCGGCGATGATGGCGATCACGCCGCGCTCGGGCATGCTTGGCCGGGCGTTCTCGGGCGCATCGGGCTTCTTCTCGGGGACCGGGGCTTCCAGCGGTTCGAGCGACAAGCCGCTCAGGTCGAACTTCGCCGCAGCGCCCTCGTCTTTCTTCACCACCCGCGGCGCGCTCAAGTCCACATCTTCGCCAACGAGGGAAAACCCAGATTGGGGGGGTGCCGCAGGGGGTGCCGGAGCCGCACCGACAGCGGCCGCTCGCCCGCTGAGCACGTCATCCAGGCTCGGTACCGCTTCGGCGGAGGGCCGGTTGCGCCCTGCCTCGAAGCTGGCGTTGAGTGCGTTGAGGGGCGCATCGCCGGAAGCGGTCGCCGCGTCGCCACTGATCGACTGTGGCAGGCGCTCGGCTGCCGGATTCACCGGCGGCAGCAGCACGTCGTCGCGTCCGAGAACCTTGGCGGCCAGATGGCGTGCCCACCGCGCCAGATCCCAGCCACTGAGTCGGCCGGTGACGTCAGCGTCGTCGAAGATCACGGTCGCAGCCGGATCGTCGAACAACGGCTGCCAGCGTTCCATCCGCCCCGAATCGGTGCCCTCGTCGATACTCACCAGCCACACGTCCGGCTTCTGTTGCCGCAGTGAGTCCGGATCGAGCTGGTCGAAGTCGCCGACGGCCAGGGTTTGCGCACCCAACTCATTGAGTGCGTTGCGCAACTGCTGTTGCGCTTCGCCAGGGGCGCCGAGGATCACTACGCGGGGGGTCGTGTCAGCCATTCTGATGCACCGGAGTCAGCAGTTCGAACACATTGCGCATGAGCTCGGCTTCCTGATAGGGCTTGCCGAGGTAGCGGTTGACGCCGATCTCGAACGCGCGCTGGCGATGCTTGTCGCCCGAACGCGAGGTGATCATGATGATCGGCACATCGCGCAGGCGCGGATCGTTGCGCATGTGGGTGGCCAGCTCGTAGCCGTCCATGCGCGGCATCTCGATGTCCAGCAGCATCACGTCGGGCACGACTTCGGCCATCTTTTCGATGGCATCCACGCCGTCCTTCGCTGCCAGCACTTCCAGGTTGTTGCGTTCGAGCACGCGCCCGGTGACCTTGCGCATGGTGATCGAGTCGTCGACCACCATGACCAACGGGATGCGGCGAACCTCGGGTGCCGCCTCGGCCACCGGTTCGTCGGGCGCCGCGGCCAGAGCCGCAGCGGCGCGACGCACCAGCGGCACCACGTCGAGGATCACCATCACGCCGCCATCGCCCATGATGGTGGCGCCGAAAATGCCGGGGATCGAACTGACCTGCGGGCCGACCGGCTTGACCACGATTTCGCGGCTGCCCAGCACTTCGTCCACGCAAATCGCCGCGCGGGTGTCGCCCGAGCGCGACAGCAGCAATGGCATCTGCAGACTGGTCGGGGCCTTGGCCGGGGCCTGTCCGAGCAGGCGACCGAGGTCGTGGATGGCGTAGGGCTCGCCGGCGTAGGTGAAGGTGGGTTCGCTGCTGCCGAGCTGTTTTTCCAGCTCGTCGCGAGCGATACGGCCCACGCCCTGCACCGACGAGATCGGTACCGCGAAACTGGTCTCGCCGATCTTGACGATCGCCGCCTGCGTCACCGCCAGCGTGAACGGCAGGCGGATGGTGACGGTAGTGCCCTTGCCGGCCACCGAATCCAACTGCAAGGAACCGCCGAGCTGCCGGATTTCGTTATGCACCACGTCCATGCCGACACCGCGGCCAGCCAGTCGGCTGACCGTGTCGGCAGTGGAAAACCCGCTTTCCAGGATGAATGCGAACAGCGCGTTGTCGGTGACGTGCGCGTCGGGCTTGAGCAGACCGCGTTCGACCGCCTTGCGGCGAATCGCCTCGCGGTTCAATCCGCGCCCGTCGTCGGACACGTGCATCACCACTTCCGACCCTTCGCGGCGCATGCTGACGGTGACCGTGCCCTCCTCGGGCTTGCCCGCCTCCGCGCGCTCGGCCGGAGTCTCCAGCCCGTGTACGGCAGAGTTGCGCAGCATGTGCTCCAGCGGCGCAGTCATGCGATCGAGCACGTTGCGATCCATTTCGCCCTGTGCGCCATCTACCTTGAGCTGGATCTGCTTGGATGTCTCGGCGGCGGCTTGACGAATCACGCGGCGCAGCCGCGGTACCAGTGCGTCGAACGGCACCATGCGCGTGCGCATCAGGCCGTCCTGCAGTTCCGAGCTCACCCGCGACTGTTGCAACAGCAGGGTTTCGTACTGGCGCGTGACTTCGTCCAGCGAGGCATGCAAGCTGCTCATGTCCGAGGCCGACTCGGACAGCGCGCGGGTCAGCTGCTGTTGCGTCGAGAAGCGATCGAGCTCGAGCGGGTCGAACTCTTTTTCGACTTCGCCGGCACGTTGGTAACGGGCGCTGATCTGCGCTTCGGTTTCGATCTCCAACTTGCGCAACTGCTGGCGCAGACGGGTAGTGGTCTGCTCCATTTCATCCAGGTGGGTGCGGAACGTGCCCAACTGCTGCTCGAGCCGGGCGCGGTAGATCGCCACCTCGCCGGCGTAGTTGACCAGTCGATCGAGCAAGTCGGCGCGGATGCGTACCTGTTCCTGCGGCGCACGCACACCGGTGTCGTCGGCCTCGTCGAGCGCGGTGGCTTCCATCGGGGTCGACAACGGACGCAGCGCCGGCTTGGCCTCGTCCCTGGCCACTGGCGCCAGCGGCGCGGACTCGGCGGCCGCCTCGGCTGCGACCGGCGCAGCAGGCTCGACCGGCGCAGGCGCAGCGGCAACCGGATCGACTTCGATCGCAGGCACTTCCGCCGCTCTGGCCACTACCGGCGCCGGGGCGGTCGGCAGCACGCCGCGCGCCAGCGCGTTGAATACGCCGATCATGTGCTCGGGCAGCGCCACCGCTTGCCGGCTGTTGATCCTGGCCAGCATGCCGTGCAGGCGGTCGAACCCCTGCTCGAGAATATCCAAGCCCTGCGACCCCAATTCCAGACGCGCGTCGGCAGCCCCTTCAAGCACCGATTCCATCGCGTGCGCGAGCTCGCCGATCGCCATCATGCCGCACATGCGCGCGCCACCCTTGAGGGTGTGCAAATCGCGCTGCAGACCGACCACCAGCTCACGTTCGGTTGGCGTTTCGCGAAGGCGCGCCAGCAAACCGTCGGAGTGATCGAGGATATCGGTGGTTTCTTCAGCAAAGATGTCGAGCAGATCGGGATCGACATCCGTCATGTCCAGCGCGACGTTCGGATCCGGGTCGTCCTGCGCGGAAAGTGCAAAGCCGACCGCCGGCGCCGGCGCTTCACTCGCGGCATCCAGCGCCGCTGCCTGTGCGGCCTGCGCCAACTGCGCGCCGATCGCTTCCGTGGCAACGCGCTCGGCTTGCGCCCGCTCGGATTCAGCCTGCTCCGCAGCCGCCCGCTCGGTTTCGGCGTGCTCGGCGGCAAGGCGCTCAGTTTCGGCGTGCTCGGCAGCCGCCCGCTCCGCCTCGGCTTGCTCGGCAGCGGCGCGTTCGGCTTCTGCCTGCTCCGCAGCCACCCGCTCCGCCTCGGCTTGCTCGGCAGCGGCGCGTTCGGCTTCTGCCTGCTCCGCAGCCACCCGCTCGGCCTCGGCTTGCTCGGCAGCGGCGCGTTCGGCTTCTGCCTGCTCCGCAGCCACCCGCTCGGCCTCGGCCTGCTCGGCAGCGGCGCGTTCGGCTTCTGCGCGTTCCGCTTCTGCGCGTTCCGCTTCTGCGTGCTCCGCAGCCGCCCGCTCGGCCTCGGCGTGCTCGGCAGCGGCGCGTTCGGCTTCTGCCTGCTCCGCAGCCGCCTGCTCGGCCTCGGCTTGCTCGGCGGCAGCGCGTTCCGCTTCTGCGCGTTCCGCTTCTGCGCGTTCCGCTTCTGCGCGTTCCGCTTCTGCGCGTTCCGCTTCTGCGCGTTCGGCTTCTGCCTGCTCCGCAGCCGCCCGCTCGGCATCGGCGTGCTCGGCGGCAGCGCGTTCCGCTTCTGCGCGTTCCGCTTCTGCGCGTTCCGCTTCTGCGCGTTCCGCTTCTGCGCGTTCGGCTTCTGCCTGCTCCGCAGCCGCCTGCTCGGCCTCGGCTTGCTCGGCGGCAAGGCGCTGGGCTTCTGCGTGCTCGGCGGCGAGGCGTTCTTCCTCCGCGCGCCGCGACTGCTCGGCGTACTCGGCTTCCAGACGCTCGTATTCCAGCCGCTCTTCCTCGGCTTGCTCGGCCGCGCGGCGCTGCTGCTCCGCCAAGCGTGCCTGCTCGGCATACTCGGCTTCCAGTCGCGCGTATTCCAAGCGCTCTGCCTCGGCCTGTTCCGCGGCCGCATCGACCTCGGACACGGCTTGGGTCGGCTCGCCAGCGGCCCTTTCGGCCTCGAGGGAGTCCGCGTGTTCCGCCTCGACGGGCTCGGCCTGCGCCGTTTCGGATGTGACTCGATCGGCCTCCGCCTGTTCGGCGGCCAGTCGTTCGGCCTCCTGCGCTTCCTCGGCCTCGTCCAAGGCCAGGGGCATTGTCGGCGCGGTCGGCTCCGGCAGCGCGTCGCGCAGTGCGATCGCGCGCTGTGCCAAAGCCTCTTGCGACAGCACGACGGGATGCGGCTGTTGCAATGCCGCCAACACTTCCTGGATGGCTTGGGCGATATCGCGCAACAACTCGACCCCAGCGGCGGTCGGTATCTGCCGATGCACCAGCATGCGGCGCATGTACCCTTCGGTCGGCGAGAGCGCCTCGGTGATCAAGGGCACCTCAGTCATCGCGAACGCACCGCTGATGGTGTGTACGGCACGCAGCAGCGCGTCCGAAACCGGTTGCGCAACGTCGGCGGAACTGGCCAACCAGTGCTGAATGGTTTGCAGATGCGCGTCGACTTCGGTGCGCAGGATCTCCAGCAAGGTCGGGTCGACCGTCGCGTAAGCTGCGCCGTCCGGCAGCGCGGGTTCGCTTGCCGTTTCGGCAGCGTGCGACGTGTGCGCGCTTTCCTCGACAGCCGCCGGTTCGACATCGACGACGTCCACGGCGGCGACCGCGACCGCATGCTCGGTGCACGCGGCTCGCAGTTCCTCCGCCATGGCCGCCGCAAGCAGATCGATTTCGGCCTGCTCGGCGGCCTTGCGTTGCGCTGCCAAGCGCTCGCTTTCCTCGAGCAATCGCCGTTCGGCTTCGACCCGCTCCGCGGCCGCACGCTCGGCCTCCACCTGCTCGGCGGCGAGCCGCTCGGCTTCTGCATGTTCCGCGGCCACCCGCTCGGCCTCCGCCTGCTCGGCGGCGAGCCGCTCGGCTTCTGAATGTTCCGCGGCCACGCGCTCGGCCTCGGCGTGCTCGGCGGCGCGCCGCTCGGCTTCTGCGCGTTCTACGGCCACACGCTCGGCCTCTGCCTGCTCGGCGGCGAGGCGTTGGGCTTCTGCGTGCTCCGCGGCCACACGCTCGGCCTCGGCTTGCTCGGCGGCGAGCCGCTCGGCTTCTGCATGTTCCGCAGCCACGCGCTCGGCCTCGGCCTGCTCCGCGGCCACCCGCTCGGCCGCGGCTTGCTCGGCGGCGAGCCGCTCGGCTTCTGCATGTTCTGCAGCCACCCGCTCGGCTTCGGCTTGCTCCGCGGCCACCCGCTCGGCCTCGGCCTGCTCGGCGGCGAGGCGCTCGGCTTCGGCTTGCTCGGCGGCGAGTCGTTGGGCTTGCGCATGTTCGGCTGCAACGCGCTCGGCTTCGGCGTGTTCTGCCGCGACCCGTGCCGCTTCGGCCTGCTCGGCGGCCAGTCGCTCCGCCGCCGCCGCTGCGGCCGCCACACGCTCTGCCTCCAGTTGCTCGGCAGACGGCCCTGCCGCGCTGGGCGTGTAGACCACGTCTTCACCGGCGGCGATACGGTCGGCGGTTTCCTTCAGCCCTTCGATGTCGGCCGTCACCGTGGCTTCGCCCATTAACGCGCCACGGAATTGCGGTAGCACATCCTTGGCAAGTCCCACATGCGCCAATACGGCTTCACTGGCCGGACGGCTGCCGTCGAGCACCCGATTGAGCATGCCCTCGAACTTCCAGCTGAACTCTCCCAACTCCAGCGCGCCGACCAGACGACCACTACCCTTGAGGGTATGGAACACGCGCCGCAGCGGGCGCAAGACTTCCAGGTCGTTGGGCGCAGCTTGCCACTGCGCATACAGGTCGGCGAGGTTGTTGAGTTCCTCGTCGAGTTCTTCGATGAACACCTCGCGGATGTCGTCGTCGATCTCGGCGCTGTCGGCGAACCCGTAATTCTTGCCCGCTGCCGCAGGGACTGCTGCGGGGGCAGCCGTGACCGGCGGCGCGGCCGCAGCCGCTGGCGCTGAGGTGGCCGCTGGGGCTGGGGTGGCCGCAGGCGCCGGCACGACCGGAGCGGCAACGGCGGGCTCCGGGGCCGCAGCAGCGACGGGCGCAGCGGCAACGACGACCGGCGCGGGGGGTGGAGTCGGCGCGGGCTCAACCGGAACTGCGGCCACTGCGGGCGTCGCCGGTGCGGGCGCGGCAGCGGGCACGGCGACTGTCGGCACCGGCTTGGCGGCCTCCATCAACGTCTGCTCGGCCGATGCCGGGATCGGCCAGTAACCCAGCGCGACCAGCCCGTGCTCGGCCAGATCGAGGATGCGGTCGCGTTGCGGACGATGGTCGCGCAGCGCTTCCAGGTAGTACTCCAGACTGGCCAATGCGTCGGCCAAGCGATCCATCTGCGATGCGTCCGGCACGCGCTGGAGCTTGACCAGCTCGAACTGGGTGAACACGCTCAACGCACGCAGCTGCCTCGCTGCACGTGGTTGTTCGAGCAGGTGCATTGCACCGGAAACCTCGTCGAGCAAGCGCGGCACGTCATTGAGCTGCGCGTGATCCCAGCCCGCCTCGATGAAGGCGACGAAGCACTGGCGCGCCTGCACGAAGTTGCTGACCGACTCCTTGATCAGCGCGTCCAGTGCCTCCTGCGACTCGCGCAAGGGCACCACCGTGCCGGCAGCGGCGGGTTGCCCGGCGTCCTCCTGCTGGCCCAAACGGGCAACCTGATCGTCGAGCGTGGCCTCGACTTGCAGCAACGACCCGGCGATTTCCAACAATGCCGCTTCATCCACCGCGCGTTGGCCACTGGCCAGCTGCTGGATGGCGGCGCGCTGATCTTGCACGATTCGTCTGGGCACGCCCAACCCGAGCATGCCCAGCGTATCGGCGACGGAGCTCAGCGCATCGGCTTGCGGCGCCAGATCCGTGGCCGCAGCCCCGGATGCGCGCAAGTGCAGATCGAGCGCGTCCTTGACGCGCAACAGATCTTCCTTGATGCCGGCCGCCACCGTGCCCAGCAGTTCGCGGTTGTGCCCGGCGAGGCTGCCGCGGGCATGCGCCAGCTCGCTCTCGTCCAGTTGTCCGGCGCCCAGCCCGAGCAAGACGCTTTCCGGAACGACTTTTTCCCCACGGGCCCCACGCAGATCGTTGATCAACGGCAACAACGCCATCGGTACGTCTTTGTGGCCGCTTTGCAGGCGCTCGAGGTAATCGGGCAACTGCATGATCGAGCGCATCAGCGCGGTGTAGGCCTCGTCACGGTCGCCCACCGCATCGCCGAGCAGAGCGGTCGCCAGCTGCTCCATTTCCTCGGCCACCATCGCCGCGCCGTAGATTTCGACCATGCGCAGGGCACCTTGCACCTGGTGCAAGTGGCCGGCGCATGCCTGCAACTGGGCGCGATCGCCGCCTTCCTCGACGTAGTCTTGCAGGGCCAACCGCGCCTGCTTGAGCGACTCGTCGAGCTCGGGTTTGACCCAGCTCAGGGTGGTGAAATGGGTGTCTTGTTCCAGCCTCATCCCGGCATCCCGTCAGTGCGCGAATCCATCATCGTCAGCGACTCGCGCAGTTCCTGTCGCATGAAGGTGTACGTTCCGTTCAACCCGGCAGTTTGAAGTCGGCCACCGAGCGGCGCAGGTTCGCGGCGAGCTGAGCCAGATTGCCGATCGACTCGGCGGTCTGGCTGGCGCCCTGCGAGGTCTGCGAGGTGATTTCCTGAATCGTGTTCATCGTCGCGGTGATGTCCGATGCGGCGTCCGACTGCTGGCGCGCAGCCGTGGAGATGTTGGAAATCAGGCTTGCCAAGTCGTTCGACACCGTTTCGATCTCGCCCAGCGCCAAACCGGCGTCCTCGGCCAGGCGCGCACCGGACACCACCTCGGCGGTGGTCTGCTCCATCGAGTTCACCGCTTCGTTGGTATCGGACTGAATCGTCTGCACCAGCGTCTCGATGCGCTTGGTCGCGTTGGATGCGCGTTCGGCCAGTCGCTGCACTTCGTCGGCCACCACCGCGAACCCGCGACCCGCCTCACCGGCTGACGCGGCCTGGATGGCGGCGTTCAGGGCCAGGATGTTGGTCTGCTCGGAGATGTCGTTGATCAGTTCCACGATCGAGCCGATTTCCTGCGAGCTTTCACCCAGTCGCTTGATTCGTTTCGAGGTTTCCTGAATCTGGTCGCGGATGGAGTCCATGCCCTGAATCGTCTGGCGCACCACGTCGGCGCCCTTGGCGGCGATCTGCACCGAGCGCTGGGCCACCTCGGCCGACTCGGCGGAGTTTTTCGACACCTCGTCGATCGAGGCCGCCATTTCGGAGATCTTGTCCGAGGCGGTGTTGATCTGCTGCGCCTGATGCTCGGCGGCGTCGGCCAGATGCATGGCAGTGGCCTGGGTTTCCTGCGACGCAGCGGCCACCTGCACGGCGGTCTCGTTGATCGTGGTCACCAGCGAGCGCAGCTCTTCGACGGCCAGATTGATCGAATCGGCGATGGCGCCGGTGATGTCCTCGGTCACCGTCGCGCGTACCGTCAAATCGCCCTCGGCCAGCGAGCCGGTTTCATTCAGCAGGCGCATGATCGCCTCCTGATTGCGCTGGCTGTCTTCTTGCGACTTGCGGAAGCGCGCCGCCTGGTCACGGTACAGCTTCAGGGCCAGGCCCAGCAGGCCGATGATCGCGCCCAAGCCCGCCGCGATCGCCCAGTAGGTATTCGGGAAGAAGCGTCGCAGGGAGATGTTGTTGAACGCCGAATAGAGATCCTGAGCGTTGGACAGCAAAGTGTTGGATCCGTCGGAAATCTGCTTTTGCGCGTCCTGAACCGCCGAGAACTGCTTGGCCGATTTCAGGAACGCGCCGATCGAACTTTGCGCATCGGCGTTCAGGCGCACAACCTGATTGAGCGATGCTACCGCGCCGGCGCTGTTGAGCTTCTGGATGCCAAGGGTACTGTCGCCATCCTGGAAGCCCTTGAGCACGGCGTTGAACATGCCCGAATCGCGGCCCAACGCATCCACCGCATTGGCTGCGCCGGCACCACCGGCACGCACTTGTCCCAACTCGGCGGCAATCTTGTTGACCAGGTTCACCTGCCGCATGGCCATGAACAACTGCTGCGCCTGCGCGCCGCCGTCGGACATCGCGCGCGCCACCTCGTCAAGACGCGCCTGCAGGTTCGGAACTGCAGCCGTGAACTTGTCGGCATTGCTGGAAATATCCTGCACTTGCTGCTGATTGCGGATCACCAGATCGGCATTTTGCGAGACCGAGTCCCAAGTCTTCGACAGGGTGTCGAGCGAACCGCCGACGCCTTGCGAGCCGGCGTACCCGGAGTAGATCCCCTTGCCGGTCGTCAGCGCCTTGACGTCGTTGTCGATCGAATCGCGGGTGGCCTGAAATTGCTTGAAGGCATCCTGGTTGCCGCCGATGGCATCGCTGCCTTCCTTGGCCAACTGCTGGGATTTCACCTGAATGCCGGCGACCAGGCCACGCGCCCACGTCTCGCGATCGGCCGTGTAGGTCGAAGCCAGATAGTTCAAACCGAAGATCGCCAGCGATACGCCCGACAGGGCCATCCAGAACGTCGTGCCGCGTCCTGCGGTTCCAATGCCTACTGTGCTCATGACTCGACCTCGATCGCCTATTGGAAGTTGAGAATGCCGCTTACGCTGCGGCTTGCCTGAATTCCGGGGTCCGCGTCAGCATCGCCATGCTGAACACGCCCCAGTCGTAGTCGCCGACGCGATACACCAGCTTGATGAAGTGGTCGTAGCGGGTGGCGCCGCTGGCGACCGCAGCCACCTTGTGCGAATCGTTGAAGGTGCGCTGACCGAACAACTGATCGATCAACACGGCGACGTTACCGCCGCCCTGGCGCACCACCATCACCCGCTGCCCTTCGTACACCACGGTGCGCTCGCCGGCGAGGAACTGCTTGAGATCCACCACCGGCAACAGGGTGCCGCGCACGTTGGCCACGCCCAGCATCCACGGCTGCGTGCCGGGAACGTGGGTGACCTGCGGCATGCGGATGATTTCCACGACCTCGTCGAAACCGGCCACGAAGCGCCGCCCGCCGATACCGAAGCCGACCCCGCGCCAGTGGCCCGGAACATCGGCCTCCTCGGGAAGTCCCGGCACATGCGCCAGGGAAAGGCTCTGGTACTGCGCCAACTGCGCGAACGCGGCGATGCGCGGCTCACTGGGCCCTTTGCGGACTTCCTCGACCGCGGCTTCAGGTTCCGGTTCGGGCTGGGGTTCGCCGACGCTGCGGACGTGCTTTTTCAGCTTGTTGAGCTTGAGCGTGCGGTCGGGCTTGCGTGCCGGCTGCGCCGCTTCGGATTCGGATTGCGCCGTTGCCGACGCGCCGACTTCGCTGGCCTCCGCCGAGGCACCGGGAATGGCGATGGACTCGATCGAACGGCGCGCGGCGTCGACACCGGCGTCGGCAGGCGCTGCCTGCGCCAGCAGCGCCGACGCGTCGTCGAACTCGGGCAACGGCTGGCTGGGGGCAACCCCATCGTGCGATTGCGGTGCTGGCGCCGGCTCGATGTCCGCCTCCGCGTCGGTCACCGCAAAACCGGGAATTTCGATGCCGGGCGGGACGGCAGCAAGATCGGCGCGCTCGCTGGACATTTGCGAGGCAGCGGTAGCCAACATGGCTTCGGCGACCGACACCTCGGCATGGGTCGGGGTGGGGTCGGCAGCGTCCGCTGCGGGCGCTTCGACGACCGGGTCGCCGGCCACTTCCGCCACCGGTTGCGCTGCGGCAACGACCTCCTCGCTCGCAGCGCCTTCGGCGACGGGCGGTGCGGCCAGTGCCTGCTCGGTCACCGGGTCGGGCGCATCGGTCTCGGGCATCGGCGCCGCGACCGGCGCTTCGACCTCGCTGGTGGTCACCTCGGGCGCAGCAGGCCGGATGACCGTGACCGGGCCGGCCTTCTTGTTCTTGTTGCGACGCTTGGCCATGACGGTCAGCCGATCCCCAGAAGAGAGTTGATGCGTCCGATCAGTTCCGCTTCGCTCGGTGGTTTGACCATGTATTCCTTGGCCCCCTGTCGCATGCCCCACACCCGATCGGTCTCCATGGCCTTGGTGCTCACGATGATGACCGGGATGGAACTGGTTTTGGGATCCTTGCTCAGGGCGCGCGTGGCTTGAAAACCATTCATGCCCGGCAAGATCACGTCCATCAACACCAGCGCGGGCAACTCGCGCTTGACCAGCTCGACCCCTTCCTCGGCGCTCCCCGCGCTGATCACTTCATGACCGTGGCGACGCAGCATCTCGGTGAACACCGCCTTGTCGGTCAGCGAGTCCTCGATGATGGCGATGCGAGCCATGCTAAATCCCCCGATGCTGCAAGTTCTGTGACTGCGCGCAACGATTCCCTCGCACGATGCTGACTTCAGTTCTTCGGTACGTGGGTGCGAATGGCGGTGAGCAGCTCTTCGCGCGTGAACGGTTTGGTCAGGTATTGCTCGGAACCCACGATGCGCCCGCGCGCCTTGTCGAACAGCCCGTCCTTGGAGGACAGCATGATCACCGGCGTGGAACGGAACATCTGGTGGTTCTTGATCAGCGCGCAGGTCTGATAGCCATCCAGACGCGGCATCATGATGTCCACGAATATGATCTGCGGCTGGTGGTCGGCGATCTTCGCCAACGCCTCATAGCCGTCGGTGGCGGTGACCACGTCGTAGCCTTCCCGCTTGAGCAGGCTTTCGGCGGTCCGCCGGATGGTCTTCGAGTCGTCGATGACCATCACTTTCAGCCCGGCTGCCGGGCCGCCACTTTTCACGTCATCCATCGATGATCCCCTGTCGCTGCCGGGTTCATGGGATTCCACCGCTCCTTCGATCTGCAGCGCGAGCCACCTATATCTCAGTCGGCCGCGATACTGTCAAGCGCCAACAGAGCCTTGCGTCGCAATTCGCGCGTTTGCCCGCACCTGCCTGTTACCATCGCCGGGCGCCGACCGCCGCCGACAGCCCCCCAAGGCGTCGGGCGATGGCGGTTTCCCCGCCGAACCCCGACGAGGATACACCCATGCAGGAGCGAAGGATGCTGGATATCGCGGTGGTGATGGATCCGATCGACGGCATCCACCCCGCCAAGGACTCCACCTTCGCGATGTTGCTGGAGGCCCAGCGCCGTGGGCATGGCTTGCATTACGTGCTGCCCGGCGGCCTGAGCGTGGACGCCGGCCGCGGGCAGGCGCGCTGCGCGCCGCTGCGCGTGCGTGACGACCCGCGCGACTGGTATACGCTCGGCGATGCCGGCACCCGCCCGCTGGCCGACATCGACGTGGTACTGATGCGCACCGATCCGCCGGTCGATGCCGCCTACCTGCACGACACCCACATCCTGTCGCTCGCGCAGGCGCAGGGCGTGCTGGTGGTCAACGACCCGCAAGGCCTGCGCGACCTCAACGAGAAGCTGGCCGCGCTGCTGTTCCCGCAGTGCTGCCCGCCGACCCTGGTCTCGCGCGACCGCACGCAACTGCGCGCCTTCGTGAACGAACATGGCATGGCTGTGCTCAAGCCGCTCGATGGCATGGGCGGGCGCTCGATTTTCCGCGCGCAGGCCGGCGACCCCAATCTCAACGTGATCCTGGAAACCCTGATCGGGGCTGCACCGGGTCGCCCCGGCCAGTTGGTGATGGCGCAACGTTATTTGCCGGAAATCGTGCACGGCGACAAGCGCATCCTGCTGATCGACGGGCAACCGGTACCGTACTGCCTGGCGCGCATCCCGCGCGAGGGCGAGTTTCGCGGCAACCTCGCTGCCGGTGGCCACGGCGAAGGCCGCCCGCTTTCCGAGCGCGACCAATGGATCGCCGGTCAGGTCGGCCCGGAGCTGGCGCGGCGCGGGATGCTGTTCGTCGGGCTGGACGTGATCGGCGACTGGCTGACCGAGGTCAACGTCACCAGCCCGACCTGCATCCGCGAGCTCGACAAGCAGTTCGGGATCAACATCGCCGGGATGTTGTTCGATGCAATCGAACGCCGCTGCGCGCAACGTGCATCCTGAGGACGGCCGGCGCGCATGAATGCCCTCGCCGCCCGCCTGCCGCCGCCGCGCCGCATCGGTCCGGGCGACCGCCTGACCGCAACCATCGCGCTGTCGGCCTTGGTACACGGCATCCTCGTGCTCGGCGTGGGCTTCACGCTGGAAGACCCGGCACCGGTGCTGCCCACGCTGGACGTGATCCTCACCCAGACCCGCACCAACGAGCCGCCCAAGCAGGCCGATTTTCTCGCCGAGGCCAATCAGCAAGGCGGCGGTCACAGCGAGGTGGCGCTGCGCCCGGGCGAGGCGCAGTTGGCGATCGCGCCCAAGCCGACACCGGGCATCGCCCCGCAGCCCTTGACCGCGCAAAACCCACCGCCGCAACCCGATGCCGCGCAGCGCCTGCTCACGACGACCGGTTCCACGCAAACAGTGGCCGCCCCGCAGGAAGCGCAACCGGTGACCACCCGCCCGTTGCCGACCGGCGCCAAGCTCACCGAGCAGGATCTGGAAATGGCGCGACTGACGCCCGAGTTGCAGCGCCGGCTGCAAGCCGACGCACGCCGCCCGATTCGGGCCTTCATCAGCGCCAGCACCCGTTCGTACGAGTACGCCGCCTACATGCGCGCCTACGTGGCGCGGCTGGAGCGCATCGGCACACTGAACTTTCCCGACGAAGCGCGCCGCCGCGGCCTGACCGGCTCGGTGGTGATCACCGTGGAAATCCGCCGCGACGGCACCCTGGCCGGGCCGCCGCAGGTCATCCAGTCCAGCGGCATCCCGGTGCTCGATCAGGCCGCGCAACAAGTCGTGCGCATGGCCGCGCCGTTCGGCGAGTTGCCGCGCACCAGGGACAACCCGGACATCCTCAACGTCACCCGCACCTTCCACTACGATCCGGGCGGCGCGACCAGCGTGGATTGAGCGCAGCCTGCATCCACGGTGCTGCCGTTGCAGGCGATCGCCACGCCGCTGTGCCGGGCTGAGACTACTCCGTCGTCCGCTTGGCTGCGGCGAGGTAAACCAGACCCTTCTCGCGCTTGCCGACTGCGATCACGGTGACCAGCACGACCTTGTCGTCGACCTGATAGACCAGCCGATAGCCGACGGAGCGCAACTTGATCTTGTAGCAATCGGGCAGGCCGTGCAGTCGCGCAGAAACGACGTGCGGATGTTGCAGTCGCCCGCGCATCTTGTCCTTGAACTGTTCGCGAATCTGCGGCGCGAGCTTGCGCCATTCCTTCAGCGCCGATTCAACGAACGCCAGTTCATAGCTCATCGAGATTGACCTTGACCTTGCGCTCATTCGCGCGCTCGCGGACGAGCTCGGCAAGTTCGAGATCTTCGAGCCTGTCCAGCATGCGGCTATAGGTCGCGGCCGGAACCAAGTACGCGGACGGCTTGTTGTGGGTCAGCACCGCGACCGGCTCATCGCCGGCCTCGTCGATAACGGCGCTTGGATTGCGCTTGAGCTCGCTGATGCTGATGCTGGCATCGGAAAGGATCTGTTCCATATTTGGCTCCGTATTTGGAGCCAAATATCGCACACGGGGGATTGGCGATCAACTTCACGTGGAACCGTTCGTGGTGAGGAGGACCGACCGAGAACGCAGTTCGAGGCGATCCGTCTCGAACCATGGTTCGATCGCGACCTCGACCCTACGGGTCTCGATCCGCGCCTCACCCCGAACGGTTCAAGCTGAAACACTGCCCGTAGCGCCTCAGTCCGGGCATGTTCGGATCGTCGAACACGTCCGGAAAGCGGATGCGCTCGTTTGGCACCCGTTCGCGACAGGTTCCGGCGCACGCCGGGATGATCGGTTGATCAGCGTTTCCCCGGAACGACATCACACCATCGGCAGCTTCAGCCCCTGCGCTTGCGCGCACTGTTTCGCAATCTCGTACCCCGCATCCGCGTGCCGCATCACCCCGGTGCCCGGGTCGTTCCACAGCACGCGGGCGATGCGCCGGTCGGCGGCTTCAGTGCCGTCGCAAACAATCACCACGCCGGCGTGCTGCGAATAGCCCATGCCGACGCCGCCGCCGTGGTGGATCGACACCCACGTCGCGCCGCCGGCGACGTTGAGCATGGCGTTGAGCAGCGGCCAATCGCTGACCGCATCGCTGCCGTCGCGCATGGACTCGGTTTCGCGATTGGGCGATGCGACACTGCCCGAATCCAGATGATCGCGGCCGATCACGATCGGCGCTTTGAGTTCGCCATTGCGCACCATCTCGTTGAAAGCCAGCCCGAGCTTGTGCCGCTGGCCCAGGCCGACCCAGCAGATGCGCGCCGGCAAGCCCTGGAAGCTGATGCGCTCGCGCGCCATGTCCAGCCAGCGGTGCAGGTGTGCATCGTCGGGGATGAGTTCCTTCACCTTGGCATCGGTCTTGTAGATGTCCTCCGGATCGCCCGACAGCGCGACCCAGCGGAACGGCCCGATGCCGCGGCAGAACAGCGGCCGCACATAGGCCGGCACGAAGCCGGGGAAATCGAAGGCATTCGCGCAGCCCTCGTCCTTGGCGACCTGACGGATGTTGTTGCCGTAGTCGAACGTCGGGATGCCCTGCTTCTGGAACGCGAGCATCGCCTCGACGTGCCTGCGCATGGATTTTTTCGCCGCCGCGCTGACGCCGGTCGGATTCGTGCGTTGCTCGCTGAGCCAACGCTCGACGCTCCAGCCAATCGGCAGGTAGCCGTGTACCGGATCATGCGCAGACGTTTGATCGGTGACCGCATCGGGCTTCACGCCGCGCTTGACGAGTTCGGGCAGGATTTCCGCCGCATTGCCGAGCAACGCGATGGACTTGGCCTCGCCGGCCCGCGTGTATTTGCCGATGCGCGCCAGCGCGTCGTCCAGATCGCGGGCCTGCTCGTCCACGTAGCGCGTGCGCAGGCGCATGTCGATGCGCGATTGCTGGCATTCGATGTTCAGCGAGCACGCACCCGCCAGCGACGCGGCCAGCGGCTGCGCGCCGCCCATGCCGCCCAGGCCCGCGGTGAGAATCCAGCGCCCGCTCAGATTCCCGCCGTAGTGCTGGCGGCCCATCTCGACGAACGTTTCGTACGTGCCCTGCACGATGCCCTGCGAGCCGATGTAGATCCACGACCCGGCCGTCATCTGGCCGTACATCATCAAACCTTTTTTATCGAGTTCGTTGAAGTGCTCCCATGTCGCCCAGTGCGGCACGAGGTTGGAGTTGGCGATCAGCACGCGCGGCGCATCGGCATGCGTGGGAAACACGCCGACCGGCTTGCCGGACTGGATCAACAAGGATTCGTCGTCCCGCAACTCCCGAAGTGCCGCAAGGATCGCGTCGTAGCAATCCCAATCGCGGGCGGCGCGCCCGATGCCGCCGTACACGACCAGCTCGGCCGGATTCTCGGCCACGTCCGAGTCGAGGTTGTTCTGGATCATCCGGTACGGCGCCTCGCTCAGCCAGCTTTTGCACGTCAGCGCGGCTCCGCGTGGGGCGCGGATGTGGCGGGATGGATCCTTGCGGCTGGGTATGGACATGCGCGGCTCCGCTGCGGTGCGATGGGAAGTGCCGGATTATCGCAGACTCGGCAGCGCCCCTCGCACCGCAGTTGCCGAACGGCGGATGCAACGACGCGACAGGATCGCACCGCGATGCCCGAAGCGGGCAGGCAGTGGTCGCCGCGCGCGGGCGCGCTGCCACGGCGAGCGCGCGACGTTCGTCCTGCCGCCAGCGCCACGCGACACCCCGTTCCGACGGCAGAAGACCGCCTCACAGGTCTTCGGCGCACACCACCGTGTTGCGGCCGTACGACTTGGCCGCGTACAAGGCGCGGTCGGCGTCGCGGATGGTGTCTTCGAACGACAGCACCGGCTCGTGCACGGCCACGCCGATGCTCACGGTGATGCCGATGCGTTTGTCGTGGTGCTCGATACGTTCGGACTCAATGCGTGCCCGCAGCGCCTCGCAATGCGCGCGTGCCCCGGCCACGTCGCAGCCGGGCAGCAGCAACAGGAACTCCTCGCCGCCCCAGCGCGCGGCGAAATCGTCCTCACCGCGGGCCTGAGTCAGGATCGTGGCGAGCATGCGCAGCACCGCATCGCCGACCGCGTGCCCGAACGAATCGTTGATGCGCTTGAAGTGGTCGATGTCGATCATCGCCACCGCAAACCCGGGGCCGGTGCGCGCCGCGTCGGTGGCCAGTTCCAGCCGTTCGATCATGGCCCGACGGTTGGGCAGGTTGGTGAGCGGATCGGTGAGCGAGGCGCGCGCCAGCGCGGCGTTGAGGTGCTTGAGCTGGGTCTGGAAGCCGTCGGAAATACGCGAAATCTTGTTCAAGCGCCGCGCCAGCTTCTGGAAACCCATGCTCAGGCGCTGGTAATCGGCCTGCAACGGGTGGCCGTTCCATTCGGCGTGCGCCAACACCTCGGCCAGATGCGCGCCCTCGGCATCGGCTTCGTCGTGATCGGTGCGTGCAGGCAGCAGCGGTGCGGCATGGCCGTGCGCGGGATCCTGGCAATCCGGGCAGACGCTGTGCCCGAGCACCGCGTCCGAGTGTCGGCCGATGTAGGTTTCCACGTCGTCCCAGAACCCGCCGTCGTCACGCACGCGCTTGCATCTGGAACAGATCGGGATGAACCCGCTCAGGGTGCGCACGTCGTCCAGCGCCTTGGCCAGACGCTCGTTGGCGGCGGCCAGCTCGCGGTTGGTGCGCATCAACTCGCCCTGATATCCGTCAGAAATCCGGCTGATGCGTTCGAGGCGGTTGTGCAGCCGCTTCTGGTCGGCGATCACCTCGCCGCACAACGCCGCCAACGGGCTTTCCACCGCACCCGGCGCGGTAAGCAGAGCCGCCAGTTGCTCGGTGCGATCCATCGGCGCGCTCAGGCGCCGACCGCGACGATGAAGAACGGCAAGGTCACTTCTTCCTTGAACTCCTCGATCATTTCCAGCGCGCGATCGTTGTCCTTGTGGTAACTCCAGCGCACGCTCACCTGCCGCCCGCCGCGGTGCGCGGCTTCCAGCAGGTCGAGCAAATCCATCACCGACTTGATGCTGCTGGTGTTGAGGTAACTCAACGCGATCTCGGCGGTCACCGCGCTGGCGCCGTCCTGCAAGTAGCGCGAAACCCAGTTCAGCAGCGGCTTGTAGAACTCGAAGGCGTTTTCCGGATACGACTCGCCGGAGAGTGCCAACACTCCACCGACCGCATCGAAAGAAACGGATGGAGTGGCGGAACTGGCTGTCAGAGAAAGATTGTCCATGCGCACGCTCAGATGACCACACTCAAGCTGAAATAGGAGCTGCCGCCGTCGATCGGGGTGAAGCGGTAGCGCAGCGGTTCGCTGGCGCGGCGGGCCATCTCGATCAGGCCCAACCCGGCGCCGCCGTCCTCAGGGCCACGTTCGCGACGCAGTTGTTCCTTGTACAGCGCCTTCAAGCCGGCCTTGTCCATCCCGGCCAGTTGCTCAAGGCGTGCAGTCAGCGCCGGGATATCCGCGTTGGCGACTGCATTGCCGGCCGAGATCTGATAGCGATCGTTCTGCCGGGCGATCACCAGGATATTGGCGTCCATCTCGCTCTTGCCGGCGCCCTGCGCCAGTCGGCGGTCGGAGTAATTGCGCACGTTCTGCGCCGCTTCGATGTACACCGAGAACACGTCCATCATCGCCGACGGCTTGTCGGCCGCGCTCTCGAGGTACTTCTTCACTGCCGTGCCCAACTCCTCGATGATGCCGTGGCTGAAGGAGCCACTGAAGCTGATGAGGATGCCCGACTCGTGCATCCGCTGTTTGATGTCGATCAGATCCATCGGTCGGTCTCCGGAGCGGTGGGCAGGTCGGCGGTGCAGGTCATGGCGGGCGCCCTCAGTCGAGTCGGAACGCCAGCAAGGTGATGTCGTCGCGTTGCGGCAGTTCTCCCCGCCAGCGCCGCAACAACTCATCCAGCGCATCGGCCAGCGTCGACAACGGGCGATTGCGGCGTTCGAGCAAGGCCGCCTTCAAGCGCGCCTGACCGAGTGCGAAACCCTGCTCGCCGCCGTGCTGGTCAAGGATACCATCGGTGAACAAGACGTAGCGCTGGCCCGGCGCGGCCGCGAGCTCATGCTGCGTGAACACCAGCGTATCGGCATGCCGGCGATAACCGATGCTCTGCCGGTCGCCCTTGTGCACCTCGATCCGCCCATCGGCCGCGACCACCCAAAGCGGCAGCTTGGCACCGGCGAACACCAGTTTGCTGCGATCGGCAGGCACATGCACCAGCGCCAGGTCGAGACCGCTCTCGGTGTCGCTGACGTGGCGGGTCTGCAACAGCGCACGCAGGCCGCGGTGCAACTCGCCCATCACTGCCGCCGGTTGCGCCATGCCGTGCAGGGCCACCGCGTGATCGAGCAGGGCCTTGGAGGCCATGGTCATGAACGCGCCCGGCACGCCGTGCCCGGTGCAATCGGCAACCGCCAACAGGAAGCTGCCGTCGTCCGCGCGGTACAGGCAGTGGAAATCGCCGCCGACGATGTCGCGCGGCAGCCACAGCAGCGCGTGATCGGGCAGCAGGGCATCGAGGTCAGCGGGTTTGGCGAGGATCGACGCCTGGATCAGCCGCGCGTAGCGGATCGAATCCATCACCTTGCGGTTGGACTCCTCGAGGCGGTCGTTGGCCTGGCGCAACGCCTCGGTGCGATCGGCAACTTTCTGCTCGAGGTTCTGCATGTAATCGCCGACCGTGCGCGTCATGGCGTTGAACGAGTGCGTGAGCTGGCCGATCTCGTCGTCGCGATCCACCGCCAGCGTGCGGTCGTACTGCCCGGCGGCGATGTCGTGGGTCAGGCGCGTGAGCCGCGCCAGTCGGCGCAGCACCAGCCGTTCGAGCAGCCATGACACCATCAGCACCGTCAGCAGCAACGCCGCGCCGAGCAGGTACACCACCGGCCGGAACATCTCCAGCCGGATCGCCTGCGCCGGATCCACCAGCACGATCGCCGCCCAGTGCAGCGTCGGCATGTAGGAAATCGCGGCGATACGCTTCTTCCCATCGACGCTCAACGTGATCTGCGCCTGATCGGTATTGCCGGCCTTCATCGCCGCCAGCACCTCGCGCAGCGTCTGTTTCTGTGCCGCATCGTCGATCAACCCGAACACCTGCAGGCGACTCTTGTCGTTGAGGTTGTGCGCGATCGACTGCATCACCGCATTGCTGGAATGGCCCTGCACGTAGCCAGCGTCGTCCACCAGCAGGTTTTCCACGCCCGCATCGCCGGTGCGCACGATGCTGTGGATGAACTCCGACAGATCCAGCCCGGTGCCGCCCACCGCGATCTTGCGCCCGCTGGCGTCCTTGCCGATCACGTTGATGAACAACTTGGTGACGTCGAGCTGGGCGTCGTAATCCACGTGCAGTTCGAAATCATCGACGTGCTTGAGCGTCTCGAAGTACCAGCGCATCGTCGGATCGTCGGGCTTTTCGACGAAGCGGAATTCGTGGCCGCCGTATTCGTTCCGGGCGTTGTTGGTGTAGTAATCGCCACTGGACGCCACCACGTAGAACCAGCTGTGGTCGGCGAACAGCTTGCGGTAGTTCTCCAGTTCGGCCAGCGCCTGGGCCTTGAGTTGCGGATTGTTCTCGTCGGCCGTCCAGCGCTGCAGCAGCGGCGAGGTCATCAGCTTCTGCGACAACACCAGTTCGCGATCGACCTTGGCCAGGATGCGACTGCGCTGCTGGTTGGCGTATTGCGTGGCATAGCCCACGCCCAGCCGCTGGATGATGCCGTCGGCGACGCGGTAGAAGCCGTACAGCGACCCGGCGCCGACCAGCACGTAGATCGCCACCACCAGCAGCAGGAAGCGACCGCGCAGCCCTCGCAGGATCTCGCGCATCAGCACGCCTCCGGGTTGGCGGTCGCGAACATCACAGGTGCCACGCGCCTTCGAGCATCCACGCGTTCTGCACCGCGCCGGGCGTGATTTGGTGATCCACCCCGAACTTGTTGTGCCAATACTCGTAGCCCACGCCCACCCACAAGCGACGCGGATGGCCCCAGGTCGAACCGACATCGAACATCAGGCGTGGGTGCAGCAGGACTTCCGTGCGCGTGGCTTGACCGAAATCGTTGCGCCCCTTCGGACCGTACACGTTCAGATAACCCTCGAACTGCACCGGCAGCGTGCCGAGGGCGAACGGCGCCATCCACGACGACTCCATCGCCCAAGTGGCGCGGAAGTTTTCCGCGCGCCCGACGATGCCGTTGTGGTCCCACTCGCGCGCCACCAGCAATGCCGCTTTCAGGTAGCCCTTGGGCACGTCGAACTGCAACTGCGGGCCGGCCACCAGCATGCGCTTGCGCGGGGCGTAGGCGGTGTCCTTGGTGTTCAGGTCGAAACCGGCAGACAGGTCGACACTGCGCACCGGCCCGAACCCGAACGAACGCCCGAACAGCGCCGTGGACGCGAACCCGTGACGATAGATCAGGTAGACCTCGTGCGCCCCGCGGCTGCCGGAAGCCGATGGGTCGGCGTGGTCGGAAAACAGGGCATCGACCACCAGCAGATTGCTGCCGCTGGCCGAACCGCCGACCCAAGTGAAGTTGACGATGCGCTTGCCGATGTCCGCGCCGGTGCCGCTGGAATCGACCACGCCCGGCTCGCTGAAGCCGGTGCCGTAACGAAATCCGAGAGCAACGTCGTTGAAGCCCGATTCGGTCGCGTGTGCCGGCAAACCCGGTGCCAGCGCGCAGCCGGCAAGTGCAGCGACAACCAACCCCGTGCGCGTCGCTACCATTGGACACTCCCCTGATTGTCTGCATCCTGCCACAGCAGCCGCGCCCTCGGGAACGCCCGACACGTATCCCGCCAGGACTGCGCGCGGTTCCACCATTGCCAATCGGCGGTGGGCGCACCATGACTCAAGTCAAGCCGTCGGCGCGCGCTCAGTGCCTGCGCACGACCCGTCGCGCCAGCCATTCCGAGGCCGCCAACGCACCCAGCGACAGCACGATCGAAACGATGGCGAGCCGACCGATTCCGGCCGCACCATCGGGGACTTGGGTGAGCGACTGGATCGCCAGCGCGATGGTGCGGGTTTGCCCGGGGATGTTGGAGACGAAGGTGATGGTCGCGCCGAACTCGCCCAGCGCCTTGGCGAACGCCAGCGTGCAGCCGGCCAGGATCCCCGGCAGTCCCAGCGGCAGCAACACCCGCCAGAACCGCTGCCAACGGCTGGCGCCGAGGCTGGCTGCCACCTCATCCAGTTCGCGCGGGATCGCCTCGATGGACAAACGCACGGCACGCACGAACAGCGGGAACGCCATCACCCCGGCAGCAATCGCCGCACCGGTCCAGCGGAAGGCCACGCTCACCCCGAACCAGTCGTGCAAGCGCGCACCGATGGCGCCGTGGCGCCCGAGCAACACCAGCAACAGGTAGCCAGTGAGCACCGGCGGCAGCACCAGCGGCAGGTGGATCAGCGCATCAAACAGCACCTTGCCAGGAAATCGCGCCCGCGCCAACGCACAGCCCACCGCGATCGCCAGCGGTGCGCTGGCTGCCACGGCGACCGCCGCGATCTTCAGCGAAAGCCAGATGGCTTCGACTTCATCGGCAGTCAGGGCAGTCACGTTGCAGCCGTTGCGCGATCAACGCTTGTCGGCAAACCCGGCCGCGCGAAAGATCGCCACCGCCTGGCGGCCGCGCAGGAAGGCGAGCAACTCGGCGGCAGACTTTGCGTCGCCCGCACCGACAGTGCGCGCGGCCGGGTACACGATCGGATCGTGCGACGCGGCCGGGAACGCGGCCAGCACCTTCACCCGCGGCTCGACCTTGGCGTCGGTCAGATACACGATGCCCAGCGGAGTGTCGCCACGGGCGACGAACTCCAGGGTGGCGCGCACGTTTTCGCCTTGCGCCAGATGCGCGGCAAGCGCGTCCCACAGGCCGAGTTTTTCCAGCGCCTGTCTGGCGTAGGTCCCGGCCGGCACGCTGGCGACCTCGGCCACCGCCAGACGTCCTGTGCCCAACGCGGCCAGCCACGCTTGCTTGCTGTCCAGAGCAATCGTCTTGAGCGGCGAGTTCGCTGGCGCGATCAGCACCAAGTCATTGCGTACCAGCACGAAGCGCGAGGCCGGCTCGATCAGCTTGCGATCTTGCAGGTAGTCCATCCAGCGATTGTCGGCCGAGATGAACACGTCGGCGGGCGCGCCGGCTTCGATCTGCCGCGCCAGTGCCGAGCTGGCGGCATAGGAGACGACAAACTTCGGATGGCCCGACGCTTCCCACGCCCGCTCGACGCCGTCGAGGCTCTCCTTGAGGCTGGCCGCGGCGAAAACCGTCAACGGGCGATCGGCGGCAAAGGCCGTTGAAAGTAAACCCGCCAACCCGATCAGGCCGGTGAGAAGCAACGACGACAGGCGCATACGCCGACTCCCGAACGAAACAGGCGCCCATCATATCCGCCCGTCACCGTCTCACGGCGCGATCCAGATCAAGGTCAACCGCCGTTACGCCCGCTCGGCGCCACCGCCGCCCCGTGCGGCGGCATCAGTGGCCGCGGATCGACGGATCCAGCCGGCGCAGCGCGTCGGCGGTGCTGATCGCGCCGGTGCGCTCGATGTCTTCGCGCGTATATACACGGCCCGGTTCGGATGCGCACTCCACGGCGCGATCACCGTGCGCCTTGGGCGTCACCGATCGCAGATGTGAGCCGGTCTGGCGCAGGCAGAACGCATCGGCATCCTTCTGATCGGCAGCCGATACGACCGCAGCGCCCTTGCCGGCACTGACCGCCACCGACACCGATTGCGCCATCGCCGCGCCGGCACTGAGCGTGAGCAAAGCGGCGATCAAGATCTTGTTCATGGCTGCCCTCCCAGGGTTCGGATGTCACCGCCAGCGGTGGTACCGACTTTATACGGCATGCGACGCAGACCGGCATCGATCCGGACGGCACTCGTTCATCCCCGCGTCATGCCGCTGAACGACCGCTATTCGCCGAGGGCCCGGTCACATCGACGCCGCCAGACGGCGCACGCATTCCCGGTACTGACGGGCGATCCGATCTTCGTCCCAGTGCCGCCCCTGCGCCACCACCGACCGGCCACCCACCACCACCGTGCGCACGAGATTGCGGTTGCCACTGAACAGCCAGGTATCCAGCAGATTTTCGGTGCTGCGCGCGGCCAATTCCGGCGCATCGGCATCCAGTTCGATCCAGTCGGCACGCCGCCCCGGCGCGATCACGCCCAGATCGACCCCGCTGCCGGCGGGCGCGCTGCTGGCCACGCCGCGCAACAGCACCTCGCCCACCGCGGGCGTACCGGTATCGGCGGCGACGTTGCGGCTGCGGGTGAGCAGTCGCTGTCCGTATTCGAGCCAGCGCAGTTCCTCCACCGGCGACACCGAAATGTGCGAATCCGAACCGATGCCCCAGACGCCGCCGGCATCCAGATAGGCGCGCACCGGAAACAATCCGTCGCCGAGGTTGGCTTCGGTGGTCGGGCACAACGCCACGGTCGCGCCGCACTGCGCGATGCCCTGCACTTCCGCGTCGTCCAGATGGGTGGCGTGCACCAGCGTCCAGCGCGCATCCACCGACGCGTGGTCGAGCAGCCAGCGCACCGGGCGCGCGCCTCGAACCGCCCCGCACTCATCGACTTCGGCCACTTGTTCGGCGATGTGGATGTGACGTGGCAGGTCTGCCGGCAGCGCCGCCAGCGTGGCCGCCATCGCCGCGGGCAGCACCGCGCGCAGGCTGTGGAAGGCCATGCCGATGCGCACGCGTTGGTTTGCTTCGGCGCGCAGTGTATCGAGCAGGCGCAGGAAGGCATCGACGCCGTGCCCGAAGCGCGCCTGCCGTGGCGACAGCGCGCGCCCGTCGAAGCCACCCTGCATGTACAACACCGGCAGCAGGGTCAGCCCGATTCCGGCCTCGCCCGCCGCCGCGATGATCGCCCGCGACATCGCCGCCGGGTCGGCATACGGGCGGCCATCGGGCGCGTGGTGCAGGTAGTGGAACTCGCACACATGGGTATAGCCGGCGCGCAGCATCTCCACATACAACTGCGCCGCGATGGCTTGCAGATCGTCCGGCGTGATGCGCGAGGCGAAGGCATACATCGTCTCGCGCCATGTCCAGAACGAATCACTGCTGCTGCCGCGGCGCTCGGCCAGCCCCGCCATCGCGCGCTGGAAGGCATGCGAGTGCAGGTTGGCGATGCCCGGCAGCGCCCACTGCGCGGCGTCGCCCACAATCGGCATCGCCGGGTGGGCTCGTTCGTCGGCCGTCTCGAAGCGGCCATCCCGCACGGTCATGCGCGCATCGCGCCGCCAGCCGGAGGGCGTCCACAGGTTCACCGCGCGCAGGTCGTCGAGTGGGATGCTCATGCGCGGCAAGGGTAGCGATTGCCTCGCCTCGCCGCCAGCACGGCTATCATGCCGGCTCGCCCGCTCCACAACGCATGCAATGGCAATGTCCGAACTCTGGGATGCCCTGATCGTCGATGCCCAACTGGCCACGCTGACCGGCGATAACGGCTATGGCACCATCGAAAACGGCGCGATCGGCTGGAAGGACGGCCGCATCGCCTTCGTCGGACCGATGGCCACGCTGCCGGATGCCCCGCAGCATCTGGCCCGCCACGTGGAAGCCGCGCAGGGCGCGCTGGTCACGCCGGGACTGATCGACTGCCACACCCATCTGGTGTTCGCCGGTGATCGTGCCGGAGAATTCGAAATGCGCCTGCAAGGCGCGAGTTACGAGCACATCGCCAAAGCCGGCGGCGGGATCGTCTCATCGGTGCGCGCCACCCGCGCCGCCAGTGAAGACGAGTTGCTCGCCCAGTCCCTGCCCCGCGCCCGCGAACTGCTGCGCGACGGCGTGACCACACTGGAGATCAAGTCCGGCTACGGACTGGACCTCGACAGCGAGATGAAGATGCTGCGCGTGGCGCGGCGGATCGGCGAGGAACTGGGTGTCGGCGTGCGCACCACCTTCCTCGGCGCGCACGCGCTGGCGCCCGAGTTCGCCGGGCGCGCCGACGACTACATCGACCACCTCTGCCACGTCATGCTGCCGGCGATTGCCCGCGAAAGTCTGGCCGATGCGGTGGACGCCTTCTGCGAAGGCATCGGCTTCACGCTCGAACAAACCCGCCGCGTGTTCGATGCCGCACATGCACACGGGTTGCCGGTCAAGCTGCACGCCGAACAACTCAGCCGCCTCGGCGGCGCGGCGTTGGCGGCGCACTACCACGCGCTTTCCGCCGATCATCTGGAGTGGATCGACGAAGCCGATGCGCTGGCGATGGGTGCGGCCGGCACGGTCGCGGTACTGCTGCCCGGAGCGTTCGTGTGCCTGCGCGAAACCAGACTTCCGCCCATCCACGCGCTGCGCGCGCACGGCGTGGCGATGGCGGTGGCGACCGACTGCAACCCCGGCACCTCGCCATTGCTGTCGCTGCGACTGGCGATGGCGCTGGCCTGCGCGCAGTTCCGGCTGACTCCGGAAGAAGCCTTGCGCGGGGCGACCGTGCATGCGGCCAAGGCGCTGGGGCTGGCCGACCGGGGCCGGCTGGCGGTCGGCCTGCGTGCCGATCTGGTGCTGTGGGAAGCCCGCGAACCGGCTGCACTGAGTTACTGGCTCGGCGGTGCACTGGCGCGGCGCGTGGTGGTCGGCGGCAACGGCTGAAACACACACGTCGCGCACGCGAAAAGCCCCGCACGCGGCGGGGCTCTGGACACACGTTCGCGGGAGTTACTTCGCGGCTGGCGCGGCCTTCTTGACCACGGTCTTGGTCGCGGCCTTCACCGCTGGCTTGGCTGCGGGCTTGGCGGGCTTGGTCGCCTTGGCAGTCGCTGCCGGCGCCGCCTTGGTGGTCGCCTTGTGTGGCCGGGCATTGCCGAAGCTGCCGGCGAAACGCTTGCCCTTGGGAGTCTTCTTGTCGCCCTTGCCCATGTCTGATTCCTGTGTGGTGCGGTGAAAGTGGCGCACAGCCTAGCAAAGACCGCCCGCCACGGACAGGGGACGATGCGCCACGGGGGCGGCACGATGTGTAGCCGGGCGCCGCTGCGCGGTCGTCTCAGCCCGCGCAAGCCACCGCATGCATGCGCGCCAAGCGCAGGTTGAGCACATGCGCCGCGGCGACGAGGGTGCCGCCGAGCGCCATCAAGGCCGCATGCACGATCCCCAGGCCATGCACACCGTCGAGGGCCACGCCAACCCACAGCAGCACCAGTCCGGGCACCAGAACGCGCAACGCGCGACCGCTGCCATGGATGCGGTACGCCGACAGCAAGCTCGCCAGCCCGAGCGCGGTGGCGAAGGCAACGAACCCGATGTCGAACCCGCGATGGGCGAACACCGCACCCAGCGCGGGCGCAGCCACCAGCACCGCCGGGAGGGCCGCACAGTGGATCGCGCACAGCAGCGAGCCGGTCGCGCCGAGACGGTCGATGGCGCTGCGGTGGTCGGCAGCAGGGCGTTCGCAATGCGCGGACATGGCGCAGACGGTTCGGGACAAGTTGCAATAGTATAACAGAACAACCACAACGTCCCGGCATCGCCCCGGCGCGGTCGTAACCCGATCAACCGGCAGCAGCCTTGCCGCAAGCCGCACACAACCCGTGCACCTCCAGGGTCTGCGCCTGCGGCGTGAAGCCCAGCGCCCGCGCGCGCTCGTCGAGCAGGCCACCGATCTGCTCGTCCTCCATCTCGATCGCCGCGTGGCAGCGATCGCAGATCAGGAACGGCACCGTGTGGCGCACGCTCGGGTGGTGGCAGGCGACGAAAGCGTTGATCGAATCCAGCCGGTGGATGAAGCCGTTCTCCAGCAGGAAATCCAGCGCACGGTAGACCGTCGGCGGCGCAGACGACGCCTTGGACTCGCTGATCCGCGCCAGCAGATCGTAGGCTTTCACCGGCTGCCCGGCCTCGGCCACCAGGCGCAGCACGTCGGCGCGCAGCGCGGTCAGGCGCAGGCCGCGTTCCTCGCAGGCGCGCTCCACTTCGCGCACATAGTCGCGTGCGTGGTGGACGTGGTGCCGAGGGTCGGTGCAGGTCGGGTCGCGGCGCATACGCCCATCCTGACGCGATTTTGTAGCCGTATCCAGCCCTTGCTTGCGCACCCTTCCCTGTTCCCTACTCCCCGCTCCGCGCAATCATTGCCAGCGCGGCATCGATGCGTTCCAGCGCCTGCGTGCGCCCGGCGAGGTAGATGGTGTGCTCGATCGACGGCGACACTTGGGTGCCGGTGATCGCCACGCGCAGCGGCTGGGCGATCTTGCCCATACCCAAACCCAGCGCCTGCGCGGTATCGGAAAGCACGCCATGCACCGCTTCGGGCGACCACGCCACGCTGGCCGCCAGTCGCGTGCGCACCGCTGTCAAAGGCGCGGCCGCGTTGGCCGTCAGGTGCTTGGCCACCGCCGCCGCGTCGTATTCGCGCAGCGGCTCGAACCACACGCGCGCCTTCTCGGCCAACTCCTTGAGCGTATGCACGCGCTCGCGCAGGGCGATGACCAGATCCACCGCCGCCGGGCCGTTGGCAAGGTCGTAACCGCACTGGCGCAAATGCCAATCCAGATGTGTGGCGACCTCGGCCGGATCGTCATTCTTCAGGTATTGTTGGTTGAGCCAGCGCAACTTTTCGGTATCGAAGCGCGCTGCACTGTGGTTGACATCGCCCACGTCGAACAGCTCGATCATCTGCGCGATCGAGAACACTTCCTGATCGCCGTGCGACCAGCCCAGACGCACGAGATAGTTGAGCACCGCGTGCGGCAGATAGCCGTCGTCGCGGTACTGCATCACGCCCACCGCGCCGTGGCGCTTGGACAGCTTCTGCCCGTCCGAACCCAGGATCATCGGCAGGTGCGCGAACACCGGCGGCGTCGCGCCCAGCGCGTGGTACACGTTGATCTGGCGCGGCGTGTTGTTGACGTGGTCGTCGCCGCGAATCACCTCGGTGACGCCCATGTCGATGTCGTCCACCACCACCGCGAAGTTGTAGGTGGGAAAGCCATCCGAGCGCACGAGCACGAAATCGTCCAGCTCCGCATTGGCCCACTCGATGCGGCCCTTGACCTTGTCCTCGAACACCACGCTGCCCGCGCTCGGGTTGCGGAAGCGAATCACCCGGTTGGGGTCGTCGCGGTACGGCAGCTGCGCATCGCGGGCGCGACCGTCGTAGCGCGGCTTCTCGTGTTGTTCCAGCGCCGCCGCGCGCATCGCTTCGAGTTCTTCTTTGGTCTCGTAGGCGTAGTAGGCGTGGCCGGCAGCGAGCAGTTGCTGCGCAACTTGGCCGTAGCGATCCATGCGCGCGGTCTGGAAGATCGGGCCTTCGTCGTGATCCAGCCCGAGCCACGCCATGCCGTCGATGATCGCCTGCACGGCGGCATCGGTGGAGCGCTCGCGGTCGGTGTCCTCGATGCGCAGGATGAAGGCGCCGCCGCGATGGCGTGCCTCCAGCCAGCAATACAGCGCGGTGCGCGCGCCGCCGATGTGCAGGTAGCCGGTGGGGCTGGGGGCGAAACGGGTTCGGCAGGTCATGGGCGGTATTGCAGGCGATAAACGCCGATTTTATCAGGCCCGCCCCGATCGCCCACGGGGAACCGGCCGCATTTGGCTACAATGCGCGGTCTGCCTGCCCCGGAGCTTTCGATGCACCGTCGCGTCCCAGTCCTGCCGTTGCTGCTGCTGTTGCTGGCCCTGATGCTCACCGGCTGCGGCCGCCACGGCAAGGGTGCCGCCGCGTCCGTGGCGAGCGACGAAGAAGCGCCGGTCGCGACCACGTCCGCCTCCGACGCATCGCCGGCCTCGCCGACCGCGATGGACATCGGTGTGCCGGTGGCCGCGCAGGCCGGCCCGCGCGTGGCCCTGCACACCAGCATGGGCGACATCGTGATCGAGCTGTACCCGGACAAGGCACCCAAGACCGTCGCCAACTTCCTGGCCTACGCCAAGGACGGGTTCTACAACGGCACCAGCTTCCACCGCGTGATCGACGACCTGCTGATCCAGGGCGGCGGCTACACCGCCGACTTGCAGGAGAAGAAGGCGACCTATCCGGCGATCCCCGACGAGGCCAACAACGGCCTGTCCAACCAGCGCGGCACGGTGGCCGCCGCGCGCGCGCTGGCGCCCGGGTCGGCGACCTCGCAGTTTTTCATCAACCTCGTGGACAACCCACGCTTCGATTACGTCTCCAATGCCGATGCCACCACCGCCGGCTACGCGGTGTTCGGCAAGGTCATCTCCGGCATGGACGTGGTGGACAAGATCCGCGCGGTGAAAACCCACGCGCAAGGCAAGTTCAGCGCCGACGTGCCGATCACCCCGGTGACCATCGACAAGGTCGAGATCCTCGAACCGGGCGCCTCGCCCTGACCGCGCGCCGATGACCACCCTGTTCGTCTCCGACCTGCACCTGGATCCGGTGCGGCCACACATCGTGGCGGGTTTCCGTGAGTTCTTGCGCGAACAAGCCGCCCACGCCGACGCGCTGTACATCCTCGGCGACCTGTTCGAATATTGGGTCGGCGACGACGACCCGCAACCGGCTGCCAGCGAGGTTGCCGATGGTTTGTCGGCGCTGGCGGCGACCGGCGTGCCGATCTTCTTCCTGCGCGGAAATCGTGACTTCCTGCTGCGCGACGTATACGCGACACGCTGCGGCATGCGCATCCTCCCCGATCCGTGCGTGATCGACTTGTACGGCCAGCCCGTCTTGCTGCTGCATGGCGATACGCTGTGCAGCGACGACGTGGCCTATCAAGCCTTCCGTGCGCAGAGCCGCGAGCCGGCGTGGCAGGAAGCCATGCTCGCCCAGCCGCTGCCGGCGCGCATCGCGCTGGCGCAGCAGGCGCGCATGCAGAGCATCGAACACCAGCGCGCGGTGCGTCCCGACGCCACCGCGCAGGCCGCCGGTCGCGAGGACATCACCGATGTCAGCACCGCCACCGTGGCCGCCACGTTTGCGCGTTACGGCGTTGCGACCATGATCCACGGCCATACCCACCGACCGGCGATGCACACGCTGGATGTAGCAGGCCAACCGCGTCGCCGCGTTGTGCTGGGCGACTGGTACGAACACGGCAGCGTGCTGCGCGCCGATACCGATGGATTCTCGCTGACGGCGTTGTGACTCACTGTCGTCCGGACGCCGCCTGCATCGCTTCCAGCTCCGCCGCGCTGAAACCAGCGGTCCGGCGCGCATCGAGGTTGAGCGGCCCGCGCACCGCGCCGCGTGCGTGCAGCTCCAGCAGACGACGAAACTCGGCTTCCGGCTCGATGCCGTCGCGCAGGCAGCACCAGCGGAACCAGCGCGAGCCGGCGGCGACGTGCGCCACTTCCTCGCGCAGGATGATTGCAAGAATGCCTGCCGTGGCCTCGTCGCCGACATCGCGCAAGCGCACCAGCATGCCCGGCGTCACGTCCAGCCCGCGCGCCTCCAGCACGCGCGGCACCAGCGCCATGCGTTCGCGGCAGCAGTGGGCCGTCTTGACCGCCATTTCCCACAGCCCATCGTGCGCGTCGAAATCGCCGTAGGCGTGGCCCAACTCGCGCAAGCGATCGCGCAACAGGGTGAAGTGCCGCGCTTCGTCGGCGGCCACGCCGGCCCAATCGGCGTAGTACTCGCGCGGCATGCCACGGAAGCGATACACCGCATCCCAAGCCAGGTTGATGGCGTTGAACTCGATGTGCGCGATGGCGTGAATGAAGGCCGCGCGCCCTTCCGTCGAACCCAGGCCGCGATGGGCGACGTGGCGCGGATGCACGAGGCGCGGGCTCTCGGGGCGGCCGGGATTGGCGATGGGTTCGGATGGCGAAAGGTCGTGCTCGTCGACGGACAGCTCGCCGCGCGCGAACGCTTGCGCGGTGGCGAACGTGAGCGCGAGCTTGGCGTCGGGGTCGGCGACCGCGAGGCATTGGCGGGCGGCAGTAAACACGGTTACCCAGGCGTTCTTCATTCAACCAACCAATGCTCGCGGCGCAAGCCCCTCTCCCGTCGGGAGAGGGGTTGGGGTGAGGGGTTGGTGCGCTCGATTCCGATGTGTCGCCCCTCATCCGCCCTTCGGGCACCTTCTCCCGGAGGGAGAAGGGCACATGCGGACTTCCAAACTATCCCGCCACCCGCCGCTTCTTCTTGGCTTCGTCCGAACGCAGTTGGGTCAGGCGCTCGAAGTAACCCGGCTCGATGCCGGTGACGTACTGACCGCTGAAGCACGAACTGTCGAACTTGCGACCGGGAAACTTCGGCCCGGCCACCGCCGCTTCCAGATCGGCCAAATCCTGATAGATCAGCCAATCGCAGCCGAGCAACTTTTCGATTTCCTTTTCCGTGCGCCCGTGCGCGACCAGCTCGGTCGCCGACGGCATGTCGATGCCGTACACGTTGGGATAGCGCACCGGCGGCGCGGCCGACGCGAAATACACCTTGCGCGCGCCGGCCTCGCGCGCCATCTGCACGATCTGCTGCGAGGTGGTGCCGCGCACGATGGAATCGTCCACCAGCAGCACCACGCGATTGCGGAACTCCAGCGGGATCGCGTTGAGCTTGCGGCGCACCGATTTCACGCGCTCGCCTTGTCCTGGCATGATGAAGGTGCGACCGACGTAGCGGTTCTTGATGAACCCTTCGCGATACTTCACGCCCAAGGTGTTGGCGATCTCCAGCGCGGCGTCGCGCGAGGTGTCGGGGATCGGGATAATGGTGTCGATGTCGTGGTCGGGCCGCTCGCGCAGGATCTTCTGCGCCAGCGTCACGCCCATGCGCATGCGCGCCTTGTGCACGGAGATTTCCTCGATCATCGAATCCGGGCGCGCGAAATACACGTACTCGAAGATGCACGGCGCGCTCGGTTGCGGCGGTGCGCACATCTGCGCGTGCAGTTCGCCGCGCGCGGTGACCACCACGCACTGCCCGGGCTTGACGTCGCCCACGCGCGCGAAGCCCAGTACATCCAGCGCCACCGATTCCGACGCCACCGCGTACTCGGTGCCCGCAGGCGTGTCGCGCTTGCCCAGCACCAGCGGGCGGATGCCGTGCGGATCGCGGAACGCGACCAATCCCAGCCCCAGTACCAGCGTCACCACCGCGAAGCCACCCTTGGCGCGGCGATTGACGCCCTCGACCGCCTTGAACACGGCCTCGGGCGTGAGCGCAGACTGGCGCTGCAGTTCGTGCGCGAACACGTTGAGCAATACTTCCGAATCGGACTCGGTATTGACGTTGCGCCGATCCTGCTCGAACACCTCGCGGCGCAGCGCCTCGGTGTTCACCAGATTGCCGTTGTGCGCCAGCGCGATGCCATAGGGCGAGTTGACGTAGAACGGCTGCGCCTCGTCGGAGCCTTCGCTACCGGCGGTGGGATAGCGGCAATGGCCGATGCCCACGCGCCCGCCGAGCAGGCGCATCGCGCCGGCATCGAACACGTCCTTCACCAGCCCGTTGCCCTTGTGCACGCGGATCTTGCCGCCGTCGGCGGTGGCGATCCCGGCCGCGTCCTGACCGCGGTGCTGGAGCATGGCCAGCCCGTCGTACAGCGAGGCAGCGACTTCGGTGGTACCGACGATGCCGATGATGCCGCACATGGGGTGATCCTCTGGAAGGGTTCGCTCGGGGCGACTTCAGCGGCGGCTCGACTCGCCCGAAGCGTGCCCGGTCACCGGTTTGCGCGGTCGCTTGGGGGCCGGCTTTCGACGCGGTGGGGATTTTACCGCGTCCGGGCTGGAGTGATCACTCGCCCCTGTCGGCGATGCGGCCGGGGAAGCCGGCGGCACGACACCCGACGCCGCCGTCAGTGCCTGCGTCGCCAGCGCCGGCAGGGCCGGGCCGGTGAGCGTCTGCATCACCTTCTGCTTGCCTTGCGCCAACACCGAATCGAAGCTGATGTGTTGCGCGGCGGCCTCCGGCAGCCAGTGCTTCATCGCCTCGGCGCCGGCCTGGTACAGCGGGATCAGCGGCGACGTGCGCCATTGCGGCTGCTGCGGCAACGCCGTCCAGCCCAGCACCAACACCAGCACGCAGCCCAGCAGCGCACCGCGCACCAGCCCATAACACAGGCCAAGGAAGCGGTTGACATCGCCCAGCCCCAACGACTTCACCATCGCGCTGATCAGCCAACTCACCACGCTGCCGACCAGCATCGCCACGATGAATACCAGCGCATAGGCCAGCAGCAAGCGTCCGGCGGCATCGTGCACTTGCGACTGCAAGCCGTCGGCCACGTCCGCGCCATAGGTGAAGGCCAACCAGAACGCCACGATCCACACCACCATCGACAGCACTTCGGCGACGAACCCGCGCAGCGCCCCGAACAATGCCGACAGCGCCAGCACTACCAGCAAGATCCAGTCGATCGAACTCAGCATGCGGGCAGAATCGATGCGTGCCCGAAAATCGCATGCCGCATCACGGGTAATCCACCACCATCCCGCTGAGGTTCATCTTCGTCGACAACTGGCTGCGCAGGCGGTCGGCGGCGGCCTTGTCGGCCTCCGGGCCCACGCGCACGCGCCAGCGCGTGCCGCTCTCGGCGTGGATCTTCTGCACGAAGGCCACGAAGCCGGCGGCGTGCAGCTTTTCGCGCAGGGCGTTGGCGTCGTTTTCCGTGGCGAAGGCGCTGACCTGCACCGCATAGCCGCGACCGGCCGCAGCCGGCGATGGCGGCGCATTCTTGTCGGATACCGGCGATGCCGCGGAATTCTTGCCGGATGCAACCGCCGCAGGCTTGTTCGACGATGCCGGATTGAGTTTCGGGGAAACTACCGATGTCGGCACCTCCGCCGCTGGCGTGGCCGCATCCAGCGCCACCACGTTGGCCGGCATGTCGGTGCGAATCTGTTGCGCACGCAGGCGCGCCGCCTCGGCATCCCCGCGCTGCCCGAACGGGCCGATACGCACGCGAGTGCCCGGCTTGCCCCCGGCCATGCTGACGGCATCGGCATAGGCCGGCAGCCCCTTGCCCTTGAGCGAGGTGACCAGCGCCTGGGCGTTGCCGGCGTTGGAATAGGTGCCGAGGCTGACCACATAACGGCCGCCGCTTTGCGCAGCCGGAATCGCGGTCGAATCCGTGGCCGGTGATGCGGCCAGCGATACGGTGGCGGCAGGCGAGGCGGCGCTCGCCGCGGGCACGGGCGCTTTCCCCGAAGCCGCAGGCGATGCAGCGGCCACGGGCGCGGGTTGGCCGGCCCCGACCGCCGGTGACGCCGGTAACGCTGGCGATGCCGGAGATGCGGCGGCAACGACACCCGCATCACTGGCGGCCGATGCGGTTGCGGGCGACGCCGGCGTGGCGGCCGGGTGACTGGCATTCATTCCGACCACGCCACCGGCAGGAACACTCGGCGAGGGCGCATCGAGCGGCAGTTCCTGCGTGTCGAACTGGCCCTTGGGCGCCGCCGGCGCTTTCAGGGGCACTTGCGCTGCCGTCTGATCGGGATCCTTGCCGACGATCAGCTTGGGCAGAAAGATGATCGCCAAGGCCGACAGAACCGCGGCGCCGATCAAGCGGTGTTTGAGGACGGGTTCCATGCGGCGCTTCCGGCGTCGGACAGTGCCGGCGATTATAGCCCGCCGCTGCGAACGTCCTGCGATCGGCCCGCGACCGGTCAGCCCGTCGCCAGCGCGCGCAAGGCGTCGGCGGCGGTATGGAAAGAGCCGAACACCAGCAACCGATCAAGCGGGAGGGACGCCGCCAGCGCGACAGCGAGCGCGGTGGCTACGTCCGTGTGGCTCGTCACGGCTGCACCAGCGAGGGCACCACCCAAGCGCTCCGCCAGCGCATCAGCGCTCAAGCCGCGCGGTGTGTCGTGCAGTCCGCACAGATTCCAGTGTCCGACCTGCCCCAGCAGCGGCGCCACGATTCCGCCCAGATCCTTGTCGCCCAGCGCACTGAACACCGCCCGCGTCGTGCCAGCGCAACGGTGCGCGGCCAGCCACGCCGCCAGTTGTGCGGCGGCCTGCGGGTTGTGCGCCACATCGATGACGATCTCCACGCCTGCACGCTCGATGCGCTGCGTGCGTGCCGGCACGCGCGCCGTGCGCACGCCGGTGACGATGGCGGCGGCGTCGATGCCGATGTCCAGCGCACGCAACGCGGCGATGGCGGCGGCGGCGTTGGCGCGTTGCGCCGGTGCGGACAGCGACGGCTCCGGCAGTTCGATGGCGTAGCCCGGCTCGCGCCAGCGCCAGCGCGCTTGCGCGTCGTCGCCGGGCAGATCGTCGATCAGAAAATCGCAGCCGGCGCGGATCGCCGATGCGCCGATCCGATACGCATGCCGCAACACGCTCGCCGGTGGATCGGCCTCGCCCAGTACCACGGGTTTTCCGGCGCGCATGATCCCGGCCTTCTCGAAACCGATCGCCTCGCGGTCGACGCCAAGCAGCGCCTGATGATCCAGATCGACGGTGGTGATGACCGCCACGTCGGCATCGATGATGTTCACCGCATCCAGCCGCCCGCCCAGGCCGACCTCGAGGATCGCCAGATCGAGCCGCGCCTGCTCGAACAGCAGCAACGCGGCCAGCGTGCCGTATTCGAAGTAGGTCAACGCCACCGGTTCGCCAGCGCCCGCGGTACGCGCCGATTCGATGCGCTCGAACGCCGAAACCAGCGCCGCATCGTCCGCATCCACGCCGTCGATGCGCACGCGCTCGTTGTAGGCCAGCAGGTGCGGCGAGGTGTAGGCGCCCACGCGCAGGCCGGCCGCACGGGCGATGGCCTCGATGAAGGCCACGGTCGAACCCTTGCCGTTGGTGCCGGCGACGGTGATGACGTGTCGCGCCGGCCCGGTCAGGCCGAGCCGGCCCGCCAGTTCGCGCACGCGATCGAGCCCCAGGGCGATGGCATCGGGGTGCTGACGTTGCTGGTAGGCCAGCCACTGTTCCAGATTCACGGCGATGCGGTGCGGCAAGGGCCGGTGCGGGCGCGCAGCATAGCGCGCATCTGCGTGCGGCACGGCCACGTACCACTTGCGGCGCGCCGCTGGCGCCGGCCGCCGCAATGCGCTATTACAGCTCGCCGGGGTGCCGGGGTGGGCACGGGGCAATTCCCATGCCAGCACTCGTCACTGCCGCGACTGGCAGCCACGGATGCCGTCACCATCGTCCGCAGCGCGCCGAATTGCTCGTTTTGGAAGTCTGCGGGGGAAGTCCTGCATCATCATCGCCAACCGGGGGATACGCCATGTCACCGTGCCATCGAAACCGCTCGTTGACCCTGAGCGCCGCTATCACGCTGGGTGGGTTGGCCCTGGTCGCCGTCACCGGGTCGGCACAAGCGCAGGAATCGGGCACCGCCGCATTGACCGCGCAGTTCAACCAGGTTTGTGCCGGTGCCGCTGCCGGTTCAGCGCTGGCCTCGCGCTGCGCGGTGGTGCTGGCCAGTCCCGATCCGAACGCCCGCGCCAACGCGGCCAACATGAACGATCTGGAAGAACTGCCGGGTGCCGGACGCGGGCAGGCCAACGATCAATGGCCGGCACGCACCGAAGTGGAAACCTTGGTTACCCCGAAACTGGCCGTGTTCGCCAGCATCGACCACGATCGTTCGTGGCGATCCAACGACACCATCGAAGCGGCATTCGATGCGGATTCGACGACTTTCACCGTCGGCCTCGACTGGCACCCGGCCAATCGCTGGCAGATCGGCGCCACCCTCAACCGCCAGCACCAGAACCAGCAATTCCGCGGCTCGTTCGGGCGCACGCAGGCCGATGCCACCGGCGTGATCGCGGTGTCCAGCTTCGATATCGATGATCACTTCGACATCAACGGCTACCTCGGGCGCTTCTGGGGCAGCCAAGACGTGCGCCGTGGGGTTGGATTCATCGACAGCAACGCGATCGTCATGGAAACCGCCTCGCCCGACATTTCACGCACGCTGGGCGGGTTGGCGCTGGATGCCAACTTCGCCCGCGGCCCGCTGGTGTGGCGCGGTTCGCTGGGATATGACGCGGCCACCACCACCATCGACGGCTACACCGAGAGCGGGGGTTCGGGCTTCGACCTGATCGTGCCGCAACGCGCCACCACCACCCGGCGCGGGCGGCTGGAGCTTGGGCTTGCCGACACGATTTCGGCCAGTTGGGGCGTGTGGCAGCCGGAGGTGCGGGTCGGATTCATCCACGAGTTCGCCAACGACGAGCGCACCGTGGGCGTGCGCTTCGTGGACGACACCAATGGCACGGTGGTGCGTTTCGATACCGGCGCGCCCGATCGCGACTGGATGCAGGCGACGTTTTCTTCGACCTTCACCTTCGCGCACGGCAATTCCGGCTTCATCACCATCGGCCGCGAGTTCGCGCACAGCACGTCCACCGCGATGACGCTGGCGATCGGCTGGCGAATGGAACTGTGACGCCAAGGGCCCGATCGCGCCGGCGCGTATAATCGCAGACCTTGCGCGGCCTTCGCCGTGCGCGAGGGATTGCCATGTCGCAGCAAATGATGAAGGCGCTGGTCAAGCGCAAGCCCGAGGAAGGCATCTGGATGGAGCAGGTGCCGATCCCCGAGGTCGGCCCCAACGAAGTTTTGATCAAGCTGGAAAAGACCGCGATCTGCGGCACCGACCTGCACATCTACAAGTGGGATGCGTGGAGCCAGCGCGTCATCAAGCCAGGCCTGGTGATCGGCCACGAGTTCGTCGGCCGCATCGTCGACATCGGCCCGGGAGTCACCGGCTATGCGCTCGGCCAGCGCGTGTCGGCCGAAGGCCACATCGTCTGCGGCCACTGCCGCAACTGCCGCGCCGGCCGCCAGCACCTGTGCCCGAACACCATCGGCATCGGCGTGAACCGCAACGGCGCATTCGCCGAATATCTGGTGATGCCGGCGTCCAACCTGTGGCCGATCCCGGACCAGATCCCCTCCGAGCTGGCCGCGTTCTTCGACCCCTACGGCAACGCCGCGCACTGTGCGCTGGAGTTCGACGTGATCGGTGAGGACGTGCTGATCACCGGTGCCGGGCCGATCGGCATCATCGCCGCGGGCATCTGCAAGCACGTGGGCGCACGCAACGTGGTGGTGACCGATGTCAACGACTACCGGCTGAAACTGGCCGCCGACATGGGCGCCACCCGCGTGGTGAACGTGTCCAAGCAATCGTTGAAGGACACCATGTCCGAACTGCACATGGAAGGCTTCGACGTGGCGCTGGAGATGAGCGGCAACCCGCACGCCTTCAACGACATGCTCGGCGCGATGTACCACGGCGGGCGGGTCGCCCTGCTCGGCATCCTGCCCAACGGCGCCGGCATCGACTGGGACAAGGTGATCTTCAAGGGCCTGGTGCTGCACGGCATCTACGGCCGGCGCATGTACGAGACCTGGTACAAGATGACCCAACTGGTGCTCACCGGCTTCCCGCTGCACAAGGTACTCACTCATCAGGTGCACATCGACGATTTTCAGCGCGGCTTCGACCTGATGGCGTCGGGGAACTGCGGGAAGGTGGTGTGTTCGTGGAATTGAAGCCGTGAGTCGTGAATGGTGAATCGTGAATCGGAACAGCGGCCCAAGCGCCTGTTCCATTCTTCTGGCTCACCACAAACCACGATCGGGCCCGTGCCAAGAGCAGACCGCTCTCAACGATTCACCATTCACGATTCACCATTCACGGCTTTCGACATGTCCCTCACCCAACGCTACGCCGACGAACTGCAATCCATCCGTGACCAGGGGCTGTTCAAGTCCGAGCGCGTCATCGCCTCACCGCAGTCGGCGGAGATCGAACTGGCCGATGGTCGCAAAGTGCTCAACTTCTGCGCCAACAATTACCTCGGACTGGCCGATCACCCGGACATCATCGCCGCGGCGAAGGCGGCACTGGATTCGCACGGATTCGGCATGGCGAGCGTGCGCTTCATCTGTGGCACGCAAGATTTGCACAAGCAACTTGAAAAGACGATTGCCGGGTTTTTTGGCAAAGAAGACACCATTCTCTACGCCGCCTGCTTCGACGCCAACGGCGGCCTGTACGAGCCGCTGTTGCAGGAAGATGACGCGATCATCTCCGACGCACTCAACCATGCCTCGATCATCGACGGCGTGCGCCTGTGCAAGGCCAAGCGCTATCGCTACGCCAACTGCGACATGGCCGATCTGGAAACGCAGCTCAAGGCCGCCGATGCGGCGGGCGCGCGGACGAAGCTGATTTCCACCGACGGCGTGTTCTCGATGGACGGCTTCATCGCGCCGTTGGACGAGATCACCGCGTTGGCTGCGAAATACGGCGCGCTGGTACACATCGACGAATGCCACGCGACCGGTTTTCTCGGCGCGAGCGGCCGCGGCTCGGCGGAAGTCAAAGGCTGCCTTGACCGGATCGACATCATCACCGGCACGCTGGGCAAGGCGATGGGCGGGGCGCTCGGCGGGTTCACCACCGGCAAGGCCGAGGTGATCGAAATGCTGCGCCAGCGCTCGCGCCCCTACCTGTTCTCCAACTCGCTGCCGCCGCATGTCGCCGCCGCCGGCACCAAGGCGTTCCAGATGCTTTCCTCCGCCGGCGATCTGCGTGAGCGACTGGCCGCCAACACAAAATATTTCCGCGAGCGCATGACCGCCGTCGGCTTCGACATCAAGCCCGGCGTGCATCCGATCTGCCCGGTGATGCTCTACGACGCGCCGCTGGCGCAGACGTTCGCCGCGCGCTTGCTGGAAGCAGGCATCTACGCCATCGGGTTCTTCTTTCCGGTGGTGCCCAAGGGCCAGGCGCGCATCCGCACCCAGATCAGCGCCGCGCACACCCGCGAACACCTCGATGCCGCCATCGACGCCTTCACCCGCATTGGCCGCGAACTGGGCGTCATCAAGGGCTGAAGCAAAGCCCCTCTCCCCTTGCGGGAGAGGGGTTGGGGAGAGGGGCGAAATCGATGCCTGATCCATTCGTCCAGCAACTTCGCGCCAACATGACCGATGCCGAGCATGTGCTGTGGCGGCAGTTGCGTGCTCATCGCCTGTGCGGTCACAAGTTCCGTCGCCAACAACGCATCGGGCCCTACATCGCGGATTTCGTCCACTTTGGATCGCGTCTGATCGTGGAGGCCGACGGCGGACAACACAACGAGTCTGTGCTGGATGCGCATCGAGATGCGTGGTTTCGAGAGCAAGGGTTCCGTGTACTGCGATTTTGGAACAACGAAATCCTGACTGAAACCCAGGCCGTACTCGAACGAATTCTCGCCGCCGTGGATCCTGCCAGGTTATCGCCAACCCTTGTCGATTCGCTGCACGGCCCCTTGCGTGGCGACGACAACCCACCCCCTCTCCCCAACCCCTCCCCCGCAGGGGGGGAGGGACTGCACGTCGCGAGCACGTCGTATGGCGCTTCCGTCGGCAGAGCGGTGCACCCCCTGCCCGCGGCACCGATCATCGTTGGGTACAGCGGCGGACTGGACTCGAGCGTGTTGCTGCACGCGCTGGCGGCGCTGCCGGCGGCGCGCGCAAGCGGTCTGCGCGCGATCCACGTGCATCACGGGCTGCACGCCGAGGCCGATGCATGGGCGGCGCATTGCGCAAGCATCTGCACGGCCATCGACGTGCCGCTCACGACTTTGCGCGTGCAGGTCGATACCACCAGCGGTCGCGGCCCCGAGAGCGCGGCGCGCGCAGCGCGGCTGGCGGCATTCCGCAATGCGCTGGCCGACGACGAGTTGCTGGCGTTGGCCCATCATTGCGAGGATCAGGCCGAGACGGTGCTGCTGCGATTGCTGCGCGGTGCCGGTGGCGATGGCTTGGCGGCGATGCGCAGGCGGTCGCGACTGGGATCGCTGTCGCTGTGGCGACCGCTGCTGGAGCTGCCGCGCACCGCATTGCGCGAGTACGCGCATGCGCACGGCTTGCGCTGGATCGAGGATCCCTCCAACGACGCGACGGATTTCGACCGCAACTTCCTGCGCCATCGCGTACTGCCTGCGTTGACGCAGCGCTGGCCGCAGGCGGCGCGCAACCTCGCGCGCAGCGGGGCATTGCTGGCCGAGCAAGCGCGATTGCTCGCGGCCGTATCCACGGCGCAGCTCGACGGCGTACAAGTCGCCGGCGATGCGCTGTCGATTCCGCGATTGCTCGCGCACTCGCGTGCGCAACGCGCGCGCATCCTGCGCGTATGGCTGCGGCGATTGCGTGGCGATCCACCGCCAGCGAGCGTGTTGGCAGCGATCGAACGCAACCTGCTGCGCGCACGCCACGACCGGCAGGCGCGGGTGGAATGGGCCGGCATCGTGTTGCAACGCTGGCGCGATGGCCTGCATGCGCGCCTGCCGATGCCACCGTTGCCGCGCGACTGGAACGCAACCTGGGACGGCCATGTGCCGCTGCGATTGCCCGACGGATCGCATCTGGAACTGCTGGGCGCCACCGGGTTCGATGCGCCGCTATACGTGCACGCCCGCCGTGGCGGTGAGCGCATCCGCCTGCCGGGTCGCGCCCACCACCACACGCTCAAGCACATGCTGCAAGATCGCCGCATCCCACCGTGGACGCGCGAGCGCTTGCCGTTGCTGTTCGGCGCTGATGGCCAATTGCTTGCCGCCGGCGATGCCATCGTCTCGGATCGGATGGATGCGTGGTTGCGCGAACACGGTGCGCGGCTGTGCTGGATCACGCCGAGCGAATGAGCGTCTCGGAAGCCTGCCTTCCGGCTCCCGTCTCCCTGCTCCCGTCCCCCGATTTGACCGTCCCCTCACCCGCCCCCAAACTGCCGCCCATGACCAGAAAAACGCCCCACCCGATCGAGCCCGCGCCCTCGGTGGTCGCCGGATTCGAGCGCTCGCTCGATGAGCTTGAACAGCTCGTGCAGCGCATGGAAAAAGGCGAGATGACGCTGGACGAGTCGTTGCAAGCCTACGAGCGCGGCGTGGCGCTGTACCGCCAGTGCCAGGGCGCGTTGCAACAGGCCGAGCTGCGGGTGAAACTGCTGGGGGACTTGAACGACCCCGACGGCGCGCCAGCATTCGCTCCCGACGCCGACTGAGGGCATGAACGCGGCGGCGACTTCAGTGGATGCGGCGAGCCTCGCTCGCGTGTTCGATCGTCGCGGCGCACGCGTGGACGCCGCCTTGGCGCGGATGCTGCCATCCGAATCCACGCCACCCACGCGCCTGCACGCGGCGATGCGCTACGCGGTACTCGGCGCCGGCAAACGCATCCGCCCGCAACTCGTGTACGCCGCCGGCGTGGCCTGCGGCGGGCACGAGGATGGGCTGGATGCAGCCGCTGTCGCGGTCGAACTGGTGCACGCCTATTCGTTGATCCACGACGACTTGCCGGCAATGGACGACGATGCGCTGCGCCGCGGCCGCGCCACCGTGCACGTGGCGTTCGACGAGGCCACCGCGGTCCTCGCCGGCGACGCGTTGCAGGCGCAGGCGTTTCAGGTGTTGGTCGAGTCCGGGGGCGCGCCATCGCTGTGTGTGGAACTGCTGCGCACGCTGGCCGCCGCCAGCGGTACCGCCGGCATGTGCGGCGGGCAGGCGCTGGACCTGGCCGCGACCGGACGCGTGCAGACACTGGCCGAACTCGAACACATGCACGCGCTCAAGACCGGCGCGTTGTTCCGCGCCTGCCTGCGCATGGGCGCGCTGTGCGCGGGTGTCGACGCGACGGTGCTGGCACATCTGGACGAATACGCACAGGCATTCGGACTGGCCTTCCAGATCCGCGACGACATCCTCGATGTCGAAGGCTGCTCGGCGCAGCTCGGCAAGACCGCCGGCAAGGACGCCGCGCAGTGCAAATCCACCTATCCGGCCTTGCTCGGCCTATCCGGTTCGCGCAAGCGACTGGACGAACTGGCACACACGATGCGCGAGACGTTGGCGCCGCTGGGCGAGGCCGGATCGCAACTGCTGGCGCTCGGCGAAATGGCGGTAGCACGGGATCGGTGATGCGTAGGATGGGTCGAGCGTACGCGAGACCCATCAACGCACGATGCAAACGCTCGGCGATGGGTCGATCTACGATCGACCCATCCTACGCCGTTCATCCTACGCCGTTCATCCAACGCGGCTGCGACCGACTCATCCTCCACTGCTACGCCCGCACCAACCCACCCATCGGCCGCACGGCGGCGCTGTCGGGGAACACGCGCGCATCGAGATGCGTAGGATGGGTCGAGCGTACGCGAGACCCATCAACGCACGATTCAAATGCTCGGCGATGGGTCGATCTACGATCGACCCATCCTACGCCGTTCATCCTACGCCGTTCATCCTACGCCGTTCATCCTACGCCGTTCATCCTACGTCGTTCATCCTACGCCGTTCATCCTACGCCGTTCATCCAACGCGGCTGCGACCGACTCATCCTCCACTGCTACGCCCGCACCAATCCGCCCATCGGCCGCACGGCGACGCTGTCGGGGAACACGCGCGAGTCGAGCACCTCGCGCGGGGCGCGCAGGTGGTCGGCCAGCAGGCCCTTGAACAGCGCGCGCATGTCGGTGGTGGCGTGCAGGTCGCGGCCTTCGTTCAAATCCTGCGTCGACAGGCCCGGCCAGCGACCGGCGATGCGCCCGCCGGCGATGGCACCCCCGGCGAGGAAGGCCATGCCGCCGGTGCCGTGGTCGGTGCCGCCGGTGCCGTTGATCTTCGCGGTGCGGCCGAACTCGGTGACCACCACGATCGCAGCGCGATCCCACGCTGCGCCGATGGACTCGTGGTAGTCGCGCAAGCCGTCGTCGAGCTGGGCGAGCTTGCGATCCAGAATGCCGACTTCGCCGGCGTGGGTGTCCCATCCGGTGTCTTCGACGAATGCGATCTGCGGGCCGTCGGCGCGCGCCTGGAACTTGCCGGCGGCACCCATCATGCCCTGCAGGCCACCGCCGTAGCCGGGTTTTGACTTGCCGGCAGGCAGCAAGGGTTGCCCCTGGTTGGCGCGGCGGGTCATCCCGCCCATGCCGCCATCGACCGCTTCCATCGCATCGTTTTGCGATTCGGCCACCGCCTTGGCGAACGCCTCCGACAAACGCGGATCTTCGGCATAGAGGGTGTCCAGTTGCTGCACCAGCGCCGGGCTGACGGTGGGCGGCAACGGCGGCGACCACGTACTGACTTTCGCCGATCCGCGCATCATCAGCGGCATCGCCGCAGCCAGCGCCAAGCCTTGCTCGCCGCGCAGGTTGCCCACGCAGCGGTTGAGCCAGCCATCGTTGGTGCCGCTGGGCGTGGCGCTGCCGTTTTCCACGCAATCTTGCGCTTCGAAGTGCGAGCGGCCCTGATACGGCGGGGCCACCGCGACGACCGGCATGAAGGATTTTTGCTGGTACAACTGCGCGGCGAATTTGAACGACGGATGCAGGGCGAAATCGCGGTCGATGGCGATGGGTTTGGCGGGATTGTCGCCGGGCGCGAACGGCGTCGCGCCGCGCAGCGCGCCCCATGCCGAATCGCCCATCGGCGGCACCGCGTGCAAGCCGTCGAGTCCGCCGCGCAACATCACCACCAGCAGCAGCGGCTGTACGCGGCCACCGGTGGCCAAGCCATTGGCCAGATCGCCAGCCCATGCCAGACGCGGAAACAAGGTCAGGCTGGCGGCAGCAGCGGCCATGCCCTTGAGCAGTTCGCGACGCGTGGTCATGTCACACCCTCCATTGGAAATCGGGGCTGCCGAGCAACACGCCCAGCGCGGTTTGCGGATCGCCGGCGCGGGCGATGGCCTGCGCGGTGGCGCGGCGCAGGTGCGGGCCGAGCGCGGCACTGGCAAGGCGCGACACGTCCAGCGTCGGCGGTGCGCGCTTGGCGAACTCCTCGGCGATCTGGATGCGTTTCCAGATCGCGTCCGGGCCGATCCACGAATCGGCGGTATCGGCAAAACCGGCCGGCGAGCGCGGCATGAAGTCCGCCTCACCCAAGCGCCCGAGCAAGCCGTTGACGCGGCGCACGTCTTGCAGATCCTGCGCGCCGACCGCACGCAAACTGGCGACGATGAAATCGCGCGGCGTGCGGAACTTGCGCGCATCCGGCGACCACGCTTCGGGGCTGTCGAGCAAGGTCAGGTAGAACGCGTTCAGATCGCCTTCGCGCTCCAGATACGCATTGACCATGCGCTTGAGCAGCGCCGGCGGCGGCGAATCGGACACGAAGTGGCGCGCCAGTTGCAATGCGAGGTGATTGGCGGTGGCCGGGTGCACCGCCAGATCGGACAGGATGCGCCGCCCCTGCTCCATGCCGCCGGACGGGTAGTGCTTGCCCAGCACGGTGCGCGGGCCGGGTTCGTGGGCATTCGGGCGAAATACAAAGCCGGTGATCGGCGAGGGTTGCAGTAGCGGCTCCATCGGGCCGCCGCCGAAACGGCCACGGAACGGGCGCTGCGCCGGCTTGTCGTCCTGCGGGCGGCGCAGGCTCCAGCCGGTGATCGCCTTGGCCAGTTCGATCACGTCGGCCTGCGTGTAGCCGCCGTTCACGCCCAGCGTGTGCAGCTCCATGATTTCGCGGGCGAGGTTTTCGTTCAGTCCCAGCTTGTTCTTGCGCTGCGCGTACGCGCCGTGCGCGGCACGCTCGCCGACTGTCGAATCCGGGCCGATCGAGGCGACGTTGTCGAGGTAGCGCAGCATCGCCGGGTGGGTTTCCACGCCGATCAGCAGGTCTTCAAAGCGCCCGAACGCCAGCGGGCGGATCACCTCGCGCTCCATCGGCGCGGCGAACAACGCGGCCGGGCGTTTGTCCACCGACACCGCGAAATGATTGCTCCAGAACGCGACGATGCGCTCGCGAAAACCCACCGGGGCGTTCAACGCCAGCTTCCAGCGCGCATGCGCTTCGGCCTGCAGGCGGTCGCCGAACACCTGCATGAAGCCATCGCCGAGCGGCTTGGCCGGCTTGCCATCCTTGCCCACGCCCTGGCTGGCAGCGTTGGTCGCCTCCAACGCACGCTTGCGCGCCTGCTTGTCCTGCTGGAAGGCGATCTCGTCACGCAGATACTGCGCGCTGCTGGGCAGCCCCGCGAACGCGCCGTCGTCGCTGTCGAATGCGCGCACTTCTTTTGCCAGCGCGGCCCGCGGATCGCCCAGCGCATCCAGCGTGCCCGGGCGCGCGCCCAAGCCGAAGCGATTGGCGGCCGAGGCGGCCTCGGACAGACGATTGCTGGGCATGGCATCCTCCGGCGTGCGGGTTCTGCACCCCGCAACGCACGGATGGCTGGCCGGTTGACCGCAGCGGGATTACTTCACCAGCCGCAGCGTGATCGGATAGCGATAGGGCACGCCCTCACTGGCCTTGATCGAGGCGATGATGGTGAACACCAGCGCGTACAGGCCGACCACCACCATCAACGGGAAGGCGATGATGAAACCGATGAAAAACGTCAGCACACCGAACGCGAACAGCACCGCGAAGGCGATGCAGATGGTGATCGAGAAGTTCAGCGCTTCCTTGCCTTGACTGTCCACGAAGGGCATGGCGTCCTTCTTCAGCGACCACACGATCAGCGGCCCGAGGAAGCCACCGACACTACCAGCCCAGCCGGACGTGAGCAGGTAGCCCAGCAGCGCCGACAAGTGCGCGAGCATCGCCCAGTTGCGCTCGTCGGCGCTGGGGATGCCGGATGCCGCGACCACAGGTGCCGGCGCTGGCGCGGGATCGGGCGGAACCGGATCGGGCGTGCTCATGGCAGTTATGCCGAAACCACGATGGCTTCAGCGTAGCGCGCTATCCGCACCGAGCGTTGCACGATGCGGACAGCCCGCATCATGTTCCGAGTCAGGCGACCAGGCGCAGCGCGACCGGATAACGATAAGCCACGCCTTCCTTGGCCTTCATCGCCGCGATGATGCAGAAAATGATGTTGCCGAGCAAAAGCACCGGGTAAAGCAAGAATCCGATCAATATGAAGCTCAGGGCGATCGCGGCGACCCAACCGATCAGCAAGGTGATCTGGAAATTCAGCGCTTCCTTGCCTTCGTTGGCTGCGAAAGCACCTTCCGGTTTGTCCTTGTTCATCATCCAGATCACCAAGCCGGGAATGAAGCCACCCACGATCCCCAGCAAATGCGCCAACATGGCCAGATTCTTTTGATCGCTCGAAACGTCGCTCATGGAGTCACTCCCCGGTGGTGGATGAACGGTCTGCGCCCGCATCCTAGCCCAAGCCGTGGATGCCTGCACAACCTTCTTGGTGGAGACGCAATTCCACTCAGGAACCGGCCACCGTCATCGCGCCGATCAGCATCGGCCCGGTGCGCACGTGCGAGCGCGGATCGACCTCGCATCCGACCGCTTCGAGTGCCAGGAACATCTGCCGCAGGTTGCCGGCAATGGTGATTTCGTCCACCGGGTAGGCGATTTGCCCATTCTCGACCCAGAAGCCGGCCGCGCCGCGCGAGTAGTCGCCGGTCACCGAATTCACGCCCTGCCCCATCAGCTCGGTCACGTACAGGCCACGGCCCATGCCGCGCAGCAGGGCCGGCAGGTCGTCTGGCCCGAGGCTGGCTTCGAGGTTGAACACGCCGCCGGCGTTGCCGGTGCTGGTCAGACCCAGCTTGCGCGCCGAGTACGAATCGAGCAGGTAGCGCTGCAAAGTGCCGCCGAGGATCAAGTTGGATTCGACGGTCGCCACGCCTTCGCCATCGTAGGAACTCGAACGCAGGCCGCGCACGACGTGCGGGCGTTCGCGCAGCGCGAACCAGTCCGGGAAGATGCGCTGCCCGACCGCGCCGAGCAGGAAGCTCGCTTCGCGATATTGCGCGCCGCCGGACACCGCGCCGAGCAAGTGACCGAGCAAGCCGCGCGCCATCTCGGCAGAGAACAGCACAGGGAAGGTGCCGGTCGGCGCACGGCGAGGATCGAGCCGACGCAACACGCGCTCGGCCGCTTGCCGTCCGACCGCCTCGGGTGATTCCAGGTCGTTGGGCGACAACCCGAGCGTGTACCAATCGTCGCGCTGCATGCCCTCGCCGGTGCCGGCGATCAACGAACAAACAATGGAATGACTGGTGCCGCACTCGCTGCCGACGAAGCCGTGGCTGTTGGCGTACACCGCGACGCTTTCACCCGAATCCACGGTGGCGCCCTCGGAGTTGCTGATGCGTGCGTCCGCATCGCGCCCGGCGGTTTCGCAGGCGATGCCCAGCGCCAACGCGGCGTCGGCGTCGATATCCCACGGATGCCAACGGTCGAAGTCGGCGATCTGCGTAGCCATGCGCTGCGCATCGGCCAACCCGGCCATCGGGTCGGCTTCGGTGTAACGGGCAATCGCGCAGGCCTGGTCGAGGGTGGCCTCCAATCCCGCCGGCGACAGATCGGCGCTGGAGGCGCTGGCCTTGCGCAGGCCGCGTCCACGATCATTGAAATACACCGTCAACGACAGCCCGCGGTCGCGGGTGTACTCCACCGTTTCCACCGCGCCCATGCGCGCGGTCACACTCAAGCCACGCGACTGCGACAGCGACAGTTCACACTGATCCGCGCCGCGCGCGCGGGCGCTGGCGAGCAGGTCGCGGGCCAGTTCGGACAACTGCGCGATCTGCGCCGGCGAGGCATCGGGCTTTGCGAGAGTTTGGGTCACGTGGGTATCCTTGGAAGATGATCGAAGACTACGACGACGAAACCGGCGACAACGGCCCCAGCCGCAGCCAGCAGCGCCGCGACGCGTTGGCGGTGCTGGAACTGGCGCAGCGGCTGATGGACGCCGGGCAAGCGCAACTGGACAAGCTGGCGCTGGACGACGACCTGCGCGCGTTGGTGGCCGACAGCCGGCGCATCGGCCCGCAGGTCGCGCGCAAGCGGCAGACGCAGTTTCTTGCCAAGCACCTGCGCCGGCGCGACGACGCGGTGCTGGCGACGATCCGCGACGCGCTCGACCACGCCAAGGCCGATGGCCGCCGTGACGCCGCCGCATTGCATCGGATCGAGCACTGGCGCGAGCGCCTGCTGGCCGATGGCGATGCGGCGCTTGCCGAGTTCATCGCCGAGCACCCGACTGCCGACCGCCAGCACCTGCGCCAGTTGGCGCGCAACGCCCACGCCGAGCGCCTGCACAACAAACCGCCGCACGCGCAGCGGGAGTTGTTTCGGGAGCTGCGGGAGGTGATGGATGAGCCGGGACTCGGGACTGGGGACTCGGGACTCGGCGCGGCGCAATAGCTTACCTCCGGTCGTCAGCGTCGCAGTTGCGCATTCCCGGATCGGGGATCGACGACGCAAGCCAGTCCTCCGTCTGCGGCGGACAGTCGCGTACCTGGGGATGACTCGACTCGATCTGCCCCTATTCTGGCCTTCCCAAGGAAGCTCCAGCACGACCGATAGAGGCGGGTTCGACTTCACGATTCCCACTTCATTTTTCCATATTTTCGCTACTTGTTTCCCGAGACCCGAGTCCCCAGTCCCGTGTCCCGGGCTGGTCACGCCTTCGTCCCACCCACCGTCAACGACTCCAGCAACAGCGTCGGCTGGCCGACACCGACCGGCACCGATTGGCCTTCCTTGCCGCAGATGCCCACGCCTTCATCCAGCGCCAGATCATTGCCGATCATGGATACCCGCTGCATGGCTTCCGGGCCGTTGCCGATCAGGGTCGCGCCCTTCACCGGCCGGGTGATCTTTCCATCTTCGATCAGGTAGGCCTCGCTGGCGGAAAACACGAACTTGCCGCTGGTGATGTCCACCTGGCCGCCGCCGAAGTTGGGCGCGTACAGCCCCTTCTTCACCGAGGCGATGATCTCGGCCGGGTCGTGCGAACCGCCGACCATCAGCGTGTTGGTCATGCGCGGCATCGGCAGGTGCGCGAAGCTCTCGCGGCGGCCATTGCCGGTCGGTGCCACGCCCATCAGACGGGCGTTCAAGGTGTCTTGCATGTAGCCGACGAGGATGCCGTCGTCGATCAGCACGTTGCGCTGGGTCGGCGTGCCTTCGTCGTCGACGTTGAGTGAGCCGCGGCGTCCGGGCAGGGTGCCGTCATCGACGATGGTCACACCTTTGCTGGCCACGCGCTGACCGATGCGGCCGGCGAAAGTCGATGTGCCCTTGCGGTTGAAATCGCCCTCCAGCCCGTGCCCGACCGCTTCGTGCAGCAACACACCCGGCCAACCCGGCCCCAGCACCACCGGCATCGCGCCGGCCGGCGCGTCCACCGCATCCAGATTCACCAACGCCTGCCGCAGCGCTTCGCGCGCCCAGCGTTCGGGTTTGCCTTCGGCAAAAAGTTCTTCGTAGGAATAACGCCCGCCGCCACCGGAATTGCCCTGTTCGCGCCGGCCGTTGTCTTCCACGATCACCGACACGCTGCAGCGCACCAGCGGGCGCACGTCGGCGGATACCGCGCCGTTGGCTCGCGCCAGCAGGATGGTGTCCACGCTGCCGGCGAGGCTCACGATCACCTGCTTCACGCGCGGATCGGCGGCGCGCAGCATGTCATCGACCCGCCGCAGCGCGGCGACCTTGGCGTCCGCGCCGAGCGCGTCGATCGGATCGAGCGCCGGATACAGCGACTTGCCGCTGACGTGGATCGGCGCACCACCGTTGGCTTCGACCCCGTTGCGGGCGATCGCGCGCGCCGCGCCGGCCGCTTCCAGCAGCGCCGATCCGTTGATGTCGTCCGAATACGCGAACCCGGTCTTGTCGCCGCTGATCGCGCGCACGCCCACGCCCTGATCGATGGCATGCGCGCCGTTCTTGACGATGCCATCCTCGATCACCCAGCTCTCGCGGCGGGCGTGCTGGAAATACAGGTCGCCGTCGTCGATGCCCGGCCCGAGCAGGCGCGCAAATGCGCGATCCAGCGATGCCACGGCAAGGCCGCCGGGTGCGAGCAGGCGGGATTCGGCGAGGGCGATCAATTCGGTCATGCGAGCGGGTAATCCGGCAAAGGCCCGAGCGTGCACGGGCAATGGATTTGATATGGGGTGTGCGACGGCGTGATGCAAGCCGGCCGCGTAGCCTTCCATTGTCCCATGCGCCGAGTCGCAAGTCCCGAGTCGCGCTCGGTTTGCTCTTCCCTTCTCCCTTTGGGAGAGGGTGGCGCGCAGCGCTGGATGATGATCAGCCGTGGTTCGACACGGGCTGGCTCGAACTCCGTTCTCGACCAGCCCGGCTCACCACGAACGGATCAAATGCCTGGGCCATGACCTCGAGTCCATCACCCCTCGCCCCTCACCCCTTGCCCCTCGCCCCTCACCCCTTGCCCCTCGCCCCTCACCCCTCATCCCTCGCCCCTCGCCCCTCACCCCTCATCCCTCCACCGGCACCACCTTGACCTCCGGGTGACTCCACGGCCCGGTAACGTGGTAGCGCTTGTGGCCCATCTGCTGCAACGGCTTCTTGAGCACCTCGCCCGCAACCGCGCCGACCGCCGCGCCGACCGGACCGGCGACGGCGGCACCGACCACGGTCGCCAGCCCACCCGACTTGGGCAGTACGTCGATAGTCTGGTCGTATTGCTGGCGTGCCAGATCGGCGCTCCCACGCAAATGGATATCCGCCGCCGGCCCCTTGATCGCCAGATTATCGGTACGCGCCACGCCATCTTCGAACACGAAGCGCCCACGCAGGGTATTGAAGCCGAAGCCCTTGTCGAAGAAGTCGTGAAAATCCAGCGTAAGCCGGCGCGGCAGCTCGGCGATGCTGACCAGGCCGAGGATGCGCCCGGCGCCCGGTTTGACTTCCAGCAGCCGCCCCTCGCCCACGTCCAGATCCAGCGTGCCATCGAGCGCGGCCATGCGGAAGGCGGTCGGCGAGCCGGGCCAGTTCGCGGTCAAGGTGGCGCGGGTCTTGCCACCGGCCACCATGCCCTTGAAGCCGAACGCGTCGAGCATCTTGCCCAGACTGTCGGCCTTGAACTGCATCGCCAACTGCGTGCGCGTGCCGCTGCCATTGCGCGTCCATGCACCACTCGCGGTGAGGGTTTGCGAGGGCGCGCTGGCGTCGAGTTGATCGATGTGCAAGCCCTGCGGGATGGGCCGTGTTTGCAAGACGACGTGGCCGAGGTGGGCATCGCCAAAACGCAGGTCGGCCACATCCACGTGCAGCGGCGGCACACCGGCGGGATCGGCACTGGTGTCGTCCCCGGCGGCGATGGCCCCGCCCGGGCTGGCGCTCGGTCCGGGCCAGTACAGGCGCTGGAACTGTGCGCGCACAGCGTGCCCGGGGTCATCGGCGATGGCCACGCTGCCGGCGATCGCCGCGCCATCGAGCTGCAGCGCCGTCGCTGCATCGGGCCGATTCAAGCGCACGCGGACGTCCGGGAAGTGCCGACCACCAAGCAGCAAGTCGGCGGCGTGGACATCCACCGACCGCAGACCGCTGGCGCCGGCGACCGCGTTGGATCCGCTGGCAAAACCGACCCACCCCGCCGCATCCAGGCTGTCCACCAGTCCGTTGGCAACCAGTCCGCGATCTGGCAGCGGGCCGTTCGCCGGCCCCCCGAAGGACAGCAATCCGTGAAATCCCCTCGCCTCGTCGTAGCGGCCGCGTACCGCCAGCACGTCCCCCAAGCCCACCGCGATCTCACCGCGGTCGACCGGCAGGGGTACCGTGGCTTGCAGACGCAGCGCCGGGCCGGGGTTCTTGGCCAGTGGTGCGGGGAACTTCAACGCGGTGCCACGCAAATCCGAACGCACACTCAGCTGCGTCAACCCAGTCGCACCCTGCGTGCTGGTGTGTGGCACCTTCACGTCGACCGTCCAGAAGCTGCGGCCCACCACCAGCGGACGCAACCACGCCAGAGACGGCGCGTGATCGAGCAGGCTCGCCGCTGGCAACACGCCGCTCACAGTCGCGGCCACGACGATGGCGTCATCGCCGGTTTTCTGGCCGATCGCCAATCGCAGCTTGGCCGGGTCGCCCGCCAACTTGACATCCAGTCCGTCGGCAAGCACGCCATCCTGGTCGTAGTGCACCCGCCCGGCGACATCGGTGAACGCCACGCCCCAGCGCGGGTCGGCCAGCTTCACCTGCGCCAGATCGACATCGCCGGCGACCGTCGGCGCGCCCAGTTCGTGGTGCAGTGGCACCACCAGATGCATGTCGCCGTGCAGGTCCGGGCCGCGCAGATCCAGGGTGGCGATACCCGCGCCGAAGCGCTTTTTCAGCGGGCTGTTGCGCAGCAATTCCAGGATCGCCTGCCCGCTGCCGACCGCTTGCGCCTGCACGTCGAGCACGCCGTCGTGGAAGCTGGGAATGGCCGCCGTCAACTGCGGAACCTGCACCCCGGCAATCACCGCCGAACCACTCAAATGCATGCCCGGGCCATCGAACACCACCTGTCCATCCAGATGCTCGGCGTCCGGCCAGCCCGGATCGAAATGCAGGCGCGCATCGCGCAGGTCGGCCACCGCGTCGAAGCGACCTTCGCCGTGACGGAACGGCCAATCGGCCAACTCGCCGGCGACGATCACGTGGCCGCCGGCGATCTGTCCACCCTGCAAGGCCGCGTCCAGCCAGGCAACGGTTTTCGGTGGCATCTTGTGGCGCAACCAGTAATGCTTTGCGCTGACCACCTGCGCCGGCCCGAGGGTGGCGAACAAGTCCAGCCGTGGCTTGCGACCGTCGCTGCGAAACCGCATCGCCAGCCGCGTCTGCAAATCCAGATCGTCGTTGTGCGCGTGCAGTCCGGAAAACTCCAGCACCCAGTCGCCGTCGTCGCGATAAGCGGTCAACTGCCCGCGCAACGCAAACGGTACCCGATCGCCATAGGCTGGCGGCCACGACAAGTAAAACGGACGCTTGACCGGGTCGGGCGCGTCCAGGGTCAGGGCGATGGCGTCGCGGTCGAACAACACGCTTCCGGCCAGCCCCGAGATCGCCGGCGTCCTGCCGACCGGCTGCCAGCTCAAGTCGTCCAGATGCGCGCTGCCGCGCACGGCGCCCATGTTGGTCGAATGCACCTGCACGCCGGTCAGGCGAATGTGTGGCGCGGCCTGCAGCAGCCAGTCGCGCAAGCCGACCGGAACTGGCGTGGCCAGGGTGGCGACCGACAGCAGCACGCCGGCATCCAGCCGAGGTGCGGCCAGCGTCACGCCGCCACCGGTGCGCACGGCCAAACCATCGAGGATGTCTTCGCCGCCGGCCTTGCCGCGCAGACGCAGGTGCGGGGCGACGAACTGCCAACCGCCGCCCTGCCGGCTCAGGCGTGCGGACGCGGCCGCGCTGGCCAGCACCACCCGTGGCACCGCTTCGCCCGCAGCGTCCGGCTTGCCGACGAAGCCCACGTCGTGCAATGCCGCTTCGATCTGCATGCTGTCCAGTCGGCTGTCGGCGATGCCATTCCATACTTGCAAGCGACCGCGGCCGCTGCTGAGGTGCACGCCGCCCAGATCGACCAGCCCGGCCCACGGGGCCAGGTCGAAATCGTCGCTGCCGATCCACAAGCTGCCGGCGTTCTTGCGTCGATCGAAATCGAGCACTGCCAGCAACGGCGCCCGCCGCGGAGAATCCAGACGCACCCCGGCGCGCAGGCGGCCGGCGTCCACGCGCAGACGCAACGCCACCTTCGGGGCGACGAACGAAAACCCCTGCGCCGGCGCCTGCACGGTCAGGCGTGCGTCGCTGACCTGCAACTCGCCCAAGCCCTCCAGCGTCGCCAGCGGATGCGGATTGGGCGCCTGATGCGGGCTGGACAGCCCGACCAGCTTCCAGCGCCCGTTCGCATCGCGCTCGATGGTCAGCGCCAGTCCGTGCAGGCGCAGTTCGGTGAACGGGTGTCCGGGCAACACCCCAGAGTACATCGCCACCAGCAACTGCGCCCGATCGACCACGAGCTGGTCGGCGCCCTTGCCGATCCGCAGGTCGTACAGCGTGAACAACGGCCCGCGCGAGGTCCAGTGCGCCTCGGCACGGGAAAACGCCACCGGCCGCCCTGCCCGTTGCATCAGCCATGCGGCGATGCGATCGGGGTGTTGTTGCACCAGCGGCAGCAGGCGGTCGGCGATCGCCACCGCGACGGCCACCAGCACCAGTGCGGCGGCGAGGGTATAGAACACGCCGCGCCGCGCATGATGCAGGCCGCGGATCAGGTGCGCTCGCACTCAGCCCATTCCCGCGTCACAACAGCACGACATCGTATTGCTCCTGGCGACACTGCTCGTCGGCCTGGAAGCGGATCGACTTGCCCAGGAACTCCTCCAGTTCGACCAGCGCCGCCGATTCTTCCTCCAGCACCCGCGCCACCACCTTGGGCGAAGCGACGACCAGCAGCGAGGAGGCCTCGAACTGGCGCACGCTGCGCACGACCTCACGAAAAATCTCGTACACCATCGTCTCGGTGGTGCGGATGCTGCCGCGCCCTTCGCAGGTCGGGCATGGCTCGCACAACTGCCGCTCCAGACTTTCGGTGGTGCGCTTGCGCGTCATCTCCACCAACCCCAGCGGCGAGAACTCGTGCACCGATGTGCGCGCGTGGTCGCCGGCCAGCGACTTTTCCAGCATGCGCAGCACCTGTCGGCGGTGCTCGGGTTCGGTCATATCGATGAAGTCGATGATGATGATGCCGCCGAGGTTACGCAGGCGAAGCTGACGGGCGACCGACTGCGCGGCTTCCAGGTTGGTGCGGTAGACGGTTTCCTCGAGGTTGCGCTGACCGAGGAAGGACCCGGTGTTCACGTCCACCGTGGTCATCGCCTCGGTCTGGTCGATCACCAGATAGCCGCCGGACTTGAGCGGAACGTGCTTCTGGAGGGCGCGGCCGATCTCGTCCTCGACCCCGTACAGATCGAAGATCGGGCGCTGGCCGAGGTAGAGTTCGATGCGATCCACCAACGCGGGCATAAAGCGGCCGACGAACTCCTGCACGCGGGTCATGGCCTCGCGCGAATCCACCTTGACCTTCTCGATGGACTCGTGCATCAGGTCGCGCATGGCGCGCAACGGCAAGGGCAAGTCTTCGTAGATGCGCTGGCCGGGACCGGCCTGCGCCATGGCCGCCTCGATGCCCTCCCAAGCGCGCCGCAGGTAGGCCACGTCGCCCGCCAGAGCCGCCTCGTCGCAGCCTTCGGCATTGGTGCGCACGATGTACCCGACCGGGGTGTCGCCGACGATGCCGGCGACGATGTCCTTCAGGCGCGCACGCTCGGTCTCGCCTTCGATGCGCGCCGACACCCCGACCATCTTCGTCTGCGGCAACAGCACCAGATAGCGCGACGGAATGCTGATCTGCGTGGTGCAGCGCGCGCCCTTGCTGCCGATCGGGTCCTTCACCACCTGCACCACGAGCAGTTGGCCCTCGTGCAACAAGGAAGTGATCGAAGGCGCGGTCGTCGGTGCTGGCGATTGCAGCGGCGCCGGCGCACCGTCATCAATCGCGGTGACCGTCTCCGGGCCGGGCTGGGCGGCGCGCACGATATCCGACGCGTGCAGGAACGCCGCACGCTCCAGACCGATGTCCACGAACGCCGCCTGCATGCCCGGCATCACCCGCTTCACCCGCCCTTTGTAGATGTTGCCGACATAACCGCGCCGGCTGACGCGCTCGACCTGCGCCTCCTGCAGGATGCCGTTTTCCACCAGTGCCACGCGGGTCTCGCGCGGGGTGAAGTTGATCAGGATTTCGCTCATGGGGTGCCTTGAATCGTGAATGGGGAATGGTGAATGGGCAAGAACGGAAACGAGGCTGCCATCGAGCTGATGGCGACATATCCAAGACAGGCAGTGTGGCGCGAATCCATTCGATCAGGACTCCATGGGTCAAACGATTCACGATTCACGATTCACGATTCACGATTCACCATTCACGACTCACGACTCACGACTCACGATTCACGATTCACGATTCACGATTCACGATTCACCATTCACGATTCACGATTCACGATTCACGCCCTAACCCCCATCGCCCGCAACAACCCCGCCGTCTCGCACAACGGCAAACCCATCACCCCCGAATAGCTGCCCGACAGATGCTCGATGAAAGCCGCGGCGCGGCCTTGGATGGCGTAGCCGCCGGCCTTGCCGCGCCATTCGCTGGTGGCGACGTAGCGTTCGATGCGGGCCTCGTCGAGCGCTGCAAAACGCACCTCCGACAGCGACTGCGCGCGCAGCTCGCGACCCCCATCGAGCAGCCACACCACGCTCAGCACGCGATGCGTGCGTCCGGCCAAGCGACTGAGCATCGCGAACGCCGCCGCCGCATCGGCGGGCTTGCCGAGCACTTCGTCGTCCAGCAGAACCTCGGTGTCGGCTCCGAGCACGCAGGCGGACGGACTGCCGAGCACACGCAACAGACCGGCGCCGGCCTTCTCGCGCGCCACTCGGCTGACGTAGTCGGCGGCTGACTCGCCGGGCAGACGGATTTCCGGGACGTCGACGTCGAGCACCCCCGGTTCGACGCCGATCTGGCGCAACAGTTCCAGCCGGCGCGGAGATTTGGATGCCAAGTAGAGCATCCGCCAAGGATAACCGGGCACTGGTTCTGGAAACCGGCAGCGCAAGGCTTGACAACCGGCTGCCAAAAATCCCATATCATCGGTGGAATATGCTGACGATGAAGGCCAAGTACGCCCTGCGCGCCCTGTGCGTGCTCGCCGATGCCGGCGACGGGCGCTTGCAGGCGCGCCAGATCGCGGTCGCAGCCAGCGTCCCGGCAAAATTCCTGGAAGTGATCCTGGTCGAACTGCGCAAGGCCGGGCTGGTCACCAGCAAGCGCGGCGTGCAGGGCGGGCACGCACTGGCCCAACCGGCCGCCGAAATCATGGTTGGACAGGTCATCCGCACGCTCGACGGCCCGCTGGCGCCGATCCGCTGCGCCAGCGTCACCGCCTATCGCCCCTGCTCCGATTGCCCGGATCCGGAAGCGTGCGCCTTGCGAGGCTTGATGGGCGCGGTGCGCGACGCGATGTCGGCCGTGGTGGATCGCCGCTCGCTGGCGCAACTGGCCCGCGAGACGCGCAGCCTGCAGCGGCTGCCTCCGGGCGAGGCTTCGCGTGCACCTGCACGCCGCCGACCGCGCACCCGCGCCTGACGCACGTTGCCAGCCAGCCCGCACGCACGCAGCGCCGCAATGGACATCCGCATCACCGGTTTGCGCAAGAGTTTCGGCACGTTCGCTGCCCTGCAAGGGGTGGATCTGCCGATCCCCTCCGGGCAACTTCTGGCGGTACTGGGCCCGTCCGGTGCCGGCAAGACCACCCTGCTGCGCCTGCTGGCGGGGTTGGAGACGCCCGACACCGGGCGCATCGATTTCGGCGGACGCGACGCAACCACCTTGAACCTGCGGCAGCGTCGGGTTGGCTTGGTATTCCAGCATTTCGCGCTGTTCCCGCACTTGAACGTATTCGAGAACGTCGCATTCGGCCTGCGCGTATTGCCACGTGGCGAGCGACCTGCACCCGCGGCGATGGCGCGCCGCGTCGCCGGCCTGCTCGAACGCATGCAGATCGCCGACCTGCGCGAGCGGTTTCCCGGGCAGATTTCCGGTGGCCAGAGGCAACGCGTGGCGTTGGCGCGGGCGATGGCGATCGAACCGTCGGTGCTGTTGCTCGACGAGCCGTTCGGCGCCCTCGACGCCAAGGTGCGCTCCGAACTGCGCGGATGGCTGCGCACGATCCACGACCAGACCGGCTACACCACGGTGTTCGTCACCCACGACCAGCACGAGGCGCTGGAACTGGCCGACCGTCTGGTGGTGATGCGCGAAGGTCGCATCGAACAAGACGGCCCGCCGGCACAGGTCTACGCGCAACCGGCCAACGCCTTCGTGTACGACTTTCTCGGACGCTGCAATCGCCTGTACGGGCAGGTGCGCGCTGGCGTCTTTCAGGCGGTCGGCAGCGACGCCGGCTTTGCGTGCATCGATGTCGTCGACGGCCCCGCCTGCCTGTATTGGCGGCCCCACGACACCGTATTCGCAGTCGAAGGGGGTCTGGCCGCCCGCGCCGGCGCGGTGCGCCAGATCGCCGGTCGGCGGGTGCTGGCATTGGCAATCCCCGAGCAAGCGCGTGCCGTGGAAATCGACCTGCCCAACGACCGCGCCATCCCCGACCACGGTGCAGCAGTGCACCTGCGCCCCACCGCGTACCGGGTGTACGCGGACGCTGCGCAACGCTGACCGCGCCGCGCCGGGGTTGGCAAGCCCGAACGCCCGCTCATCGCCGGTTCGGCTGGCTGCGGTATGGTGGCGGCTCGTCCCGACCGGAGCCCGCCATGTCCATCCGCCATCTCGCCCTGAGTGCCCTGCTGCTCGCACCGGCCGCCTTCGCGCAAGATCGCGCACCGCAAGCCGCGCTGCCGGCCGACGCGACCGTGCTGCAAGTCAACGTGCGCGGCGAAGTCCAGCGCGCGCCCGACCTGGCGACCATCCAGGCCGGCGTGGTCAGCCGCGACGCCGACGCCAACGCGGCGATGCGTGGCAACGCCGTGCGCATGACCGCGGTGCTGGCAGCGCTCAAGCGCGCCGGGGTCGCCGAGCGCGATATCCAGACTTCCGCGATCAGCCTGCAACCGCAGTACAGCTACGCCGACAAGCAGCCGCCGCGGATTGACGGCTACGAGGCCAGCAACAACGTCAGCGTGCGCTTGCGCGACATGGGCAAGATCGGCAGCGTGCTCGATGCACTGGTGCACGAGGGCGCCAATCAGATCATCGGCCCGACGTTTGCCGTGGATCGGCCCGAGGCGGCGCTCGACGAAGCCCGCCGGTCGGCCGTGCAGCAGGCGCGTGCGCGCGCCGATGTGTACGCGCAGGCGGCCGGCCTGCACGTGCGGCGGATCCTGAGCATGTCCGAGTCGGTGGATGTCGCGCCGCCGCGGCCGATGATGCGGATGTCGCTGGCGATGGCGGCGCCGGCGCCAGCCACCCCGGTGGAAACCGGCCAGAACACGCTGGCGGTCGACCTGAACGTGCAGTTCGAGCTGGGGCATTGACGCGCCCGCCATGGCATGCTGGCACGCCATGATCGCCGCATGATCGCGCCCATGAACGATCCCGTCCCTGCCGAGCCGGTCGCCGAGCGCCTTGCGCGGCTGCAGGCCGTGCACGCGGCGGTGCTGCAGATCAGCATGCTGGCCGCCCGCGAAAGCCAGCTGTCGTCGCTGTGCGCCACGGTGCACGCGATCATCGCCGGCTTGATGCCCGCCGGCAGCTTCCATGTCGGTCTGTACGACGGCGGGCAACGCGGCGTTCGCTACCTGTACTGGGCCGACGAGAAGGATGCGCCGCCCGATCGCAGGCGCGAGTTCCCGGTACGCAACCCCAACGAATCGGCGACCGCCGAGGTGATTCTCGCCGGGCAGATGCGCAGCTTCACCGGGGCCGAATGGGCGCAGCGGCGCGCCAAGGGTTCCCGCTGGGGGGTTGGCAAGCGCCCGGAACACTGGGTGGGCATCCCGCTGCTGGGGTTCGACGGGCGCACGCTGGGGATTCTGGTCGTGCAAAGCTACGCACGCGGGTTTCGTTATGGCGACGAGGATATCTCCCTGTTGCGGATGGCCGCCGAACAGGTCGCCGCTGCGGTGGAACGCGGCCAGCAAGCCGGCCGCTTGGAAGAAGCCATCGCCGAACGTACGCGCCGTCTGGAACGCGAGGTCGACGAGCGCCGCCGCGCCGAGCGCCTGCAACGGGCGCTGTACGAGATTTCCGCGATGTCGGTCAAGGACATCGACCTGTCCCGGTTCTATCCGGAAGTCCACCGCATCCTCGGCGCACTGGTGAATGCCCGCAATTTCGCGGTGATGCTGTACTACAACGACGAACACGACCTGGTCGGTTTCCCGTACTGGGTGGACGAGAAGAATCCCGATCTCCCGGCCAACCTGCGCCGCCCTGCGGGCCACGGTCTGACCGGCTTCGTGCTGCGCACGCGCATGCCGCAGCGCATCGATCAACAGCGCTATCAGGCGCTGAGCGAGGCCGGCGTGGTCCACCACGTCCTCGGGCCGACCGATTTCAATGTCTGGATCGGCGCGCCGATGCTGCATCAGGGCAAGGTGCTGGGCGTGCTGATGCTGCAAAGTTACGACCCCAAGGTCGACTACGACGACGACGATCTGGCCGTGCTCACGTTCGTGGCCGAACACATCGCCGCGATGCTGGCGCGCAAGCAGGCCGACGACGCCCTGCGCACCGCGCACGCGAACCTGGCCACCGGCAACGCGGCGTTGCAGGAGAAAAATCGCGAGCTTGAAATGACCCTCACGCATCTGGGCATGGCGCAGACCGAACTGGTGCGGCAGGAAAAATTGGCCTCGCTCGGCGCGCTGGTCGCCGGCATCGCCCACGAGGTCAACACACCGCTTGGCATCTGCACTACCGCGGTGAGCCTGCTGATGGAAGAATGCCGACGCTTGCGCGACTCGCTCAGTCCGGCGCAACGGACCGAACCGGTCATCAAGGCCTTCTTCGATTCCAGCGACGAACTGCTGGGCGTGTTGACCAGCAACACCTTGCGCGCCAGCGGCCTGATCCGCAGTTTCAAGCAAGTCGCGGTGGATCAATCCTCGGAACAGGTACGCGAAATCGCACTGGCCGAATACATCGAAGACACCCTGCGTTCGCTGCGCCCGAAGTTCAAGCGCACCGGCCACAGCATCGCGGTTCAATGCAACCCGGGGCTGCGCTTGTGGTCGATCCCCGGCGCCCTGTCGCAGATCCTCACCAACCTGGTGATGAACTCGATCGCGCATGGGTTCGAGAACACCGACCACGGCCACATCGACATCACCGCCACGGCCGACGACGAGGGCGTAACCATCGACTACCGCGACGACGGCGCGGGCATGGCGCCACAGGCGCTGCGCCGACTGTTCGAGCCGTTTTACACCACCAAGCGCGGACACGGCGGCAGCGGCCTGGGCACCAACATCGTGCACAACCTGGTCACCGCCAAGCTCGGCGGCACCATTGCCGTGGACAGCCCGCCCGGTGCGGGCCTGCACTACGCGATCCACCTGCCCAAGGAACCGCCGGGCGCGGCCTCCCGTTGAGATTGGCTGCAAGGGCGTACAACGTGTTTATCGGGCCGGGAAGGCCCTCCCACGGTGAAGCACGAGCCTGCCATGCAACGGCCAAAAGCTGGTCAAGGCCCTCCCACCCAAGAGCCGACTTCGCCTGCGCAATCCTCGCAGCATGACCTTTGGCCTATCGTGGTCATATGGAAGCATGCTTGGGACATAATATCCTTGGTCACGCGATGACGGAGCCCCAGCGGATGAACCCCGATAGTCCCCGTCGACGAGGGAAATTGCCGCGCGGCGCTCGCATTGGCACGCTGGCGTTGTGCTGCGCAGGGTGGCTTTCCGCCTGCACGCAGCCACCGGCGCACAAAACCGAGACCGCCGTCCCCGTGGAAGTCGCAACGGTCACGCTCGGCGCCCTGCCCGAGCGCATCGCCGCAGTGGGCACGGTGGAAGCCATCGACACCATCGCGGTCAGGTCACGGGTGGATGGGCAACTGCTGACCAGCTTCGTGCACGATGGCGACACGGTGCGCAAAGGGCAGCCACTGTTCCGCATCGATCCGCGCCCTGCGCAAGCGGCGCTGGAACAGGCCCAAGCGGCGATGGCCCGCGACGCCGCCGCACGCGATCTGGCACAGGCGCAGGTCAAGCGCTACCAACCGATCGCCGCGCAACACTACATTTCTGCCGACCAGATGCAGCAGTACGTCTCCACGCTGGAAGCCGCGCAGGCCAGCATCAAGGTCGATCAGGCCAACATCGATGCCGCGAAACTAACAGGCCGTTGAAATTCACCGGCACTACAGCAGGGGTTCGGTAGTCTTTGCGGACGATACCGATGACAGGAGTTCGGCATGCGCGGCGCGGATGTGATGCAGGAATCGTTGTTCACGAGCGTG
>JAFEEL010000029.1 GCA_018241125.1 Pseudomonadota bacterium | reverse complement strand
TACGCTCTGTCTACGCTCTGTCTACGCTCTGTCTACGCTCTGTCTACGCTCTGTCTACGCTCTGTCTACGCTCTGTCTACGCTCTGTCTACGCTCTGTCTACGCTCTGTCTACGCACTGTCTTCCCCGCCCTTTCTGTCCTCTGTCTTCTGTCCTCTGTCTTCTGTCCTCCGTCTTCTGTCCTCTGTCCTCCGTCCTCCGTCCTCCGCCCCTCACCCCGGCCGGTCGGGAACCTCATCGATGGCGCGCATGCTGTCGCGGCGTTCGCACAACTCGTCGATCAGCCGTTGCAGGAAGACGTCCTGGGCCGCGAGGTGATGCTGGATCTGCACCGCTTCGTGCAACAGCGCCTCGGCATCGTTGTAGGTGTTTACCGCGCGTTGATCGCTGGCTTCACTGGCGACCTTCTGACCGACGATGATGATCGACAGCAGCACCAGTTGCAGAAAGGTCTGCGCGGTCCACGCGACCAACTGCCCGGTACCACCCTTGATGGCGTCGGGCAGGCTCACCAGGGCCAACGCCGCGAACACGTAGGCGCACCACATGGTGCCGACCGCGTCGGTGATCTTCACCGCCAGATAGTTGTTGAAGCGCGCCACCAGGTGGCGCGGCTCGGGATGATGTTCGGCGGTGGCCTTCGGGGCTTCGACCTTGCGGCGATGGATGTGCGGGTGCGGGATGTGCGCGAAGATCGAGCTGATGGCCTGCTGCAGGTGATGGCCTTCATGCGCGCTCACCGCGCCCAGTGGATTGCCGCAGGCCGAACAGGCCCGCGCATCGGCGGCGACCTCGGCATTGCACTTGTTGCACGTGGCCATGATCTGCGTCTCCGGAGGTGTTGCGAGAGGATGGGCGACCGGTGTCGGGAATTTCAGCGCGGCAGCCCGGTGGCTTCCGAAAGGAACATGCGCATCGCGGCGCGCTGCTGCCAACCGGCGTGAAAGTCGAACAGGTTGTCCAACGTACCAGCAAGCGCGTCAAAAGAACCTTGCCCCACGCGCTCGCCGTGCAACCAGTTGTCCTCGATGAAGCGCAAGATCGAGGTCTGATCGGTCAGCGCATGATCGACGAAGTTGCGCCGCGCCCACGGCGAGATCACCAGCAACGGCAGGCGCGGCCCATAGCCGCAGCGTCCCTGCGCGTGCGGGGTGCGCGCTTCCACGCCCGGCAGCGCGCTGTCGCCGTCTCCGCACGAACGCCCGCTGAGGGTGTCCTCGCGACTGGCCGACTGGTTGGCGATGGGCGACATCTGGTGGTCATACCAGCCGCCGGAATCGCCCCAGGTCACAATTACCGCGGTGTCCTTCCACTCCGGGCGGTCTTGCAGGAAGTTGAGCACGCGCACCAGAAACGCCTGTTCATCGAGCGGCGAAGAGTACGCCGGGTGCCCGCTCTGCACGGCCTCGGGCTTCAAGAACGCCACTGCCGGCATGTTGCCGGCGCGCACCGCACGGTAGAAGTCCTCAAGGTCGTACTGGTGATTGGCGCCATCGCCGGGATGCCCGATCGCCGCCACCGACGACGGCCGTGCGTGCGTGGGGTTGGCGGTGGATGGGTAATACTGGAATGGCTCGGTGTGCGGAACGTAGTCGTACGCCGCGCGTCCGGTGACGGCCGAGACCGAGCTGCGTTTGCAGCCGCTGCTGCCGCTGGCGTTGCTCGCGGACAAGTCGAACCCGCCCTGAAACCAGCCCCAGCTCACGCGCGCCTGATTGAGCAGATCGCCGATGTTGCGACCGGCCATCGCCACTTTCCCGCCACGCGCACACACGTCGTGCAACGGGTCGGGATTGCCGATCACGGTCAGGCCGGCATAGCCGTCGTCCACGGTGGTCTCCCGCGGATTACCGGTGCTGATGGCGACGCCGCTGGTTTGTCCGGACACCAGATTCAGCGCCCCCACCGTGGAAGGGCCGAACGTGGTGGCATGGAAGTTGTCGCTCATCGCGAAGCGTTGCGCATAGTTCCACAATGCGGTGACGGTGTTGCCGTCGTAATACCCCATCACCATCCCGCTGCGCGCGGTCGGCTCGCCGCGCGCATTGCCCGCGCCGTACTGACCCAATGCGACCGGGAAACGATCCATCAGGCCGGCGTGAAAGGCCCCCTGTTCAGCCGCGTAGCCATGCTCGGGCTCGCCGCCGGGCGCCTGCGCGCGACCAATCCGGAACGGGCCGATCGCACCGGCCCCATTTTGCATGTTCACCCGATTGGGGTTGCGATCGAGCAACCACCCGCCCAGTCCATTGACCGACGGCGTATCGGCAGCCGCACGGAAGGCCGGTTCATGCGGCGGATTGACCGCCCGCGGATAGGTGGCGAAGTAGCGGTCGAACGAGACGCTATCGTCGATGATGACCACCAGGTGCCGGATCGGTGTGGCCGTGACGATCGGCGCGGGCGCGGCAGCGCTGACGCCCGCGGCCAGCAAGCCGATCCACGCGACGGTCGACGAGATCCTGGGTCTACGGGCGGGCCGCATCGATTCGGGTTGGCTGGCAATGGCGTCGGTGGCGGGGCCCCACTGGCCCGCCGGTCGCCACTTTACCCCGGTTTCACCGGCACGCCGCACGCGCTTACAATGCACCGAGCCGTTCAGGCCGAGCCCGACCATGACCGAACCGACCCTGGAAGAACTGCTGGGATTCGTCCTGCGCGATACCGGCTGGATCATGGCTGGTGGCTCGGCGCAGTTCCGGCAGGGTGCGCTGAGCGAGTTGCAATCGAGCTTGCGCCTGGTGCGTCAGCTCGCCGGCAGCGAACGCCTGCTCAACGCGGTGAAGATCCTTGGCGACAAGGCGTCGGCGACCGCCGCGCACAGCAACAACGACACCGATACCATCATGAGCCTGCGCCGCAGCCTCGAGGAGTTCGAGGCGGCGATGAAGGCCTATCTGGCGACGGCGAAAAAGCGCTGAAGGGCATGGCGGAGAGAGTGGGATTCGAACCCACGGTGGTATCACTACCACGCCGGTTTTCAAGACCGGTGCCTTAAACCGCTCGGCCATCTCTCCGTTGTCGTGCAGTGCCACGCAGCGGCGCGTCGCCCATTGTCCCACGAACATCAGGCTGCCGATGTTTCCCCGCTGCGCCGACCGACCGACTTGTGCTGCGCACGTTTGGCGCACTCCTCGCGGCCCTTCGTGCACCCGCTGCGCGACGCCTCCAGCAGCGGCGGCAGGCGCTGCGCCAGAAAATCGATGAACACGCGTACCGCCGGCAACAGGCCGCGACGGGAGGGGAACACCGCGTGGCAGATGCCCTGCGGCAGCGACCAGTCCGGCAGCACCGGTTCGAGCTCGCCGCGGGAAATGGCGTCGGCGCAGACGGTTTCCGGCAACAACGCGATGCCGTGCCCGCGGCGGGCGATCTCCAGCAACAACGGGAAATCGTGGCCCATCAGCCGCGGCTGGATGTCCACGCGCACGCGGGTGTCATCGGGTCCGTGCAGCTCCCAGCGTTGCCGCGCTTCGTCCTCGCTCATGCTCAAGGTCGTGTGCTGCTCCAGATCCTTCGGGTTGGACGGGCGACCACGATCATCCAGATAACTCGGGCTGGCCACCAGCAGTTCGCGGATCGAGCCGAAGCTGCGCATCGCCAGGCTGCCGTCGTCGTTGAGCTTCGTGCGCACCCGCAGGGCGACGTCGAAACCTTCGTTGATCACGTCCACGCGGCGGTTTCCGACCTGCAGCTGCAAGCGCACCTGCGGGTGTGAGGAGAGGAAGTCCGGAATCAACACCGCCAGTTGTTGCTGCGCCAACGACACCGGGCAACTGACCTTGACCACCCCGCGCGGCTCCACGCTCAAGCGCTCGACCGCCTCGCGCGCCGATTGGGCTTCGGAGAGCATCGCCTGCGCGTGGCGGTACACGTTCTGCCCGACCTCGGTCACCGCGAAACGGCGCGTGGAGCGTTGCAGCAGACGCACGCCCAGCGCGTTTTCCAGTTGCACGATGCGCCGGCTCAGGCGCGACTTGGGGATGCCCAGCGCGCGCTCGGCGGCGGCGAATCCGCCGTGCTCGACCACCATCGCGAAGTAGTACAGATCATTCAGATCCTGCATGGGTCACCTCGATGTCGTGCGTGCGTTTTGGAAAAACAATGCACAGCCAAATTGACGCACAGAGCAGCCCGGAGCGTCGGGTTGGATTCCCCTTCCCCCGCGTGCGGGGGAAGGCCGGGATGGGGGAATCGTTGCCGTCGTCCAGCACCGCCCCCACCTCGATCCTCCCCCGCAAGCGGGGGAGGAAGTGTCGCTATCGGCTGCGTCGCGATTGCCGATCACGCGATAACCGCAACCCCGCCCATGTACGCACGCAACACCCCCGGCACCGCGATCGACCCATCGGCCTGCTGATGGTTTTCCATCACCGCGATCAGCGCCCGCCCGACCGCGACGCCCGAGCCATTGAGCGTATGCACCAGCTCGGGCTTGCCGGTGGCCGGGTTGCGCCAGCGCGCCTGCATGCGCCGCGCCTGGAAGTCGCCGCAGTTCGAGCACGAGGAAATTTCGCGATAGCTGCCTTGCGACGGCAGCCACACTTCCAGATCGAATGTCTTGCGCGCCGAGAAGCCCATGTCGCCGCTGCACAGCAGAACGCGTCGATACGGCAGATCGAGCGCTTCCAGCACGGCTTCCGCGCAGCGCGTCATGCGCTCGTGCTCGGCATCGCTTTCCTCGGGCCGGGCGATGCTCACCAGCTCGACCTTCTCGAACTGGTGCTGGCGGATCATGCCGCGGGTATCGCGCCCGGCCGCGCCGGCTTCGGCACGAAAGCACGGCGTGTGCGCGGTCATGCGCAGCGGCAGCGTGGCATCGTCGAGGATCTCGTCACGCACGATGTTGGTCATCGACACTTCCGAGGTCGGGATCAGGTAACGCTTGCTGGCCGCCTCGCCCTGCCCCACCGCGGTGGCGAACAGGTCGTCTTCGAACTTGGGCAACTGCCCGGTGCCGCGCATCGACTCGGCGTTCACCAGCAGCGGCGCATTGATTTCCAGATAGCCGTGCGTACCGGTGTGCAGGTCGAGCATGAACTGCGCCAGCGCCCGGTGCAGCCGCGCCAACCCGCCGCGCAACACGGTGAAGCGCGACCCGGAAAGCTTCGCGCCGGTCTCGCCATCCAGCCAGCCGTGGCGCGCGCCGAGTTCGACGTGATCTTTCACCGGAAAATCGAACGTGCGCGGCGTGCCCCAGCGGTGCTGCTCGACATTGCCGGTTTCGTCGGCGCCGTGCGGCACCGATGCGTCGGCCAGGTTCGGCACGCCGGCGGCGATGGCGTCGATGCGCGCGCGGATGTGCTCGAGTTTTTCCTCGCTGGCCTTGAGCTCGTCGCCGATCCCGGCCACCTCGGCCATCAGCGCGGCCACGTCGCCGCCGCTGGCCTTGGCCATGCCGATCGCCTTGCTGCGTGTGTTGCGCAGGTTCTGCAACTCCTGCGTGCGCATCTGGATCGTCTTGCGCTCGCCCTCCAACCCCTCCAACTCCGCAACCGGCAGGACGAAACCGCGCTGTTGCAGACGTTGCGCGGTGGCGGCCAGTTGGCCGCGTAGCAGTGCAGGATCAAGCATGGAACGCTCCAGAGGTTTTCCAGCCGGTCATTATCGCGGGTGCAACGACCGCGCGGCAAACGCGGTCGGTGGCGTGAACACACGAACCGGGAATTCCGTTCGTGGTGAGCCGGCCCGGTCGAGAACGCAGTTCGAGACGGGCCGTATCGAACCGCGTTGGCGGCGTCTTCTGCCTTGCCGGTACCGGCGCATGGTTCGATCGCGGCCTCGGCCCCCGATACAGCATGGGGCCTCGATCCGCGCCTCAGCATGAACGGAATTTTCAAACTCGACCATGTGGCGCGCTTGCCATCGCCGCACATCTCGTTTTTACTCGCCGGCGTCATGATCGATTTTCTCCGTTCGCGCAACGCACCTCGCTTTCATCGTTCGGCCCACGGCTGGGCCAAGCCGACGCTGCTGTTTCTGGCTGCCCTGCTCATCGGCGGCATCGCCAGCGTCGTCTGGCTCGCCCGCCATCCGCCGCAGGTGGGCGCACTGGCCAGCGACGAGCCGGCAGCGGTCGGGCCGCCGCGACGGGCATTGCCGGCCCCGGCCACCGGTGGCGGGCGCATCGACTTGCCGGCTCCGGCCGTACAGGCTCCGGATGCACCGCACGTGGTGCCCACTGCACCGCCTTCACCGGATGCGTCCGAAGCCGCGCCGTCCACGGTGCCAGGCGACGGCGCCGAAACCGTGCAAGATCAAGCCCAGACGCCAGCGGATGCCACGCTTTCGACCGATCACGATCATGGCCCCAAACCGAGCGTGCAAACCCCGGTGCACTACCCGGCGCAGGCATTGCGCGAACGCGCCGAGGGCACGGTGCGCCTGCTCGTCTCCGTCGATGCACAAGGCAACGTGGTGGACGTGCGGGTGGTTCACGGCAGCGGCTCGTCCGTGCTCGATCGCGCCGCGCAGGACGGCGTACGCGGCTGGCACTATCGCCCGGCAATGCACGCCGGGCAGCCCGTGCCGAGCACGCTCGAGGTACCGGTGGATTTCAAGCTGGATGGCCAGTAGCGCTCGGCTGTTGAAAGACAGGCCCGATTGTTGAGCCACTGTGGGGGAAGCTTGACCAGCCTGCGGCTGTTGAAAGACAGGCCCACCATTTCAAATTCGCGGCGAGGACGCCGCTCCCACAGACGCCGCTCCCACAGACGCTCATCATTCGCCAGCGCTGAGGCCGATCCCCAAGGTGTTAGCCAGAACCACGAATCCCGGAAACGAAGTCGCCACATTGGCGCAATCGGCGATGCGCACCGGCGCGTCGGCGCGCTGCGCGGCCACCGCCAGCGCCATCGCCACGCGATGATCGCCGCAACTGTCCATCGTGCCACCGCGCAAGCAGCCAGCGCCACCAAGGCCGTGGATCACCGCGCCGTCGGGTGTTTCGTCCACACGCACGCCCAGCGCACGCAGCGCCTGCGCCATGCTCGCGATGCGGTCGGATTCCTTGACCCGCAACTCGGCCGCGCCGCGCACCGTGGTCGGCCCCTCGGCGAGCGCGGCGGCCACGAACAGCGCCGGGAACTCGTCGATCATGTCCGCCACGATCTCCACCGGCACCTCGACGCCGTGCAGGCGTGCGGCACGCACGCGCAAGTCGGCCACCGCTTCGCCACCGCACCGCCGCGGGTTTTCTTCGACGATGTCGGCGCCCATCGCGCGCAACGCGGCCAGCAATCCGGTGCGGCGCGGGTTGACGCCGACATCGTGAATCAGCAAATCCGATCCGGACACGATGCTCGCCGCCACCAGCAGGAAAGCGGCTGAAGAAAAATCGCCCGGCACCGCGATATCGGTGGCGCGCAGACGATGGCCGCCTTCGATTTCGGCGACACCGGCACGGCAATGAATCGGCCAGCCGAACGCGGCCAGCATCGACTCGGTGTAGTCGCGGGTCGGCTGCGCCTCGCGCACGCGGGTCGTGCCCTGCGCGTACAGGCCGGCCAGCAGCACAGCCGATTTCACCTGCGCGCTGGCCACCGGCAGCTCGTAGTCGATGCCATGCAGGCCATCGCATGCACGGATGGACAACGGCGGCAGGGCGCCGGGCTGCGCGTGGATGCTCGCGCCCATCGCCGTCAAGGGATCGATCACGCGGCGCATCGGCCGCCGCGACAGCGACGCATCGCCGATCAAGGTCGAATCAAACCCCTGTCCCGCCAACAGCCCGGCGAGCAGGCGCATGCCGGTGCCGGCGTTGCCGCAGTCCAGCGGCGTGGCGCTGGCGCGCAGACCGTGCAGGCCGACGCCGTGGATCACTCGCTCGCCTTCCGCCGGCGCGTCGATGCGCACGCCCAACTGGCGCAGGATCGCCGCGGTGGCGCGGGTGTCCTCACCTTCCAGAAAGCCCGTCACGCACGTCGTGCCATCGGCGATCGCCGCCAGCAGCAACGCGCGATGCGAGATCGATTTGTCGCCCGTAACAGTTACGTCGCCATGCAGCGGCGTGCCGGGTGATGCGATCCAGTCGAGCCGCACCACGCTCACGGCAGGCCGTCCAGCAGGCGCAGGCTTTCCGCACGCGAACCGACGCTGATGCGCAGACACTCGGGAAGACCGTAACCAGCCATCGGCCGCACGATCACTCCGCGTGCGAACAGGGCCGCTTCGATGGGCGCGGCATCGCGCGCGAAATCCACCAGCAGGAAATTCGTCTGCGATGGCAGCACGCGCAGACCGCGTTCACGCAGTCGCGCGGCCAGCCATTCGCGTTCGGCCGCGTTCCATTCGCGCGTGGCCGCAACCTGCGCGTCGTCGCCCAGCGCGGCTTGCGCCGCGGCCAGCGCCAGCGCGTTGACGTTGAACGATTCGCGCAGGCGCTCGATCACGCCGATCACCGACCGCGAGGACATCGCGTAACCCACGCGCAGGCCGGCCAACGCGTAAGCCTTGGAAAACGTGCGGGTGACGATCAGGTTCGGATGATCGGCAAGCAGGTGCAGCGCGCTGCGCCATGTCGGCGCGGTGACGTACTCGGCATAGGCTTCGTCAACCACCACCAGCGTCGTCGGCGGCACTTGCGCGAGGAAGGCGTCCAGTGCCACGCCGTCGAACCAGGTGCCGGTGGGATTGTTCGGATTGGCCAGATAGACGATGCGGGTGTCGGCCGTGATCGCCGCCGCCATCGCGGGCAGGTCGTGGCCGAACGGCATGCTCGCGTGATCGCGCGCCAGCGCCGGCATCCGGATCGCACGCGCTCCGGCCGCCGCAGTGGCGATCGGGAATACCGCGAAACCGAATTCGGAAAACACCACCGACGTCTTCGCATCGGCGAAGCACTGCGCGATCACCATCAGCAGTTCGTGCGAACCATTGCCCAGCGCGATCTGCGCCGCGTCCACGCCGTGCCGTGCGGCGATCGCGGCCTTGAGCGTGCTGCCGTGCGGGTCGGGATAGCGCCACACGTCCGCCATCGCCGCGCGGATCGCATCGAGCGCGCGCGGACTGGGGCCCAGCGGGTTCTCGTTCGACCCCAATTCCACCAACGCCGCACCGAACCGCTGGCGCAACGCGGGCAGGTCGTGGCCCGGATCGTAGGCGCGCAGCGCGCGCGTGGCGACGTTCGCCAGCGCCGCTGCGTCGAAGGCCTCGCTCACAACACCGCGACCGGGTACGAACCGAGCACCTTGACTTGCGCGGCGTGCGATTCCAGTTCGGCCAGAGCCGCGCGCATCGGCTGATCGTCGATGTGGCCGTCCAGATCGATGAAGAACGCATACTCCCAGTTGGCGTGGTGCGAGGGCCGCGATTCGATGCGATTCATGCTGATGCCGTGCGCGGCGAACGGGCTGAGCACGTCGAACAGCGCGCCGGGCTTGTCGCGGATCGACACCAGGATGGAGGTGCGGTCGTGGCCGCAGCCGGAGAACGTCTTGCGGCCGAGCACGAGGAAGCGCGTGGTGTTGTCCTCGCGATCCTGGATCGGGCTCATCACCACTTTTTTCAGTCCGTAGACGTGCGCGGCCGCCTCGCCGGCGATCGCCGCGGCATCGTCGGCGTTGCGCGCGCGGCGCGCGGCCTCGGCATTGCTCGATACCGGGATTTTCTCGGCGCCCGGCAAGTTGGCGCGCAGCCACGCGCGGGTTTGCGCGAACGATTGCGGATGCGAGTAGATGCGCTCGATGTCCTGCACGTGGCCGCTGCGCGACAACAGGTATTGGCGCACGCGCAGTTCCACCTCGCCGCAGATCTTCACGCTGGAGGTCAGGAACATGTCCAGCGTGATCTGGATGGTGCCCTCGCCGGAGTTCTCCACCGGCACCACGCCAAAATCGGCGTGCCCGGCCTCGACTTCCTGAAACACTTCCTCGATGCTCGCCAGCGGCAGGCCGTGCGCGCAGTGCCCGAAGTGCTTGCGCACCGCCTGCTCGCTGAACGTGCCCTCAGGCCCGAGATAACCCACCTTGAGCGGCTCCTGCTGTGCCAGACAGGCCGACATGATTTCGCGAAACAACCGCACCAGTACTTCATCGGCGAGCGGCCCGTGGTTGCGGTCGATCACCATCCGCAGCACCCGCGACTCGCGCTCGGGGCGGTAGTAATCCACCGCCGCGGCCAGCTTGCCCTTGGCCTTGCCGACCTGATGGGCGAAGTGCGCACGCTCGGCGATCAGTTCCTGAATCTGGCGGTCGATGCCATCGATGCGTGCGCGCACGTCAGCCAGACTGGCTGGCTTGCTCGTCGACTCGGCACGCGGCTGTTTCGACAGATTTGATTTCTTCGTCATGACGACCCGCTGCATTTGCCGAAAAACCAAGCTGACCCTTCTCCCTCCGGGAGAACGTGCCCGAAGGGCGGATGAGGGGCTGTCATCCGATGGGCTTGACGTGCTTCACCCCTCACCCCAACCCCTCTCCCGCAGGGAGAGGGGCTCAAGCGGCGAGCACGGACAGCCTTCCGAGCCTCTAGCCCAGGATTCCTACCCCTGCTCCCTGCTCCCGTCTCCCGCCTCCCGTCTCCCGTCTCCCGTCTCCCGCCTCCCGTCTCCCGCCTCAGTCACCCATGCCGTTTCGCGAAATCACCCATGAAACCCACCAGCGCCTGCACGCCTGCGATCGGCATCGCGTTGTAGATCGACGCGCGCATGCCGCCGACCGCCTTGTGGCCCTTGAGGGTGAGCAAACCGGCTGCTTTCGACTCGACCAGGAATGCCTCGTCCAGTGCGGCATCGTGCAAGGTGAACGGCACGTTCATGCGCGAACGGTAACGCGCATCCACCGGGTTGGCGTAATAACCATTCGAACCGTCGATCGCCGCGTACAGCATGTCGGCCTTGGCGCGATTGAGTTTTTCCATCGCCGCCAACCCACCCTGCGCGTCGATCCATTCCAGCACCAGTGCGGTGATGTAGAAAGCGAACGTCGGCGGGGTGTTGAGCAGGGATTTTTCCTTGGCGTGCGCAGCGTAGGTGAAAATGTTCGGCAGCGGTCGGCGCTTGCGCGCCAGCAGATCATTGCGGATCACCAGCAGGGTCAATCCGGCGGCACCCATGTTCTTCTGCGCGCCGGCATAGATCAGCCCGTAGCGGCTCACGTCGACCGGGCGCGAGAGGATGTTGGAGGACATGTCGGCCACCACCGGCACATCGCCGACCTCGGGTACGCCAGCGAACTCCACGCCCTGGATGGTTTCGTTCGGAGTGACGTGCAGGTAAGCCGCGCCCGGCGTGAGCTTCCACTGGCTGTGCTCGGGTATGGACGTGAACTTGCCGGCCTCGCCGGTCGCGACCACGTTCGTCTTGACCAGCGTCCTGGCCTCGGCATGCGCCTTGGTGGCCCAATGGCCGCTGATGAGGTAGTCGGCGCTGTCGTCGGGGCCGGCGAGGTTCATCGGGATCTGCGCGAAGTGCTGGGTCGCCCCGCCTTGCAAGAACAGCACGGTGTAATCGGCCGGCACTTCGAGCAGGCGACGCAGGTCGGCTTCGAGCTTGTCGTTCAGGGCCACGAACGCCTTGCCGCGATGGCTGACCTCCAGCACGCTGGCGCGCTCGCCGCCCCATTCGAGCATTTCTTCCTGCGCGCGGCGCAGCACGGATTCGGGCAAGGTGGAAGGGCCGGCACTGAAGTTGTAACCACGCGACATCGGATGTCCTCGGATTGTGAGTTGGGGATCTGGGGGCCTGAAACCTGAAACAAGCAACCGGCGGGCGACGGATCGATCCCCGTCGATGGCGCAGTGCAACAAACTGCGCGGCCGATTGCAAGCCTTGGCCTTGCCCCGTCCGGGCAGGGGCCGGTAACGGCAGGCATGGCAAGATGGGCGTGGGGACGCCGGACTGGCCGACGATGCGCATGGCAGGTTTCGAGACGACACAGTGGAGCATGATCCTCGCCAGTGCCGGCAACGATGCCGGTTCCGACGAGGCGCTGGCGCGCCTGTGCCACTGCTATCGCACGCCGGTGCTGGCCTACCTGCGCAGCCGCGGATTGGCCCGCGAAGAAGCCGAAGACCTCACCCAGTCGTTTTTCGCGCATCTATTGAGCCAGCGCCTGCACCAGCGCGCCGATCCGGACAAGGGCAGCTTCCGCGCATTCCTGCTGAGCGCGCTCAAGCACTTCGTGATTTCCGAGCAGCGCCGCGTCGGGGCCGCGCGGCGCGGCGGCGGCGCGATCCACGTCGTCCTCGACGCCAGCGTCGAGCCGGCCAGCGCTCCCACCCCCGAGGAAGTCTTCGAGCGCGTGTGGGCGCAAACCGTGGTGGCCCGCGCGGTGAGCGCGTTGCGCGCCGAAGCGGCGGCGGCCGGCAAGGCCGAGTTGTTCGCGGCGCTCGGCGAGTTCCTGTTCGAATCGCCAGACGGGCAGGACTACGCGCTGGTGTCGCAGCGTTTCGGCATGAGCCGCAACACCGTGGCAGTCGCCGTGCATCGCCTGCGCGAGCGTTTGCAGCAATTGGTGAGCGCCGAAGTCGGATGCACGCTCGGCGACCCCGGCGGCATCCGCGCCGAAGTGGAAGCCATCCAGGCCGCGGTCGGACAGCCCGCACCGATGTAATCCCCGCACCGAATTTTCCGGTGTAATCACCGGATGCAATTCGCGGGCGTAAACCACCGGTGTAATCCACCGGAGTAATCCACGGGTGGAATCCGCGGATGTAATCCCCGCCGCGCTTTGGCGTAGATTCGTCCGGGGAGGATCCACCGCATGGCCAACCATTCCACGAGCAGCGCCCGCGTTTCGCCACAACACTTCTCGCAAACGCGCTGGTCGCTCGTGCTGGATCTGCGGCATCCCAGCGCCGATCTCGCGGCGCGCTCGCTGCGCGATTTGTCGCAGCGCTACTGGTATCCGATCTACGCCTACGTGCGCCGCAGCGGGCACGATGCCGCGTCGGCCAATGCGCTGTGTCTGGCCTTCTTCGCCTACCTGCCCGGCGCGCTGGCCGAGGCCGATCCGCGCGGCAAGGGTCGATTCCGCGATTTCCTGCTCGACCGCATGAATGCATTCTTGCGCGACGACTGGCGCAACTACCAGTCGTTGATCGCACAGCAAGGGCTGGTGCCACCGTTCACCCCCGAGCAACTCGAATCCCGGTTGGCCGCTGAACCCGATGCCAACGTTACGCCCACGCAGGCCTATCACCGCAGCTTCGCGCTGGAAGTGCTCAGTCGCAGCCTGCGGCGGCTGGCCGCCGAAGCCGCGCAGGGCGGGCGCAACGCAATGTTCGAGGTGTTGCAGCCCTTCCTCACCGCCGAGCCGGTCGCCGGCCAGTATCAGGAACTTGCGCAGCAGTTGAAGTTGCCGCCAATGGTGGTGGCGATCGCGGTCAAGCGGATGCGCCAGCGCTTTCGCGAACTGGCCGAGGAAGAATTGCTGGAAACCGTGGCCAGCCCGGCCGATCTGGAAGCCGAACGGACGTCGCTGGCACGAATGCTGTCCGGGCATTCGGAGTGAGCCAAACTCAGGTGCTGCCGCTACCGATCGGGCCGGCGGCCACCGGACTGGCGCGCCTGGCCTTCGCCGACGGCGTGGATCAGGCCGGCGGCCACACCATCGGGCCGCGCCATCTGGCGTTCCTGCCGCCCGAGGCGCTCGATCTGGATTTGAGTGACCCCGCGCAACGCGACTTCGGGGTGTACGAGCTGCTCGAAAAGATCGGTCAGGGCGGCATGGGCGTGGTCTACCGCGCGCGCCAGAAAGCGCTCGATCGCGAGGTTGCGCTCAAGCTGCTGGCCGCCGGCCCGTGGGCCTCGGCCGACTTCATCACGCGCTTTCGCGAGGAGGCCAAATCCGCGGCGCGGATGGAGCACCCGAACATCGTCACCGTGTACGAGACTGGCTCGTACGAAGACCTGCATTATTTTTCGATGCAACTCGTGCGCGGCCAATCGCTGGCCACGCTGCTGGGCCAATCCGGGCCGTACGCGCCGATCGTCGCCGCGCGCCTGATGCGCACCGTCGCCGAGGCGCTCGATTACGCGCACCGGCTGGGTGTGCTGCATCTGGATCTCAAGCCCGGCAACATCCTGGTCGACGAACACGGGGAACCGCTGGTGGCCGACTTCGGGCTGGCGCGGCGCATCGACGAGGCGCTGGCCGAGCAGGCCGAGGAAGTCTCGGGGACGCCTTCGTACATGGCGCCTGAGCAGGCGCAGGCGCAAACCCGGAACATCGGGGTGGCCACCGACATCTACGGGCTCGGCGCGATCCTCTACCAGTTGCTGACCGGTGCGCCGCCATTCCTCGGCGCGACCCCGCAGGAAACCTTGCAGCGGGTGGTCGATGGCACGGTGCAGCCGCCGCGCGCGCTGCGCAAGGGCATCCCGGCCGATCTGGACGCGATCTGCCTGAAGTGTCTGGCCAAGGATCCTGCCGCGCGCTACACGCGGGCACGCGAACTGGCCGACGACCTGAGCCGCTTCATCGAAGGCCGCCCGGTTTCGGTGCGCCCGCTCAATCGCGCGCAACGCACGCTGCGCTGGGCGCGCCGCGACCCACGCCTGGCCTTCGCCATCGCGGCGACCGTGCTGGTGTTGATCGGCGGGCTGCTCGCCACCTTGCAACAGTGGCGACGCGCGCAGGGCAATGCGCGAACCGCGCAGGGATTGCTGTGGGAAAGCCGGCGCGATGCCGCGCTGGGCCTGCAGCGCAGCGGCGACGGCTATGCGGCCATGTCCAAGCTGCTCACCAATATCGTCGATGAGCAAAAAGCCGGTGCGCCCGACGCGGCAGCGGTGGATCGGCGACGTCTGGGCCTGTTGGAGGGACTGGGCGCGACCTTGATCGACCGCACCGTCATCGCCGACGCCAACCCGATGGCGGTCGCGATCAGCCCGGACGCACGCACGCTCGCCGTGGCGTTCAACGACCAGTCCGTGCGCTGGTACGACACCGCGACGCTCAGCGAACGTGGCCGCGTCAGCCTCGCCCAGATATTCAGTTCGGACGGCCAGCGCCGCACGGTGCAACTGCTGCGCTTCATCGACAACCATCGCCTGCGCGCCACGCTGGAGTGGTTCACGACCATCGCAAGCCCGGACGATGGCGACACCTGGATGATCGATCTGGATCAAGGCGCGCTCGTCGAGCCTCCCGCCGCGTTCAAGGATTTCGCCGATGCGACCTACAGCGCGGACGGCGGCTACGCCATCCTGCACGATCAGCAGCATCGCGCGCAGCTCTGGCTAACGCAGCCCTGGCGCCCGCAATCGCTGCTCGTGCCGGTGTCTTTCGCGAACTACGAGATGCCCTGGTTGCTCGATCCGCAGGCGCATGCCGCATTTTATATTCCGCACGTAGCGCGCTATCTGAGCCAGTACGATCTCGCCGATCTCGCCACCCCGCACGACATCGCCATCCCCGGCAATGCCGGCATCTTCGCGTGGGCGCTGAGCCACGATGGGAAGACGCTGGCGCTCGGCGATTTCGAGGGGCGCGCCTTCCTGCTCGACGTCGCCACCCGCACGCTGCGCCAGTTGCCCAAGGCGCGCGGACGCGAGATCACCTGGGTTGGTTTCAGCGAGGACGATGCATGGCTGGCAGTGGGCGGCGAGGACGGCGCGGTCGATGCGTTCGACGCCAGGACGGGCGATTCGCTGGTCGCCGGGCAGATGAAACAGGATTTCAAGGTGCAGCGCGTCGGCCTCAGCCACGCCCAACGCCTGTTGATCGCCAGCGGCGAAGGCAAGACCGCGCTGTGGCGGTTGCCGCTGCCCGGCCCGCGCGCGGTCCCGGCGCTGCGCATCGCCGCCGCGGCCGCGCCGCATGGCTTGTCCGGGCGCTATCCCGCCGCATGGTCGTTCACTTCCGGCCTGCTCGCCACCGCCGGCATGGACGGCCAACTGCGCCTGTGGCGGATGCCGTTGCCGGCGACGCTGCCGGCGATGGCCGCGCGCCAGATGCCGGAGCGGACGTATTTCGATGGACACCGACTGGTCGATGTCGCATGGAACCGGGTGCGCATCGTCGATGCATCCGGCATCGGCGTCACCCCGTGGCTGACATTGCCGCAGCCGCCGGGCTTCGCAGAACTGCTGGATGGCGGACGCTTGCTCGTGCTGACCGTCGGCCCGGAACTGCGCGCCTACGACACCGCGACGATGCGCGAACGCTTCGCACCGATCGCGCTGGAGAACAGTCCGGAGCGCCTGCTCGCCAGCGCGGACGGCTCGCGCGTGGTGTTGGCATTTGGCGGCGGCAGCTCGCATGGTTTCGTTGAAAAACTGCAATTGTTCGATGCGCGCAAGGGCGTGCGCCTGCCGGGCGAGGCGGTGCTGCCGGGGCAATTGCGACATCTCGCGTTTTCGGCCGATGCCTCGAGGCTGCTCGTGGTCGGCGCGACCGACGATGCGAACGGCGCAACCATCGTGTTCGCGACGAATGGCCTGCGCAAGATCGGCGCGTATGCGAACGATCCCTACCAGCCGGTGCAATGGGCCGATTTCGCGACAAGCGGCGACGACGTGCTGCTGGTGTTGCGCGCGGGCGATCCGCGCCTGGGCAGCGACAGCTTGATCGACTGGAACCCGGTTACCGACAAGGTGATCGCGAAGCACCCGACCGCGCAAGCGCGCCCGCTCGGCGTGGCAGCGACGACAGCCGGTGCATTCGTCGCCGGCAGTACGCAGGATCTCCTGATAGCGCCTGCTGGCACGACGCGCACGCTCGAACGCAGCGCATCGAGCGATGCCGTCGCCACCACCGTCCTCAGCGCGGATGGCCGACTGCTTGCACGAGCCTTCCGTCGCGAGGTGCAGATCTACGATGTTGAGACGATGGCAGCGATCGGTCCGCCGTTGCAGGCCGACACCAACGCCATCGACACTATCGAACAACTCGCGTTTTCGCCCGACAACCGCAAACTGCTGGCACGCACCGTGCAAGGCCATTGGCTGGTCTGGCCGATCGCGCCCGAGTCGCGCAGCACCTATGCGCTTGCCGACGCGATGGCGCACCTGAGCGTCGGCAACGAGAGCCAGCAATTCGTCGTAGCGCCGCTGCCTTCGGAACGCGCCGCGCTGCGCGCGCACGATCCCGGGCGCTGGCCTGCCGCCGACACACGCCCATCTTCCGACACGACCGCACCCAATCGCATCGGCGTGGTCGTGCCCGAACGCAGCGTCGGCACGTCGCCGCTGCTGCTCGACCTCACGCCGTACTACGACATGGCGCCCGACACCGTGCACAACACCTACTACAACGTGCTGCCGACCCTGCTGCCGTACCCGGCCGGTGTTCAACGCATCGCCGGAACCGACTTCGACATCCGCGGCATGGTCGATCCGGTCACCGACACGATCCAACATCCGATTCACTGCCTCGCGGTTCCGGCCACGCCGGTGGCGGCGGTGCATCTGCTGTTCGAGGCGAGCCTGATCACGCCGTTGCCGATGGACACGTTGCTCGGCGAGGTCACCCTGCACTACGTGGACGGCGGCAGTGCCGCGTTGCCGATCCGCGCCGGCCGCGACGCGCCCGGATACGAGGGTCAGGACGCCGCCGTGCCATTCGCGTTTGCGACCGATACCACATGGGCGCTCACCGGCCTGGGTTCGGACGTGATCGTCGCCCCGCGCCTGCCCAATCCGCATCCAGATCGCACCATCCGCTGCCTCGACGTGACCACGACGGTGCCCGCCGAAGTGTTCGCGATCACCCTGGAACCCGCCGCTTCGGCAACTCCCGCTCGCTAGCCTGTCATTCCCAGCGCCAACTTGCGTAGTGCTTGAAGAAAGCGGGCGAAAACCTCGTCGGCCCGCCCATGCAGGGGAGAAATAAAATGTCTGAAACCCAGAACTGGAATGCCGGCTTATGGCCGACTTTGGATACCGAGGCGGCCGCCGTGAACGCTACTCGGTTGGGTGTCCTGGCCGCGTTGTTGACCGCAGTCGGCACAGCTGAGGCAACCGTGTCGTCAGATGCAATCGAACAGCTACTCTCAGACCACATCCAGGCTTTCATGTTTGGAAACGCGGCACTGTTCTTCGCCGTGATGTTCGGCATCCACAAACGCAGTCGCATCGCGGCGGTTGTCGGGTTCTGCCTATTTCTGGCCGAGGTGGCCTTCCTGATCGCCAGGATCGGAGTGCCGCACGGCTTGGCGATGGTGGCTATGGTGGTGTGCCTGTTGTGGTATGTGCAAGGCATTCGCGGCACCTTCGCGCTGCATCGCTTCCGCCAGTAACCACAACGAGCCTGACGGCCCACTCGCCGGCTGACGCGGTGCGACACTGGCCCGGTTCCAAGTCCCGGCGCACAATCCAGCAAGCTCGGCAATCCACTTGGGATCAGGCGTTGGTTACCGCACTCGTTGTTCACCGTCACATCGGGAGATCGATATGAACACCGCGCACCCGTTGCAATCCGGTTTGCTGGCTGCGGCAATCGCAACGCTGTTCGTGGCCGCACTGCCCGCCACCGCGCTGGCCTGCGGTGAGGGGCAGTTCAATACCGGCAAGGGCTTGGCTTATCAGGGCTATCTCGCACCGCGTCCGGCGACGGTGCTGATCTACTCCGCCCCGGACTCGACGATGTCGCACGCCGATCGCGACGCGCTGTACGCGGGCCTGAAGAAGGCCGGCCATACACTGACCATCGTCAGCGATGCCGACGCATTGACCGACGCCCTGCGCGGCCATCATTACGATGTGGTCATCGCCGCCATCGGCAGCATGGCCACGGTCGACGCGGCCACCGCCAGCGCGACCGATCGGCCGCACCTGCTGCCAGTCGTCGCGCGCAGCGCGGGCGACCTGCCCGACGTGCGAGAGCACTACAAGGCCTTTCTGGTCGACGGCGCGAGCCTCGGCCAATACCTGAAATCCATCAACACCATGATGGCTTCCGCCAAGTCATGAAATACCTGACAGGCACTGCCCGCGCGCCCTTGCGCGCGCGGGTGGGGAGTTGCGCGTCCGCGATGGCATGCGCGCTGGCGCTGTGCTCCGCCGCCGCGACGCTGCCCGCGCAGGCGCAAGCCTGGCTGCCCGGCAAGGGCCATGGTTCGCTGACGCTGGACTACGAGCAGAAGCAGTCCACCAAGCTCAGCTTTTCGGATGGAAATTTGGCCGACTTCGGCAAGGTCATCGATCGCACCGCGCACCTGAACATCGACTACGGCCTGTCCGATCGCTGGGCGATCAGTGTCGGCCTGCCGTTCGAGAGCAACCGCTACACCGGCAACGACCCGCACGATCCGCGCGTGTTTCCGTTCCCGAACCGGCAGCGCTTCCAAGACGATGGCCGCTACCACGCTGGCTGGTCCGACTGGAGCGTGGGCCTGCGCTACCAGTGGCTTGCGCGACCGTTCTTGGTCACGCCCTACGTTGCCTACACCCAGCCCAACCACACCTACACCTACTTCGCGCACTCCGCACTCGGCACCGACCAGAAGGCGTTGCAGGTCGGCGTGTATCTCGGCAACTGGTTCCCGCCACCGTGGCAGAACCTGTTCTGGCAGGCGGGCCTTGCCTACACGTTCGAGCAATCGACGAAGCATCTCGATCCGCTCGCGAACCAGTTCCTGCACGACGACCGCACGGTCAACCACAGCGCCATCAGCCTGAAACTCGGCTACAACATCACCCCGCGCCTGGTCGGGCATGCGTCGATCGAACACGACAATTCCTTCGGCAATGGTGCCGATGCTGTGTCGAGCTTCGCGAACCCGGACGGCTCGCCGAATTTCAACAACATCTTCTACCACGACCAGCTGTTCCTGCTGCGCATGACCACGCTGGCCGCCGGGCTGGATTACCAGCTCAACGATCATTACCAGTTGTCGTTCGACATCAGCCGCACATTGACCGTCGCCAACACGCACTTCTACAACTACGACGCCAACTTCGGCATCAGCCGCAGTTTTTGATGCGTTCTTCGCTTCTTGCAGGTGAGGACTGAAATTCACTTCCTCCCCCGCTTGCGGGGGAGGATTGAGGTGGGGGCGACTTTGCACGCCAGCAAAGCACCCCCATCCCAACCCCGGATCAAGTCCGGGGCAGGCGCTTCCCCCGCACGCGGGGGAAAGCGGTTATTCCATGATGCCCAACAACACCCAGCGACAAGAACAACAATCGGCAACCCGGGGAGTTCGAGATGCTTGGAAACACTGGCACCAACCACACGCGCGCAGGGGCGATCTCGCCTCGTCATGGCTCGGCATGGGCGACGTGCGCACTGCTGGCCGCAACGATGTGGATGCCGCAAGCCCACGCGCAAGTCGCGGTACCGGACAAGGGCCACGGTTCGATCTCCACCGACTACGCGCAGGCGCTGGTCGAGGATCGCACCGACAGCCAGGGCAACCGGGGGACGATCGGCATCGCCCACTACCGCACGGTGCATCTGAACGTGGATTACGGATTCGCCGACCGCTGGGCGGTGAGCGCGTCGCTGCCCTACGGCAGCAACATGGCCGCGCACACCGACCACGATCCGCGCATCTTCACCGATCCGCACGGCCAGCGCTTCATCGACGACGGCCATTACCGCGGCGGCTGGAAGGACTGGAGCGTCGGCGTTCGTTACCAATGGTTGACTGCGCCGGTGCTGCTCACGCCGTACCTGCGATACGGCGCGCCGACCCACGACTACCAGTTCTACGGCGAATCCGCGCTCGGCCTCGACCAGACCGAACTGGACTTCGGCATCACCGCCGGTGGGCGGCTACCGCGACCGTGGCAGAACGTATATATCACCGGCGACGTGTCGTATTCGGTGATGGAGAAGATCGCCATCACCAAGGTCAACCACAGCACCATCGGGCTGGATGTCGGCTACTACTTCTCGCCGCTGCTGTCGGCGCGAGTCGGATGGACGCATCGGCAAAGCTACGGCGGCCTCGGCCTGCCGGGCGCGTTGTTCAATCCGGACGGTTCGTTGAACCAGGACGTGTTGCTGTACCACGACACGATCCGCAACGTCAGCTTCAACGAAATCCATGCCGGCGTGGACTACCAGCTCAGCGACCGCTACCTGTTGACCGCCGACATCGGGCACACGCTCGACGGCGACAACGAAAACCTGATCAAAGCCGCGTTCGACATCGGCATCAGCCGCAGTTTCTGAGACTTCAATTCCGCGCGCTGGGCGCGGTGCCCCAGCGACCGATCCAGCACCGTTCAAGCGCCGATCTTCGCACCCGACAGCAACAACCACGCAAAGGCGGCACCGAGGGCAGCGGCGGCAAGGATCAACCACCACACGGCGTGGCTTCTGGGCGGCGATACCGCCGGCGTTTGTGCCGTTGGCGTCTCGCCCGGCGCCCGTGGCTGAATGGTGAACACGCCGGTCACCGGGCGATCACCGGCGCTCGCAGCGACGTCGGCACGCGTGCGCGGTAGCGGTGTGGCGTCGTGGCGCTGCACCGGCGCACTCAACCCCGGCGCTTCGAGCACGTAGCGATTGCGTTCCCACGCCAGCTGATCGCCGTGCGACAGCAGCGCGTTGCGCACGCGCACGCCGTTGAGCACCGTGCCTTCGCCCTGCCCCTGACACAGGTCGCGCAGCACGACGCGATCGCCGTGCAACTCGATGCGCGCGTGGCGATCGGCCATCGCCGGTTCGTCCAGGCGCAGGTTCGCTGACTCGCCACGCCCCACCACCACCGGGTCGCTGAGCGGAAAACTTTGTCCGAAGTGGGCCCCGCCGACTCCGCGCAGCAAGAAACGCTCCGAGCAAATCTGCGCATTGGCGCTGGCGGCGCGGGTGAATGCCGAGGACGCCGGCGGCAGCTTGGGTTCGACCGGATCGGCATCGTTGCGCAACAGCACCTGCACTTGCCCCAGCGAAATCAGGTCGCCGGCGCGCACCAACGCCAGCCGGCTCACCGGGCGGGCGTTGACGTGCGCGGTGGCCTCGGCGCTTTCGATCACCAGCCACAGGCCGCGCCGGTCGTTGGCGATCACCGCGTGGCGATCGGCCAGCCCGTCCAGACGCACGCGGCTATCAGCGCCGCTGCCGAGCGTGATCCGCCCGGATTCGACCACGTCCGCGTGTTCGCCGTTGGGAAATGTCAGCCGCATCGCCCCTCCCGATGGTGCGCGACTGTATCATGCCATGCCCGCACGCCCTATAGCCGAAGTCATGGCCACCATCGACATTTGCCACCCGCACCAGCGCAGCATGCAAGAGGCCCGTGCCGCGGTCGAGCGGGTGGCGGCGAAAATCGGCGAGCGCTTCGGCATCCGCTCGGCGTGGGCGGGCGACAGCCTCGATTTCCATGGCAGCGGAGTCAAGGGGCGCATCGGGTTGACGCCCAAGCAGGTGCACTTCAACGCGCACTTGGGCTTCCCGGTGTCGATGTTCGCCGGCTCGATCGAAGCGGAGATCCGCAAGCAGCTCGATCAGGAGTTCGACTGAGCACCCTGCGCATGGCGCATCGGGCCGGTGAGCGTGTCATTGACGCAAGTCGGTCGCCCACTGGCGGATCGTGCAGTGGTGTGCTGCCCAAGCTTGCCACGCCGATTCGGCCCAGCGCTGGACAGCCAGGCAATGCTCGACCGCGCCCGCGGCCTGCGCGACGCTCGTCACGGTCAACGGACCCATCGACGCCGGCGGCTCCAACCATCGAAACCGCACTTGTTTGACGGCGCGCGCAATCAACCCGGTCGCATCCTGGTGGCTGGACCCGAGTTCGAGCACGGCATACATGGACAACAGGTGCCCACCGACCGACTGCATGGCCTGCCGCCCCGGACGCCCCGGATGTTGCACCGCATACGCGTCGACCGTGAGTCGGTGCACGGCCATGTGCGCAGGGTCTTGGTATTCGCGAACCAGTACCTCGCCATACAGGGCCCAACACGCGGGCGAAGACTCGATGTAGCGGTGCACTGGCCCCTCAATCGCCGCAAGACGAATGCCACACCCTGGGCAGCTCGTATCCATGATTCTCAACCTACAGTAAAGGGCTGCATATCGGCGGCGAACAGTTTTCGCGAAACCTCGGTCTCTTGCGCGACGATCCGACCGACGAATCCAGCCGCGTCGTCCATATGCCGAAACGCGCCCAAGCCGCGCTCCAGGAACGATTGCAACTCGTCCAGCCCGGCCAGCCGCGCCGGCACCCGACACATCCGCAGCAAACGCCACAGCGCCGGCATGCGCACCGCCTGATCGAGCGCGCCACCAATCCGCCCGACCAATGCAATCTGGCGTGCGCGCAAGCGCGGCAAGCCGACCGCCCGGTAGGCGCGCGCGTAGGCCGGCACGTCGATCGGCGCGGCGGCCGGCAGGCGCTGCGACAACCACGCGGCCATGCGCAGGTCGAAGGCATGGCTGATCGCGGCCAGTTCGATGCCGTCGGCGGCGGTGACCAGCATCTTGCCCGGCAACAGCATCGACATCTTCGGCAGCACCCGCGCCAGATCGCGGTCGCGCCCGGAAAAATCGCGGTCGCCGTACAGGTCGTCGAGAAAAAATCGCGCCGCCGGGCGCGTGCGCGGATCGGCCAGGAATTCCTTGAAGCTGCCCGCCAGGCGCTGTTGCTGCCAGCGCCGCAGTTCGGGCAGGCGCGGATCGGCATTGCGCGGCTCGCGCGCCGGATCGTGCAAGGCGCGATGCCATTGCAGGCGCCGCAGCAGCGTTGCACGCAACACGGAGGCGTCGCGGCGGTCCGTATCCGTCGCCGCCTGCGATTGGGTTTGCCGATTTGCGCTGCACTGCATCATGCAGATTGTCCCACCACCACTACAATCGACGCCACCGCAGGCCAGCCTACCCGCGCATGATCCAGATCCAGCCCGCCAGCCATCCGCCACGCAAGGGCACCCGCATCGGCTTGGCCATCGCCGGTGGCGGCCCCATCGGCGGCATGTACGAACTGGGCGCGCTGCGGGCGCTGGACGATGCCATCGAGGGGCTGGATCTGGCACGGCTGGAGGTCTATGTCGGGGTCAGCTCCGGCGCGTTCCTCGCCGCCGGCCTGGCCAACCGCATGAGCACGGAAGAAATGTGCCGGATTTTCATCACCGGCCAGGACGACCGCCTGCACTTTCACCCCGAATCCTTCCTGCGCCCGGCCTGCGGCGAGTTCGTGCGCCGCACGTCACGCTTGCCCGGCCTGCTGAGCGGCTGGGCGCGAGACGCCATCACCCGTGGTCGCAGCACGCGCCTGTCCGATGTGATGGTGCGTTTTTCTGCGCTGATCCCGCCGGGATTGTTCGACAATACCGGGGTCGAGCGCTTCTTGCGCGAGGTGTTTTCCATCCGCGGGCGCAGCAACGATTTCCGCAATTTGCCCGCGCCGCTGTACGTGATCGCGGTCGACATCAACACCGGCGCCACCGTGCGCTTTGGCGGCAAGGGCTGGGACGACATACCGATCTCGCGCGCGGTGCAGGCCAGCGGGGCGATGCCGGGGCTGTACCCGCCGGTGGAAATCCGCGGCCACCAGTTCGTCGATGGCGCGCTGCGGCGCACGATGCACGCCTCGGTGGCGATGGGTCACGGCGTGGACCTGCTGCTGGGCATCAATCCGATGGTGCCCTTCGACGCCGACGCGGCGCACGTCAGCGGCCGCAAACGCACCAATCTGGTCGATGGCGGCCTGCCGGTGGTGCTCTCGCAGGCGGTGCGCACGATCCTGCAATCGCGAGCACAAGTCGGGCTGTCGCGCTATCGCAGCGAGTACCCGGCCACCGATCAGGTGTTCCTCGAACCCGACGCCAGCGACCGCCGTACCTTCTTCACCAACGTCTTCAGCTTCGGCTCGCGCTTTGCCATCTGCCAGCACGCGTACCGGGCCACCTTGAACGACCTCGCCGCCCGCCGGCATGAACTGGCCCCACTGCTGGCCCGGCATGGGTTGGAGTTGCGCCCGCAGGTCATCGACGACCCCACCCGCACGCTGCTGGCGGGCATGGATGGACGCACCCACCGCACCGACACCACCGAGCGCCTGCGCCGCGCACTGGACGACGTGGAAGCGCTGCTGCGCCGACGCCGGCACGCGCAGCGCATCGCCTGAAGCCGGCGCGCCGGGGTGACTGGCGCGATGGTGTGAATGCTCTAGCGCGCGCAACCACACTGGCGCCGCCCCGCATCCATCCACGTTCGCACCTACAAGGAAAACCCCATGGCCAAGCTCAAGTCCAAGGCGCGCGCCAAGCCGGCGCCGGAAACCACCGACACCCCCGAAGCGCACGACAAAATGGATCAACTGCGCCGTTCGATCAGCGAATCCGCGCAGCAGATCTGGATGGCCGGCGTGGGCGCGTTCACCCGCGCGCAAGCCGAGGGCACCCGCCTGTTCGAAGCGCTGGTCAAGGAAGGCATGAGCATCGAAAGCCGTACCCGCAAGATGGCCGGCGGCAAGGTCGATGCCGTGCGCGAAGCGGTCGGCGACAAGGTCGGTGCGGTGCGCGAGCGCGCCGCCGACACCTGGGATCGTCTGGAAAAAGTGTTCGAAGAACGCGTGCAGCGCGCCCTCACCCGCTTGGGCGTGCCCGGTCGCGACGAGATCACCGCGCTGATCGACCGCGTGGACGAACTCAACCGCGAGCTGCGCAAGCTCTCCGGCGCACCGGAACCGGTCATGCCGGCGAAGATGCCTTCGGCCAAGCGCGCGGCTGAAAAGGCCGCCGAGAAAAAGCCCGCTGCACGCAAGCCGCGCGCGAAGAAGGACGCAGCGGCGGCCTGATCAAAAATGTTTTTTGCAAGCAAACGGCGCCGATGGGCGCCGTTTGTGTTTGCGTGGCTGGCGTGCCCATTGCGCGGGCGCACTAACAGATTGTTGAAAAAGGGCTTTCCTGCCCTTTTTCAACGCGCCGAGTCCGGTACATGCCCGTACTCGGCTCCGCCAAATCAAACACTTGCGTGTTTGATTGGCGTGCGATCCGTCCATGAATCGCATCAGCAGGCTGTTTTTCAACAGCCTGCTGATGAATCATCACGAGCCCGATCCCATCGGACGATCAGAGCATCGTCGTCCCGGCGAACGCCGGGACCCATTGTGTTTTTCGTTGTGCGAACAACAACTGCGAAATGGATGGCCAGCTTCGCTGTTGAAAAGCGCCTCCGGCTTGCGCCGGGAGGATGGGTTCCCCGCTCCGCCTACCAATGCACCCCGCGCATCAACGACGCGAACGCGATCTGCTCGTTGCTCGGCGCGGCTTGTTCGCCGGCGGCCTTGCCGCCCTTGGCCGCAGCCGAGTCGGGGAACAGCTCGAACGCGGTGTTCATCACCACCTCGTACATCTTCGGCGCCAGCGCGTTGATGGTCGCGGCGAAGATGCCAAGGCGCGTGGCGATGCGGCTGGGGCGCTCGATGATCGCCTGCACGACCAGATCGGCGGCCTCCTCGGGCGATAGCGTGGGCACCGAGTCGTACATCTTGGTCGGGGCGATCATCGCGGTCTTCACCAGCGGCATGTTGATGGTGGTGAAGGCGATGGACTTGCCGGAAAACTCGGCCTGCGCGCAACGGCTGAAGGCATCCAGCGCGGCCTTGCTGGCGACGTAGGCCGAGAAGCGCGGCGAGTTGGCCAGCACGCCGATCGAGCTGATGTTGATGATGTGGCCGCGGCGGCGCTCGGTCATCTTCGGCAACAGGCCCATGATCAGGCGCAGCGAGCCGAAGTAGTTGAGCTGCATGGTGCGCTCGAAGTCGTGGAAGCGGTCGTAGGACAGCTCGATCGAACGGCGGATCGAGCGGCCGGCGTTGTTGACCAGCACATCGACGTGGCCGTGGTCGGCGAGGATTTGCTTCACCAGCCGGTCGCAATCAGCCAGATCGGCCAGATCGGCGGTGTAGGCGAAACACTTGCCGCCGGCGGCGATGATCTCGTCGCGGGTGGCATGCAGCTCTTCCTGCCCGCGCGCGACGATCACGGTCTTGGCGCCGGCGCCGGCGACCTTCAGCGCCGCGGCCTTGCCGATGCCGGCCGAGCCGCCGGTGATGACCACCACCTTGCCGTTGACCTTGCCCTTGAGCGAATGATCGACGAACAAATCCGGGTCGAGGTGGCGCTCCCAGTAATCCCACAGCCGCCACGCATAGCTCTCCAGCGTCGGCACAACGATCTTGCTGCCCTTGAGCGCGCGCTCGGCCTCGCGGGTGTCGAAGCGCGTGGGATAGGTGATGAACTTCAAAGTCTCTTTGGGGATGCGCAGGTCGCGCAGGATCGCCCCGATCAAGCGCTTGATCGGCGGCAGGTTGCCCAGCGCGGCGCGCATCGGGAACGGAATGAAGGAGAACATGCGCGCGTCGATGCGCATGGTCATCTCCGGGGCGTGCGCGGCGCGGCAGAAGGTGTTGAGCACCTCGCCCACGCGCTGCGGATCGGGATCGACCAGATGGAAGCAATGCCCGTCCAGGCCCTTCTTGTGGGCGATGTGATCCATCGCGTCGGCGACGAAATCCACCGGCACGATGTTGATGCGACCGCCCTCGATGCCCAACGTGGGCATCCACTGCGGCAGCATCTGGCGCATCTTCTTGATCAACGGGAACAGGTAATACGGGCCGTCGAGCTTGTCCATTTCGCCGGTCTGCGAGTGCCCCACCACCATGCCCGGGCGATAGATGCGCCAGGGGATCTTGCACTCGTGGCGCACCAGGCCTTCCGAATCGTGCTTGGTGCGCAGGTACGGGTCGTCCAGATCCTCGGCTTCGTCGAACATGTCCTCGCGGAACACGCCGGTGTACAAGCCGGCGGCGGCGATCGAACTGGTGTGGTGAAAACAACCGGCCTTCAGCGCCGTGGCCAGTTCGATGGCGTGGCGGGTGCCGTCGATGTTGGCCACGCGCTGGCTGGCGGCGTCGGCCTTGAGATCGTAGATCGCCGCGAGGTGAAAGAAGTGGTCGATCTTGCCGGTCAACGCGCGGACCTTCGCGGCTGCCAACCCCAGTTTGGGTGCGGCCAGATCGCCGGTCACCGGCAACACGCGCTTGCGATCCCAGCCCATCTGCTCGGCGATGGCTTCGAACTTCTTTTCCGAGCCACGGCGCAGCATCAAGTGGATGGTGCCCTTGCGCTTGAGCAGGTTGCTGACGAGGTAACGGCCGATGAAGCCGGTGCCGCCGGTGACGAAATAGTTCATCGCTCTGGCTCCTGATTGATCCACGAAGGGGCGCCGCATGCGCCGCTGACGCCACGTTGCCAGAGCCGGCCCGCTCCGACAATCGTTCGCCGGCGCTGGCGTTGCGTGCCCGACCGGGGCATGCTATCACCGCAACCGCCGCGCGCCGCGAGCGCCTTCCGAGGGTATCAGCCATGGCCGACATCAAGACCGAGTTCGAACAGGCCGCCGTCGCGGTCAAGACGCTCACCCAGCGCCCCGACAACGACATGCTGCTCAAGCTTTACGCGCTGTACAAGCAGGGCGCCGAGGGCGATGTCAGCGGGGCCAAACCGGGCTTCTTCGATTTCGTCGGCGCCGCCAAGTACGAGGCGTGGGAAAAGCTCAAGGGCACCAAGCCCGAGGAAGCGATGCAAAAGTACATCGCCACCGTCAAGTCGTTGATGAAGTGAAGCACGCGCGGCGGACTGCCCGCCCGTCCCGCCGCGACCGACCCGCATGGCCCGCCAGACCAAGCAGCGTATTCTCGACGCCAGCCTTGCGCTGTTCAACGCGCAGGGCGAGCCGAACGTCACCACCAACCACATCGCCGATGAGCTGGAGATCAGCCCGGGCAACCTGTACTACCACTTCCGCAACAAGGACGACATCATCGAGCAGATTTTCGTGCGCTTCGAGGAGCGCATGGACACCGCGCTGGCGGCCCCGGAAGACCGCCTGCCCGAACTCGAGGACGTGTGGCTGCAACTGCACCTGGTGTTCGAGTGCATCTCCGAATACCGCTTCCTGTACCGCGACATCGTCGACATCCTCAGCCGCAATCGCAGCTTGCGCCTGCGCTTCGCGCGCATCCTCAAGCGCGCCGCCGAGAACGCCAGCAAGGTGATGCGCGGGCTGGTGCGCAACGGCGCGATGCGCGCCTCGGCGGCCGAGATCGACGCCACCGCCACCAACATCCTGCTGATCGCCACGTTCTGGCTGAACTACGCCAGCGTGCGCGGCGACCGCGACGAGAACGCCGCGATCCGCCAGGGCATCGTGCAGGTGATGATGCTGATCGCGCCGTTCCTGCGTGACGCCGAGCGCCTGCACCTGCACAACCTCACCCGCGCCTACGCGCAGTGAGGGCAGTGCCGGCATGCTGCCAAGCCGGCAGGTTCACGGCGCTTTCGCACATCACGGATTGCGCTCTCGCATGCGCGACCGTCCAGCGAAATGATGGGTCTCGCATTCGCTCGACCCATCCTACCAATGCAATGACGATGCCGCGTGCCATCTATCTTTTTGCGGGAGAGCTGCCGCAGTGATTCACGCCGCCTTGCGCGCCTTGCGCTTGGCCGCGACGCGAACGGTTTTGCGTGCGCGCTTGGCACCCGTGCGCTTGGCCGTGGTCTTGACCAGGCGCAGTCCGAAGCGCGCGGTCAGCCCGTCGAGCGTGCCCAGCACCGGTTGCAGGCGCGATTGCATGTGGGTGGACCACTCACCGGCGGCCGTGACGGCGCGCTGACCCAGCACGCTGGCGCGCGCGGTCATGCGTTCACGATAGAAGCGGCCCTGCTCGCCGATGCCCTCGATGGCGATGCCGGCGGCCTTGGGCGCACGTCCGGCGATGGCGACGGCTTCCTTGACCGCGCCGGTGGCGTTCTTGCGGATCAGCGAAACCGCGCCGATGCCAGCCAGCAGCACTTCGCGCGCGCCCGGACGGATGGTTGCAGTTGCGGCAGTGTCGATGTTCGTGCTCATGGTTCACCTCGTGATGGAAGTTGACAAGCGCGGAGGTCGGCTCCGACGGACGCCAGTATCCGAACAAGCGTTTGAGCATTGGCACTAGCCCTGCACGTTGGACTATGGAGTTTTCGCGCTTGCCTTCGGCGCATTCCGGCGACATGCTCGCCACATCTTTCCTCAAGGAGATCGCGATGGCCGCCAAGTCCGCTTCCTGGGCCGCATTCCCGCACGCCGCCAAGAGTTACGACTACACCGGCGACAAGTTGAAGACGGCGTGGGCGGCGCTGCACGCCGGCGACTGCGAGCCGTTCCCGGATGCCAAGCGCGCCACCGCCTTGCTCAAGGCCGCGCCCAAGGCGCCCAAGGGTCTGGATGCGGCCAAGCTCTCGGAAACCTTGCAAGAGGCCTGGCGCGCTTTCCATCGCGGCGATTTCCACGACGCCTTCGTGCTCGGCGAGGCGCTCGGCCCGCTGGGCGCGTCGGTCGCGATCAAGGCGCTGGGCATCCACGCCACCTACCTGGTCACCGACGCGGCGGAGAAGCTCAAGCGCTTCGAGAAGGCCGGCGAGCTGGCCGATGCCGCCATCGCCGCCCTTCCCGACGAGGCCAACTCGCATTACCGCAAGGCCTTCGCACTGGGCCGCTACAGCCAGGGCATCAGCATCGGCAAGGCGCTGACGATGGGGCTGGCGAACAAGGTCAAGGCCGCGCTGGACACCACCATCAAGCTCGCACCCAAGCACGCCGAAGCGCATCTGGCGCTGGCGGTGTTCCACGCCGAGGTCATCAACAAGGTCGGCGCCCTGATCGGCGGGCTGACCTACGGCGCCAAGGCCGATCAGGCTGACGCCCACATCAAGACCGCGCTCAAGCTCACCCCCAACTCGCCCATCGCCCACGTCGAGCGCGCCAACGTGCTGTTGCTGCTCAAGGGCAGCAAGGGCGAGGATGCCGCCGCCGACGAGTATGAGAAAGCCGGCAAGCTCAAGGCGCTCGATGCGATGGAACGGCTCGATCAAGAACACGCCAAGGCGCAGATCGAGTGAGGGACGGGACACCGGCTTGGCGGCCGGAGATGAACAACGCCATCGTTTTGGTGTATGAATAGCACCGCGATGCCGCCCCGGCCTCGCACCACTTCACCCCACGAGGATGCCTGCCATGTCGAAGGGTCTGGACAAGAAGAAGGAAGACAAGAAGAAACCCGAGAAGTCGCTCAAGGAAAAGCGCGCCGCCAAGGCGGCCAAGAAAGCCGCGAAATGACGCCGTGACGCGCCCGCGCAGCGGGCGCCTTGGTCACGACGTCATCCCCGCGCAGGCGGGAAGCGCTTCTCAACAGCCGAAGGCTGGTCATCCAGTGCCTCGTCGTGAAACCACCCACGCGCCCGCGCAGCGGGCGCTTGGGTCACGACGTCATCCCCGCGCAGGCGGGAAGCGCTTCTCAACAGCCGAAGGCTGGTCATCCAGTGCCTCGTCGTGAAACCACCCACGCGCCCGCGCCGCGGGCGCGTGGGTCACGGCATCAACTCCGCACGACCCGCAACCTCAACCACCCACCGCCATCTGCGCGAACTGCGGATGCCGGCGCAGCCACACCGCGGCATAGGCGCACACCGGATCGACCTTCAGCTTGCGCGCACGCGCGATCTCGAACGCGCGTTGCACCAGCGCCGCGGCGATGCCACGCCCGCCGACTTGGCTGGGCACGCCGGTGTGCACGATCGCCAGCACACCGCCATCGACACGGTAGTCGAGCACGCAATGCTGGCCATCGACGATGGTTTGCAGGCGTCCGCGCGCTGCGTCATCGCTGATCGCCAGATCCATCACGACCTCACCACTCCATGCCCTCGGGCAGCAAACCGCCCAGCTCGGCGTCGGTGAGATTGCGCCACTGGCCGGGCTTGAGGTGGCCGAGCTTGACGTTGCCGATGCGCACACGCAGCAACTGTTTCACGCGCAGGCCGAAGTGCGCGGCCATCAGGCGAATCTGCCGGTTCAAGCCTTGCACCAGCACGATGCGGAAACCCTGGCTGCCGAGTTTGCCGGTCCGGCACGGCAGGGTCATCTGCCCATGCACCGGCACGCCACGGGCCATGCCGCGCAGGAACTCCGGCGTGACCGGATGGTTCACCGCCACCAGATATTCCTTTTCCAGCTTGTTCTCGGCGCGCAAGATCACGTTGACGATGTCGCCGTTGCTGGTGAGCAGGATCAGGCCTTCGGAATCCTTGTCCAGCCGGCCGATCGGGAAGATGCGCTGCTCGTGGCCGACGAAGTCCACGATGTTGCCCTTGACCGCGCTCTCGGTGGTGCAGGTGATGCCGACCGGCTTGTTGAGCGCAATGTAGACGTGCTTGCGGGCACCGGGCTTGGCCGTGCGCGCACGCAGCTCGCGGCCATCCACGCGCACGTCGTCGCCTTCTTCCACTTGCGCGCCGGTGCCGGCACGCTGGCCGTTGACGGTCACCCGGCCTTCGCCGATCAGGCGGTCGGCTTCACGGCGCGAGCAGAACCCGGTTCCGGCGATGTGCTTGTTCAGGCGCATGGGCGCGCATGCTGACAGTTCCGGCGTGCAAAGTCATGCCAGTTGCGCATGCCCAGCTGACTTGGCGCTTGCCGCTGCCGTTTCGACGCGATCGCCCCCGGCGCGCTTGGCCGCGTACATCGCCGCGTCTGCCCGCGCCACCAGCGCGGTCGATCCTTCGCCCGCCAGCAGGCTGGCGACACCGATGCTGACCGTGAGCACATCGTCGGCGGCGGTCACCGCGATCGCCTGTGCGCGCAAGTGCGCGCAGATGCGCTCAGCGAGGATCCGGGCGGCGGGCGCATCGCAACGCGGCAGCACGGCCACGAATTCCTCGCCGCCGTAGCGTCCGAGCAGATCGTGCGTGCGCATGTCGGCGCGCACCAAGCGCGCAACGGCGAGCAACGCCGCATCGCCGGCCAGATGGCCTTGGCGATCATTGAGCAACTTGAATCGATCCAGATCGAGAAACAGCACGCTCAGCGGCTGCCGCTGCCGGTGGGCACCGGCCACCAGTGCCTCGATGCGTCGACCCAGGCCACGGCGATTGAACACGCCGGTCAATACATCGGTTTCTGCCTGCGCCCTGGCGATGTCGCGGTCGTGACGCAGCGCCAACGAACGATCCGCCAACCCCAACGACAGCACCAGCGCCTCGTAGGCGCCGGCGACGAAGCTCGCCTCACCCAGCCACGTCCAGCCCGCCAGCAAACCGAATACTTGCAGGCTGCCGAGCACGGTGACCGCCAACAACGGCGCCCAGCCGAGCAGGAATATCCCGGCGTAGCGCGAGCCCCGCCAGAGCGCGACGACGCTGGCCAGCAAGATCACCGGCCCACCGAGGATCAACAGCGGATTGATCAAACTTCCAGCCAGCCGCGCCAGCGCCGGCACTGGCAGGCTACCCAAAGCCATCGCCACAGCGGTGGCGATGCCGACCGCAAGCACCACCACGCGCAACCGCCGCGCATAGCGGCGCAGATCGGCGAAATAAGCGAGGAACTGGGTTGCCGACAGCACCGAAACGGCGACTGCCAGACGACCCCATCCACTCGGATGCGCGGCCACCGCCGTCCACCCCAGCGGTTGCGCCACGTACCCATTCTGGATGGCCAGGGTCATGGCGTAGGCCAGCACGTACAGCGCATACCAGACGAAGGCCGCATCGCGCAGTTCGACGGCGAACAACAGCGCCATCAGCGCCATTGCCGCCATGATCGCCAAGCTGGCACTTGCCACCGCCAGCCAGCGAGCGTCCTCGCGCGCGAACGCATCGGCGCCGTGCAACGTGAAACGCAGTGGCGGCGCGATGCCGCTTCCTGGTTCCAGTCGCAGCAACAAGGGTGCCGACGCATCGACCTGTGCAATGGGGAATCCAAGGCTGCCGTGGCCACGCCAACTTCCATCGGGCGCCAGCAATCGCGCCGCGGTCGCAGCGGTACCGTCTGACGGGAAGTACACCACCTGCAGCAAGCCCGACTCGGGCACTTGCAGCACCCACGGCCCGTTCGCGCCCGCCGCGGGCGCCTCGACCCACAGCCACACCCAGGTGCCATTGCCGGTGACCGGCATCAGGCTCAGGCGCGCCGGATCGAAGCGCGTACCGGCCGCATGTTCGGGCACCGCGCGCATCGCCGCCGGCGTGTCGCCTGCGTGCACCGGCCGCCAATAGCCGCGCAACGTGGCAGCATCCGCCACCAGCATCGCCATTGCGCAGGCGAACAGCAACGCCGCGCGCAGACTCCACGCACGCAGCGCCGCCCCGCACATCAGCACTTCTCCGCCGGCAAGATCATGGGCATGCCCGCATCATCGCATGCGGGCGCGCCCGCGGGCGCGCAAACGCTCAATAGCCCAGACTCGGATGCGCGAGCTGGCCCAGAAAGTAACCCACGACACGCGGCTCCATCAGCACCGTGAACAGCACCCCGTAGATCGCCCCGGCCAGGTGCGCGCCGTGATTGGTGCGATCATCTTTCGCGCCGCGTCGATCCATCCAGATCGAATAGCCCAGAAACAGCGCGGCGTAGACGATCGCCGGCATCGGCACAACGAACACGATGATCAGCGCCCACGGCTTGAGCAAGATGAAGGAAAACAGCACCGCCAATACCGCGCCGGAGGCACCCAGTGCAAGGTACTTGGGGTCTTCGCGATGGCGCAGGAAGGTTGGCAGGATCGATGCCACCAGCGCCGACAGGTAGAAAAAGGCGAATCCCCAATCGCCCAGATGGGCGTTGACGAAGCCCTCCATCGCGCGGCCGAAAAAGTACAAGGTGAACATGTTGAACAGCAGATGCATGCCGTCGGCATGCACGAAGCCGTAGCTCAGCAACCGCCACCACTGGCGATCGCGGACGATCGCCGGCGGCCAGAAGATCAATCCGGCCAGCAGCTTGTGGTTGCCCATCGCCACCAATGAGATCAGGCAGGTGATGCCGATCAAGACCAGCGTGGACACCGGCGCATCCATCGCTCAGGCCCCGTTCGCCAGCGCCATCAGCGCGCACGCTGCGGCGCATTCGCACACCCGCCGCGCGGGCTTCATGCCTTCACTGCACAAGCGCTCATGCGCGCATCCTACACGCAGCCCGTCCGGCGCGGATTTCTGGCAGGCTGTGCGCCTGCAAGGAACCTGCCGCGATGACCGACCCCGTATATCTGCAACTGGACGTGTTCGCCGACCACATCGGCGGCGGCAACCCGCTGGGCGTGGTGCTCGGCGCCGAGGGCTGGGACAGCGCGGCCATGCAGGGGTTCGCCTGCTGGACGAATCTGGTGGAAACCACCTTCGTGCTGCCGCCGACCGACCCGAAGGCTGATTATCGCCTGCGCATATTCACCCCCACACGCGAGATTCCTTTTGCTGGCCACCCGAGCATCGGCAGCGCACACGCGGCGCTGGATTTCGGCGGTGTGATCGCGCACGGCGGGCGACTGGTCCAGGAATGCGGTGCCGGATTGCTGCCGTTACGCGTGGAAGGCGAAGGCCAGACGCGACGTTTGTTCGTGCAGGCTCCGCCCTCGCGGGTGCTGCACACCGGGCTGGACGAGCCCTTGCTGCGGCATGTGCTGGGCGGGCTGGCGCTGGGCAAGTTGCCACCGGCCTTCGTCGAGGGTGGGCGGCGCTGGTGGGTGGCCGAGTTCGCCAGCGAAGCGGGCCTGCGCGACTGGCACCCCGACCACGCCGCCATCCTCGCGCTGGCCCGCGGCAGCGATTGTCTGGGCCTGTGCGCGTTCGCGCGCTGCCCCGGCCCGGATTACGAGGTCGTGGTGCGCGCGTTTCCTGCCGGCGTGGGCATCGTCGAAGACCCGGCCTCGGGTGCGGCCAATGGCCTGCTCGGCGCGTATCTGGCATGGCAGGAACCCGACGGCCCGCTCGCGCGCGGCTACCGCGTCAGCCAGGGCCGTGAGATGGGCCGCGATGCGCGCATCCGCATCCGCATCGAAGGTGATGCGATCTGGGTCGGCGGGCGCACGCAGACGGTAGTGATCGGGACGACGCGCTGGGCGACCGGCAGAGCGGCGACTGGAGCCTGAGGACTGCCGGCTGCCGGCGCGTGCGCACGATCCGCGCCGGTTCGCGTGTGCGCCGGAGCACCCGGGCAATCCGGGTACCGTCGCTACTGGCGCACGGCGCCCGACGGCGATGTCGTGGCGCTATGCTTTGACGATGACGCCCTCGGCACGCCAGCTCATCATTCCCAACGTCTTCACGCTGGTCGTGGTCATCACGTTGCATCAGGGCTTGGGCGCATTGCTGTGGCCGTACTGGATCCAGAGCGTCATCATCGGTTGGTACGCGCGCAAGCGCATGCTCGAACTGAACCACTTCACCACCGACGGGTTCACCAGCAACAACCGGCAAGTACCGGCGACCGAGGCGGGCAAACGCTCCACCGCCGGTTTTTTCGTCTTCCACTACGGGTTCTTCCACGCCGGCTACTTCCTCTTCATCGCCCGGCTTGAGCCGATCAGCTCTTTGCGCGACACGTTGCTGCTGGTCGCCTGCGGCATCTCCTTCGTGCTCGCCCAGCGCAAGACGTACGCGGCACAGCACGCCGCCGACCTTGCCGGCGAGCCCAACCTGGGCACGTTGATGTTCCAGCCCTACCTGCGCATCGTGCCGATGCACCTGACCATCGTGCTGGCGCCCAAGGATGGCGGCATGGTGGCGATGGTGTTTTTCGTCGCCTTGAAAACCGCGGCCGACGTGCTGTTCGACCACATCGATCGACGCATTGCCGTGAACGCGG
>JAFEEL010000028.1 GCA_018241125.1 Pseudomonadota bacterium | reverse complement strand
TGATTCGTGAAATGTGATTCGTGATTCGTGAATAGTGAATGGTGATTCGTTGAAAGCGGCGTGCGTGAGGCTGGCGTGCCCGTGATTGCTGTTGCCAATCACGATTCACTATTCACCATTCACGCGGCTCGCATTACGCGCACTTCTTGATGACCGCGTCGGCGATGTTGGTCGGCGCCTCGGCGTAGTGATCGAACTCCATCGTGAACGTGGCCCGACCCTGAGACAGCGAGCGGATGCTCGTGGCATAGCCGAACATCTCGCCCAGCGGCACCATCGCATTGATGGTCTTTCCCGACGGCGTGTCGTCTTGTCCCTGCAGCAAGCCACGGCGCCGGCTCAAGTCGCCCATGATGTCGCCGACGTACTCTTCCGGCGTCACCACCTCGATCTTCATGATCGGCTCCAGCAGGACCGGGTTAGCCTTCTTGAAGCCCTCCTTGAACGCCATCGAGGCGGCCAGCTTGAACGCCATTTCCGATGAGTCCACGTCGTGGTACGAGCCGTACACCAGCTTGACCTTGACGCCCACCACCGGGAACCCGGCCAGCGGGCCGCTGGTGATGGTCTCGCGCAAGCCCTTCTCCACCGCCGGAATGAACTCCTTGGGAATCACGCCGCCGCTGATGTCGTTGATGAACAGGAAATCGTTCTCGACATCCTCGTTGGCGCGATCGGCTTCGGTCATCGGCGACAGCTCGATCACGACGTGGCCGTATTGACCCTTGCCGCCGGACTGCTTGGCGTGCTTGTAGTCGGACTTGACGTCGGACTTGCGAATGGTCTCGCGATAGGCGACCTGCGGCTTGCCGACGTTGGCCTCGACGTTGAACTCGCGCTTCATGCGGTCCACGAGGATCTCAAGGTGCAGCTCGCCCATGCCGGAGATGATCGTCTGCCCGGATTCTTCGTCCGTGCGCACGCGGAACGAGGGATCTTCCTGCGCCAGCCGGCCCAGGGCGATGCCCATCTTTTCCTGATCGGACTTAGTCTTGGGCTCGACCGCCATCGAGATCACCGGCTCCGGGAACACCATGCGTTCCAGGGTGATGACCTTGTCCTGCGCGCACAGGGTGTCGCCGGTAGTGACGTCCTTCAGGCCGACCGCCGCGGCGATGTCGCCGGCGCGTACTTCCTTGATTTCGTCGCGCTGGTTGGCGTGCATCTGCAGGATGCGACCGATGCGCTCCTTCTTCGACTTGACCGGGTTGTAGACCTGATCGCCGGAGTTGAGCGTCCCCGAATAGACGCGAAAGAACGTGAGCGAGCCGACGAACGGATCGGTCATGATCTTGAACGCCAGCGCCGAGAACGGGTCGGTGTCCAGTGCCTTGCGGGTGTCTTCGTGCTCGTCCTCGTCGATGCCCTTGACCGGCGGACGGTCGGCCGGCGACGGCAGGAAGCGGATCACCGCGTCCAGCATCGCTTGCACGCCCTTGTTCTTGAACGCGGTGCCGCAGTACATCGGGATGATGTCGCACGACAGCGTGCGCGTGCGGATGCCGGCCATGATGTCCTCGACGGTCAGCTCGCCTTCCTCGAGGTACTTGTTCATCAGCTCTTCGCTGGACTCGGCAGCCGCCTCGACCATGAACTCGCGGGCCGCCTTGCACTCGTCGAGCAGGTCGGCGGGGATCTCGCGCAGCTCGAACTCGGTGCCCTGCTTGGCGTTATCCCAGTGGATCGCCTTCATCTGCACCAAGTCGACCACACCCTCGAACTTGTCTTCGGCCCCGATCGGCACCTGCATCGGCACCGGCGAGGCGCCCAGGCGCGACTTCAGCTGGCCGACTACCTTGTCGAAGTTGGCGCCGGTGCGATCCATCTTGTTGACGAACGCAAGCCGCGGCACGGAATACTTGGTGGCCTGACGCCACACCGTCTCGGACTGCGGCTGCACGCCGCCGACCGCGCACAGCACGAACACCGCACCGTCGAGCACGCGCAAGCTGCGCTCGACCTCGATGGTGAAGTCCACGTGCCCGGGGGTATCGATGATGTTGAAGCGATGCTCCGGGAAGGACTTGTCCATGCCCTTCCAGAAACAGGTGGTGGCCGCCGAGGTGATGGTGATGCCGCGCTCTTGCTCCTGCTCCATCCAGTCCATGGTGGCCGCGCCATCATGCACCTCGCCAATCTTGTGATTGACGCCGGTGTAGAACAGGATGCGCTCGGTCGTCGTCGTCTTGCCCGCGTCGATGTGGGCCATGATGCCGAAGTTGCGGTAGCGCTCGATGGGAGTGGTGCGGGCCATAATCAGAGGACAGAAGACAGAGGACGGAAGACAGAAAGGTGTTCGGTAATCGGTAGTCAGAAGTGCACTGGAGCGAGGCGTTTTTCGGTAGCAACGCAGGTCAAACAGACCACTGCCAACTGACTACCTTCTGTCCTCTGTCCTCTGTCTTCTGTCCTCCGATCACCAGCGGAAATGCGAGAAGGCCTTGTTGGCCTCGGCCATGCGGTGGGTTTCTTCGCGCTTCTTCACCGCGCCGCCGCGGTTCTCGGCGGCGTCCAGCAGTTCGGCGGCAAGCTTGCGCGGCATGGTGTTCTCGCCGCGCTTGCGCGCCGACTCGATCAGCCAGCGCATCGCCAGCGCGGTGCGGCGCGAGGAACGCACTTCCACCGGCACCTGGTAGGTTGCGCCACCGACGCGGCGGGACTTGACCTCGACGGCCGGCGCGACGTTGCCCAGCGCCTTCTCGACCAGCTCCAGCGGCGCCGGATTCTTGACCGCGATGGTGTCCATCGCGCCATACACGATTTTTTCAGCGACCGCCTTCTTGCCGCTCTTCATCACCATGTTGATGAAGCGCGCAACCATTTCGCTGCCGTGCTTGGGGTCGGGCAGGATCGAACGGACGGGAGCGGAACCTTTGCGGGACATGGGCGAACCTGATTTTGAAAAGAACGGGATTTACGCGAACGCTTTGGGTGCTGCCGGGGCCGCGGCCCCGTCGATCACTTGCCCTTCGGACGCTTGGCGCCGTACTTGGAACGCGATTGCCGGCGCTTGGTCACGCCGGCGGCGTCGAGCGAACCGCGCACGGTGTGGTAGCGCACGCCCGGCAGATCCTTGACGCGACCGCCGCGGATCAGCACGACCGAGTGCTCTTGCAGGTTGTGGCCTTCGCCGCCGATGTAGCTGATGACCTCGAAGCCGTTGGTCAGGCGCACCTTGGCAACCTTGCGCAACGCCGAGTTCGGCTTCTTCGGGGTGGTGGTGTACACGCGCGTGCACACACCGCGGCGCTGCGGGCAGTTGGCCAGGGCCGGCGAGGCGCTCTTGTAGCTCTCGGGCTGGCGCGACTTGCGAACGAGCTGGTTGATCGTGGTCATGTGTTTCCGGTCTGGCGTATGTGAAAACGTCGCTTGGCGTGAAAGCAAATGGCAGGCCGAAGTGCAGTCCGGCCTGCCAAGCAGGTAAGTATGACGCGTACGACCGCCGTCTGTCAACGGCAGTGCTCGCATCGACCATCCTGGCCTCGAACACGAGGGGCATCCCGCCCCTCATTTCGTATGTGGGCCGCCCAAGGGGGCGGCACGTTGCTGCGGTCGCCGCGTTTGCAGCGGCGAGCGGCCTTAGTCGACCTGACCGGCCGATGCGGGCGTTGCTGCAGGTTCGCTCGATGCGGCGCTGAGGATCTCGACCTCCGATTCCGTCAGACCGCCATCGGTTCCACGACGCCGGCGCTCGCTGTGGTACGCAAGGCCAGTGCCGGCAGGAATCAAGCGGCCAACGATAACATTCTCCTTCAGGCCCCGCAAGGTATCGCGGGTACCGCGCACCGCCGCGTCGGTCAGCACGCGGGTGGTTTCCTGGAAGGACGCGGCCGAGATGAACGACTCGGTCGCCAGCGAGGCCTTGGTGATGCCCAGCAACACCGGTTCGTACTTGGCCGCCTGCTCGTTGCGCGCTTCCACGCGCTCGTTTTCATCCAGCACGCGGATGCGTTCGGACTGCTCGCCGGCCAGGTAGTTGGCATCGCCGGCATCGGTGATCTCCACCTTGCGCAGCATCTGCCGGATGATCGTCTCGATGTGCTTGTCGTTGATCTTCACGCCCTGCAGGCGGTACACGTCCTGGATTTCCTTGACCAGATAGGCTGCCAGCGGCTCCACGCCGAGCAAACGCAGGATGTCCTGCGGGTTGGGCTCGCCATCGACGATGGTCTCGCCCTTCTCCACGTGCTCGCCTTCGAACACGATGATCTCGCGGTACTTCGGGATCATCTCCTCGTGCTCGTTGCCCTCGGAGTCCTTGATGATCAGGCGCTGCTTGCCCTTGGTTTCCTTGCCGAAACTGATCATGCCAGAGCGCTCGGCCAGCACCGCCGGATCCTTGGGCTTGCGCGCTTCGAACAGATCGGCCACGCGCGGCAGACCGCCGGTGATGTCGCGGGTCTTGGAGGCCTCGCGCGGGATGCGCGCGACCACGTCGCCCACGCCCACCGCGGCACCGTTCTGCAAGTTGACCAGAGAACGCGAGGGCAGCAGATACTGCGCCGGCAGGTCGGCGCCGGGGATGTTCAGATCCTTGCCCTTGGCATCCACGATGCGCACGATCGGGCGCAGTTCCTTGCCGGCGCTGCCGCGGCGCTTGGGATCGGTGATCTCGACGCTGGCAAGACCAGTGAGATCATCGGTCTTCTCGATCGTGGTCACGCCCTCGACGAAATCCACGAAGCGCACGAAACCGGCCACTTCCGAGACGATCGGGTGGTTGTGCGGATCCCAGTTGGCCACCGTCTGCCCGGCCTTGACGTCGGCACCGTCCTTGGCCGTGATGACCGCGCCATAGGGCAGCTTGTAACGCTCGCGCTCGCGGCCGTGGTTGTCCAGCACGGAAAGCTCGCCCGAGCGCGACACCGCGACCAGATGGCCATTGGCGTGCGCCACGGTCTTGAGGTTGTTGAACTTGATGCGACCGGTGGTCTTGACCTTGACGTTGTCCACCGCCGCGGCCCGCGACGCGGCACCGCCGATGTGAAAGGTACGCATGGTCAACTGCGTGCCCGGCTCGCCGATCGACTGCGCGGCGATCACACCGACCGATTCGCCGATGTTGACGATGTGCCCGCGCGCCAGATCGCGCCCATAGCAGTGCGCGCACACGCCGAAGTGCGCCGCACAGGTGATCGTCGAGCGCACCTTGACCGACTGCACGCCGGCCGCCTCGAGCTTCTCGACCCACTTCTCGTCGAGCAGAGTGTTGCGGGTGACGAACGCATCCTCATCGTTGCCCGGCAGGTACACGTCCTGCGCCACGATGCGCCCGAGCACGCGGTCGCGCAGCGGCTCGACCACGTCGCCGCCTTCCACGATCGGGGCCATGGTCAGGCCTTCTTCGGTACCGCAATCCACCGCAGTGATGACCACGTCCTGCGCCACGTCCACCAAGCGGCGGGTGAGGTAACCGGAGTTGGCGGTCTTGAGCGCGGTGTCGGCCAGGCCCTTGCGCGCGCCGTGGGTGGAGATGAAGTACTGCAACACGTTCAAGCCTTCGCGGAAGTTCGCGGTGATCGGCGTCTCGATGATCGAGCCGTCCGGCTTGGCCATCAGGCCGCGCATGCCGGCGAGCTGGCGGATCTGTGCCTGCGAACCGCGCGCGCCGGAGTCGGCCATGATGTAAATCGAGTTCATCGATTTTTGTTCGACCATCTCGCCCTTGGCGTTGGCCACGACCTCGGTGCCGATGGTCTTCATCATCGCCTGCGCCACGTGCTCGTTGGTGCGCGACCAGATGTCCACCACCTTGTTGTAGCGCTCGCCGGCGGTGACCAGACCCGACTGGTACTGCTCCTGGATCTCCAGCACCTCGGCCTCGGCCTTGGCCAGAATGTCCTTCTTTTCACCTGGGATGATCATGTCGTCGATGCCGATCGACACGCCAGCGCGGGTGGCGTTGGCGAAGCCTGTGTACATCAACTGGTCGGCGAAGATCACCGCGTCCTTCAGCCCGAGCATGCGATAGCAGGCATTGATCAGGCGGCTGATGTTCTTCTTGGTCAGCTCGGTGTTGACCAGCGCAAAGGGCATGCCCTCGGGCAGGATCTCGGCGAGCATGGCGCGGCCGACGGTGGTCTCCACGATCGAAATTTTCTCATGGCGCGTCTTGCGCTCGTCGAAGGTCACTTCCTTCAGGCGCACGCGCACCTTGGCGTGGATGTCCACCGCGCGATTGTCGAACGCGCGCTTGACCTCGGCGACGTTGGCGAAGGTCATGCCCTCACCGCGCTTGTTCTCCAGCGCGCGGGTCATGTAGTACAGGCCGAGCACCACGTCCTGGGTGGGCACGATGATCGGCTCGCCGTTGGCGGGCGACAGGATGTTGTTGGTGGACATCATCAACGCGCGCGCTTCGAGCTGGGCCTCCAGCGACAGCGGCACGTGCACGGCCATCTGGTCGCCGTCGAAGTCGGCGTTGAACGCGGTGCACACCAGCGGATGCAACTGGATCGCCTTGCCCTCGATCAGCACCGGCTCGAAGGCCTGGATGCCGAGGCGATGCAGGGTCGGGGCGCGGTTGAGCAGCACCGGATGCTCGCGGATGACTTCCTCGAGGATGTCCCACACCTCGGCCGACTCGCTTTCGACCTTCTTCTTGGCGGCCTTGATGGTGGTGGCGATGCCGCGGCGTTGCAGCTTGGAGAAGATGAACGGCTTGAACAGCTCCAGCGCCATCTTCTTGGGCAGGCCGCACTGGTGCAGCTTCAGGTACGGACCGACCACGATCACCGAGCGGCCCGAGTAGTCCACGCGCTTGCCCAGCAGGTTCTGCCGGAAGCGGCCCTGCTTGCCCTTGATCATGTCGGCCAGCGACTTCAGCGGGCGCTTGTTGGTGCCGGTGATGGCGCGACCGCGGCGACCGTTGTCCATCAGCGCGTCCACCGACTCTTGCAGCATGCGCTTTTCGTTGCGCACGATGATGTCCGGCGCATTGAGTTCGAGCAGGCGCTTGAGGCGGTTGTTGCGGTTGATGACGCGGCGGTACAGGTCGTTGAGATCGGAGGTGGCGAAGCGACCGCCCTCCAGCGGCACCAGCGGGCGCAAGTCCGGCGGCAGCACCGGCAGCACGGTCAGCACCATCCACTCGGGCTTGTTGCCCGAATGCAGGAAGGCCTCGATCAGCTTGATGCGCTTGGTCAGGCGCTTTTGCTTGGTCTCGGACGTGGTCGAAGCGATTTCCTCGCGCAGGCGGACTTGTTCGGCCGGCAGGTCGATGGTCTTGAGCAAGTCCAGCACCGCCTCGGCGCCCATCGTCGCCTCGAAGTCGTCGCCGTGTTCCTGCCGGGCGGTGAGGAACTGCTCTTCGGTCAGCAAGCTGCCGCGCTCGAGCGGGGTCAAGCCCGGCTCGGTCACCACGTAGGCCTCGAAATACAGGATGCGCTCGATGTCGCGCAACGTCATGTCCAGCATCAGGCCGATGCGCGAGGGCAGCGACTTCAGGAACCAGATGTGCGCGGTGGGCGAGGCCAACTCGATGTGGCCCATGCGCTCGCGACGCACCTTGGCCAGGGTGACTTCGGTACCGCACTTTTCACACACCACGCCGCGGTGCTTCATGCGCTTGTACTTGCCGCACAGGCACTCATAGTCCTTGACCGGCCCGAAGATGGCGGCGCAGAACAGGCCGTCGCGCTCGGGCTTGAAGGTGCGGTAGTTGATCGTCTCGGGCTTCTTGACTTCGCCGAACGACCACGAACGGATCAGCTCCGGCGAAGCCAGGCCGATCTTGATGCCGTCGAAATCCAGCGGCTGGCGCTGCTGGCTGAAGAGATTCAGAAGGTCTTTCATTTTGTGTCTCCGTATCGGAGTAATTTCGGAATTCGCTGCGAGGTGGACTCGTGAGGTGGTTCGGAAACGGGGATCAGGGGACGGGAACAACCCAAGCTTTGCCTGTTCCCCGTGCCCTGCTCCCTGCTCCGTGCATTACTTGTGCTCTTCGAGTTCCATGTTGATCGCCAGCGAGCGGATTTCCTTGACCAGCACGTTGAACGACTCGGGCATGCCCGCGGCGATCTCGTGTTCGCCATCGACGATGTTCTTGTACATCTGGTTGCGGCCCTGCACGTCGTCGGACTTGACGGTGAGCATTTCCTGCAACGTGTACGAAGCGCCGTAGGCTTCCAGTGCCCAGACTTCCATCTCGCCAAAACGCTGGCCGCCGAACTGCGCCTTGCCGCCCAGCGGCTGCTGGGTGACCAGCGAGTACGGGCCGGTGGAACGGGCGTGCATCTTGTCGTCGACCAGGTGATTGAGCTTGAGCATGTGCATGTAGCCCACCGTCACCTTGCGCTCGAACGCCTCGCCGGTGCGGCCATCGAACAAGGTGGTCTGCCCGGACGTGGGCAGTTCGGCCAGTTCGAGCATCTTCTTGATCTCGGACTCCTCGGCGCCGTCGAACACTGGGGTGGCCATCGGCACGCCGGTGGTCAGGTTGCGCGCCAGCTCCAGCAGTTCGGCGTCGCTGAACTGGCCCAGGTCCACCCGCTGCGCGTGCAGCTTGCCGTCGTGGTTGTAGATCTCGCCCAGCAGCTTGCGCAGCTCGGCGACCTTGGCCTGCGCTTCGAGCATGCGCGCGATCTTCTTGCCCAGGCCCTTGGCGGCCCAACCCAGATGCACTTCCAGCACCTGCCCGATGTTCATGCGGCTCGGCACGCCCAGCGGATTGAGCACGATGTCCACCGTCTGCCCGTCGGCCATGTGCGGCATGTCCTCGACCGGCACGATCTTCGACACCACACCCTTGTTGCCGTGGCGGCCGGCCATCTTGTCGCCGGGCTGGATGCGGCGTTTCACCGCCAGATACACCTTCACCATCTTCAGCACGCCCGGGGCGAGGTCGTCGCCGGCGGTGATCTTGCCGCGCTTGTCGGTGAAACGACGGTCGAACTCCTTCTGGTGCGCCTCGACCTGCTTCTGCGCGCGGTCGATGGCCTCGGCGGCATCTTCGTCCTTCATGCGCAGGGTGAAGATCTCGGACTTCTTGAGCGAATCCAGGTACTCGGCGGTGATCGCGCTGCCCTTCTTCAGGCCGCCCGGCCCGCCGTTGGCGACCTTGCCGATCAACTGCGTGCGCAAACGTGAGTGGATGGCGCCCTCGAGGATGCGGAACTGGTCGTCGAAGTCCTTCTTGACGCGCTTGATCTCGATCTCCTCGATCTGGCGCGCGCGCTTGTCCTTCTCGATGCCGTCGCGGGTGAATACCTGCACGTCGATGACCACGCCGTCCATGCCCGGCGGCACGCGCAGCGAGCTGTCCTTCACGTCCGAGGCCTTCTCGCCGAAGATCGCGCGCAGCAACTTCTCCTCGGGCGTGAGCTGGCTCTCGCCCTTGGGAGTGACCTTGCCGACGAGAATGTCGCCCGCCCGCACTTCGGCGCCAATGTAGACGATGCCCGATTCGTCGAGCCGGCCCAATGCCTGCTCGGACACGTTGGGGATGTCGGCGGAGATTTCTTCCGGCCCGAGCTTGGTGTCGCGCGCCTGTACGGTGAGCTCCTCGATGTGGATCGTGGTGTAACGATCCTCCTGCGCAACCCGCTCGGAGAGCAGGATCGAGTCCTCGAAGTTGTAGCCGTTCCACGGCATGAACGCGACCAGCATGTTCTGGCCGAGCGCCAGCTCGCCCAGATCGGTGGACGGGCCATCGGCAAGCACGTCGCCGCGCGCCACCACGTCGCCCACGTTCACCAGCGGGCGCTGGTTCATGCAGGTGTTCTGGTTGGAGCGGGTGTACTTGGTGAGGGTGTAGATGTCCACGCCGGCGTCGTTGTCGCCGATCTCGGCCTCGTTAGCGCGCACCACGATGCGCCCGGCGTCGACCTGGTCGATCACGCCGCCGCGCACCGCGATGGCATTGACGCCCGAGTCGCGGGCCACCGCACGCTCGATGCCGGTGCCCACCAGCGGCTTCTCGGCGCGCAGAGTCGGCACCGCCTGCCGCTGCATGTTGGCGCCCATCAATGCGCGGTTGGCGTCGTCGTGTTCGAGGAACGGCACCAAGGCCGCGGCAACCGACACCGTCTGCATCGGCGAGACGTCCATGAAGTGCACTTCCGCCGGCGGTTTGAGTAGCGACTCGCCCTGGTAGCGGCAGGTCACGAAGTGGGCGGTCAGGACGCCCTTGGCGTCGGTATCCGAGTTGGCCTGGGCGATGACGTAGTCGTTCTCCTCGATCGCCGACAGGTACTCGACATCGTCGGTGACACGGCCGTGCACCACCTTGCGGTAAGGCGTCTCGAGGAAGCCGTAGCGATTGGTGCGGGCGAACACCGCCAACGAGTTGATCAGGCCGATATTCGGGCCTTCCGGCGTCTCGATGGTGCACACGCGGCCATAGTGGGTCGGGTGCACGTCGCGCACTTCGAAGCCGGCGCGCTCGCGGGTCAGGCCGCCCGGGCCCAGCGCCGAAACGCGGCGTTTGTGGGTGACTTCGGACAGCGGGTTGTTCTGATCCATGAACTGCGAGAGCTGCGAGCTGCCGAAGAACTCCTTGACCGCGGCGGCAACGGGCTTGGCGTTGATCAGTTCCTGCGGCGTCAGGTCGTCGGCCTCGGCCATCGACAGGCGCTCTTTCACGGCGCGCTCCACGCGCACCACGCCCACGCGGAAGGCGTTCTCGGCCATCTCGCCGACCGAGCGCACGCGGCGGTTGCCGAGATGGTCAATGTCGTCCACCACGCCACGGCCGTTGCGGATCTCGCACAGCACGCGCATCACATCGAGGATGTCCGAGCCCTCGCCGTTGGCGGCCACCAACGCCTTCGACGGCTCGTCGGTGCGGTCGCGGAAGTAGCGCGCGTCATACAGCACGTTGGCGCCGGTGGTGCCCTTGCGGCCGACGCGACGGTTGAACTTCATCCGGCCCACGGCCGACAGGTCGTAGCGTTCGAAGGTGAAGAACAGGTTGTGGAACAGATTTTGCGCGGCGTCCTTGGTCGGCGGCTCGCCGGGACGCATCATGCGGTAGATCTCGACCAGCGCGTCGAGCTGGGTCTTGCTCGGATCGATGCGCAGGGTGTTGGAGATATAAGGGCCGCGGTCGAGGTCGTTCACCCACAACGTGCCGACGCTGGCGATGCCGGCCTCGCGCAACTTCTTCAGGTGGGTCTCGTTGATCTCCTCGTTGGCGCTGGCCAGCAACTCGCCGGTCTTGGTGTCGATCACGTCATGGGCGAGGATGCGGCCCATCAGGTACTCGTCGGGCACTTCCAGCGCGGCCACGTGCGCCTGTTCGAGCTGCTTGACGTGACGGGCGGTGATGCGCTTGCCAGCCTCGACGATGGTCTTGCCGCCGGCCACCAGGTCGAAGTTCAGGGTTTCGCCTCGCAGGCGTTCGGGAACCAGCTCGAGTTCGACGCCCTCGCCCTTGTTGATGTGGAAGGTGTTGATCTCGAAGAACGCGCGCAGCATTTCCTCGTTGTTGTAGCCCAGCGCGCGCAACAGGATCGTCGCCGGCAGCTTGCGGCGGCGGTCGATGCGGCAGAACAAGCCGTCCTTCGGATCGAACTCGAAGTCCAGCCACGAGCCGCGGTAGGGAATCACGCGGGCGTTGAACAGCAGCTTGCCCGAGCTGTGGGTCTTGCCGCGATCATGGTCGAAGAACACGCCCGGCGAACGGTGCAGCTGCGAGACGATCACCCGCTCGGTGCCGTTGACGATGAAGGTGCCGTTGTCGGTCATCAGCGGCAGTTCGCCCAGATAGACTTCCTGTTCCTTGACGTACTTGATGGCCTTGTTCGACGACTCGCGATCGTAGATCACCAGACGCACGGTCACGCGCAGCGGCGCCCCGTAGGACAGGCCGCGGTTGCGGCACTCGCGCTCATCGAACGCCGGCTCGCCCAGGCGGTAGCTGGCGTATTCCAGCGCCGCGTACCCGGAATAGCTCACGATCGGGAACACCGACTTGAGCGCCGCGTGCAGGCCCTTGTCCTCGCGCTTTCCGGCGGGCACGTGCATTTGCAGGAACTCACGGTAGGAGTCGACCTGGATCGCCAGCAGGTAAGGCACCTCGAGGATCGTGCGGCGCTTGCCGAAGTCCTTGCGGATGCGCTTTTTTTCGGTGAACGAATATGTCGTCATGATGGCTTGCCCTTGGGTCACAGACGGATCGCGCACGGCGATCCTGGGGAAAGGGAAAAATCTGCAGTTGGAAGTCGCTGGTATTGCCGGCACCAGCACGCCCTCTCCCGCTACTTCCAACTGCCGACTCTTTGTACAACCGTGATTCGTGATTCGTGATTCGTGATTCGTGATTCGTGAAGCGTGATTCGTGAGGCGCGATTCGTGAGGCGTGATTCGTGAGGCGTGATTCGTGAGGCGTGATTCGTGAGGCGCGATTCGTGAGGCGCGATTCGTGAGGCGCGATTCGTGAGGCGTGATTCGTGAGACGTTGAAAGCACAAAACAAGCAGCTCTTGCCTTCACCATTCACGATTCACCATTCACGATTCACCATTCACCATTCACGATTCACCATTCACGTACCACGCAACAACGACCGAAGGCCGGGAGCTTGCGCTCCCAGCCTTGGGTGAACCGTCATTCCCGCGCAGGCGGGAATCCAGCGACTTTTTGCTTCAAACATGCACCATCGGATCAAATCCAGGAATCTGGATCCCCGCGCGAACGGGGATGACGCAAGTGCCAAGGCGCTGGATCCCCGCGTTCGCGGGGATGACGCAATGGCCAAGGCGTCCGCGCTTATGCGCGGACGCGCCATTGCGTCACTTGACCTTGACCTTGGCGCCGGCCGCTTCCAGATCCTTCTTGAACTTCTCGGAATCGGCCTTGTTGACGCCTTCCTTGACGTTCTGCGGGGCGCCTTCGACCAGATCCTTGGCTTCCTTGAGGCCCAGGCCAGTGATGGCGCGCACGACCTTGATGACCTCGACCTTCTTCTCGCCGGCCGCTTCGAGCACGACGGTGAACTCGGTCTGCTCCTCGACCGGGGCGGCGGCGGCGGCGGCCGGGCCGGCGGCGACGGCCACCGGGGCGGCGGCGGAAACGCCGAACTTCTCTTCCATCGCACGCACCAGCTCCATCACCTCGACGAGGGACTTGCTGGCGATCGCTTCGATGATCTGCTCATTGGTCAACGACATGATTTGCTCCTGATGAAACGACTAAAGGGTTTTGGGACGGGTATTGCCGAACGATCGGTCAGGCGGCCTGCTTGCCTTCCGCCACGCGCTGGGTGACGCGGGCGATCTGCGAAGCCGGCTCGGACAGCACGCGCACCAGCATGGTGGCGGGCTGGACCATGACGCTCAGAAGCATCGACAAAGCCTGTTCACGGGTCGGCAGCGATGCCAGGACATCCACGTGGGTGCCCGGATACGCCTTGCCACCGATCGAGACCAGCTTCGGCTTGAACTTCTCGTTGGCCTTGGCGAAATCCTTCGCCAGGCGGCCGGCAGCGCCGGGATCCTCCTTGGAGAAGGCATACAGCAGCGGGCCGGCCAGCGCGTCGGAGACGCACTGGTAATCGGTTCCCTCCACCGCACGGGCGACCAGGGTGTTCTTCGCGACTTTCACGTAGACACCGCTGGCACGCGCCTTCTTCCGCAGGTCGGTCAACTGACCGACCGTGAGGCCCGCGTACTCGGCTGCGACCAGGGACAATGCGCCCTTGGCCACCTGCGCCAGTTCGGCAACGACTTCTGCTTTTTGCGACTGATTCAGAGCCATTGCTTTCTCCTTGCAACATTCCACCGGCGGAACCTCTCCGTCGGCGGTGCAGCAACCACACCGATGCCGCTGGTGCGGGTGGAACCTTGCGGTTCCTGGCAGCCGTTCCAAAATCCCTGGAGGGTCGGCAACCATCTACGCAGGCAGTCTCTTTCGAGACGATTGAGCGATCCGGCTTCCATCGACGGCGAATCCATGCCATGCGAGCGTCCGTGCCCGTCGTCGATATGCGCTGATCGCACCTGCGGTCTTTGATGGCACCCCTTGCGGGTTGCCCTCAAATTCCTTTGTTTGATGCGCAACCTTGGGCTCCTGCCCAAGTTGCGCGAAAACGGTCGCGGCGGAGCCGCGCCTCGTTTTCCGCTATGGACGCTCCGCGTCCTTCACGTTGGCACATCCATGTGCCAAGCCCTGGCACGTGGAGTTCACCGGTATGCCGCCGAACTTGTTGCTCGGCCTGCTTGTTGATGTTTCCGTGCCAGACGCGCCGACCGGCGCGCATGGCCCTGGAAATCGCTTACTTGAGTGCGAGCGAGGCCTGGTCGACCAGCACGCCCACGCCCATCGTCGAGGACAGCGACACCTTCTGCAGGAACTGGCCCTTGGACGCGGCCGGCTTGGCCTTGATCAGATCGTGCAGCAGCGCGTGCAGGTTGCCCTTGAGCGCATCGGTCTCGAAGTTGGCCTTGCCGATCGTGCAGTGGATGATGCCGGCCTTGTCGGTGCGGTAACGCACCTGCCCGGCCTTGGCGTTCTTCACCGCGCCGGCGGCGTCCGGGGACACCGTGCCGACCTTCGGGTTGGGCATCAGCCCGCGCGGGCCGAGCACCTGGCCGAGCTTGCCGACCACGCGCATCGCGTCCGGGGTGGCGATCACCACGTCGAAATTCAGATCGCCGCCCTGCATGCGCTCGGCCAGATCGTCCATGCCGACCACGTCGGCGCCGGCGGCGATGGCCGCGTCGGCCTTCGCGCCCGGCGGGCAGAACACCGCCACGCGCACGGTCTTGCCGGTACCGGCCGGCAGCACGGTCGAACCGCGCACCTGCTGGTCGGATTTCTTGGCGTCCACGCCCAGGCGCACGGCCACGTCGACGGATTCGACGAACTTGCGCTTGGCGTTGTCCTTGACGATCTTCAGCGCCTCGTCGATGCCGTAAGCCTTGCCCGGCACCACCGCGGCGGTCATCGCCTTGTACTTCTTCGCGATCTTGGTCATGTCACAGCTCCGTGTTCAGGCCCATGGAACGGGCGCTGCCCGCGATCGTGCGCACCGCCGCGTCCAGCGAGGCCGCGGTCAGGTCGGGTTCCTTCGCCTTGGCGATGTCCTCGAGCTGCTTGCGGCTGACCTTGCCGACCTTCTCGGTGTTCGGGCGCTTGGAGCCCGACGTGATGCCGGCGGCCTTCTTGAGCAGGATCGTCGCCGGCGGGGTCTTGGTGACGAAAGTGAAGGTGCGGTCCGAGTAGGCGGTGATGATCACCGGGATCGGGATGCCGGGCTCCATCTTCTGCGTGGCCGCGTTGAAGGCCTTGCAGAACTCCATGATGTTCAGGCCGCGCTGGCCCAGCGCAGGGCCGACCGGCGGGCTGGGATTGGCCTGCCCGGCCTTGACCTGCAACTTGATGTAACCGACGACTTTCTTTGCCATGTTGGTTTCCTCGCGAGTTCAAGCGCCGTGAGGCTCCTCGCTCCGTTGAAATGCGTGAGTGGTGAATCGTGAATCGTGAATCGAAAAAGCTGGCGCTTTCAACGATTCACTATTCACCATTCACGAATCACGTCCGTTACGCCTTCTCCACCTGGCCGAACTCCAGTTCCACCGGAGTCGAGCGGCCGAAGATCGACACCGCCACGCGCACGCGGCTCTTCTCGTAGTTGACTTCCTCGACCGTGCCGTTGAAGTCGTTGAACGGGCCTTCGGTGACACGCACCAACTGGCCCGGCTCGAACAACACGCGCGGACGCGGCTTCTCACTGCCATCCTGCACCCGGCGCAAGATCACGTCGGCCTCATCGTCGCGGATCGGCAGCGGGCGCTCGGCGGTGCCGCCGATGAAGCCCATCACCTTTGATGTTTCCTTGATCAGGTGCCAGCTCTCGGAGTCGATGCGCGGGATGCCGGCCTCGTCGTGGGTGGCGATCTGCACCAGCACATAGCCGGGGAAGAACTTGCGCTCGGACTTGCGCTTCTGGCCGGCGCGCATTTCCACCACTTCTTCGGTGGGCACGATCACGTCGCCGAAGCGATCGGCCATCCCGGCGCGCACGATGCGCTCCCGCAGAGCCTGCGCGACCTGCTTTTCGAAGCCCGAGTAGGCGTGCACCACGTACCAACGCTTGGACATGAACCCGATTCCTCGCTCGTCAACTGAGCAGTTTGTTGATGCCGGTGCCGATCAGGAAATCGACCGCCGCCAGAAACAGACTGAACACCACGATCACCACGATGATCACGCCGGTCGTGCGGATCGAATCCTGACGACTGGGCCACACCACCTTGCGCAACTCGAAACGCGACTCGTCGACGAACTCCAACGTCTGCCGACCGGCGGGGGTCTGCGTGAACACCGCAAACCCGGCGACCAGGCCGGCGACCACCAGCAGGCTGCGCAACGGCGTGGCCCACGCGCCGAACCAGTAGAAGCCGAACACGCCCGCGGCCAGCAGCAAAGCTGCCGCAACGTACTTGGCGATGTCTGCGCCCGTGGTTGGCGCGCTCGCATTGCCCGGTTTGACTGCCTTGGTGTTCATGCCTTCTCTCGTTCCGATCACGCCCGGGTCATCGCCTTGCCCGATCGATCTTGCCGTCGCTGGGTGCGCCACAGCCGCGCCCACACACGAACAACGCTCACCCGCCGGAAGCTGGCACGCCAGGAGGGACTCGAACCCCCAACCTGCGGTTTTGGAGACCGCTGCTCTGCCAATTGAGCTACTGGCGTGTGAATCGTGATACGTGAATCGTGATACGTGAATCGTGATACGTGAATCGTGATACGTGAATCGTGATACGTGAATCGTAATTCGTCAGATCAAAAGCTTTGGCTTGGACGATTCACCATTCACCATTCACCATTCTTGTGCCTTCAACAGCGAAGGTGCTCGATCCCCGACAACAGCCCTCGGGGATGACGATCTGACAAAGCCGCGCGCTGTGCGCGCGGGTCAGATCGTCATTTGATGAT
>JAFEEL010000027.1 GCA_018241125.1 Pseudomonadota bacterium | reverse complement strand
TGATTCGTGAAATGTGATTCGTGATTCGTGAATAGTGAATGGTGATTCGTTGAAAGCGGCGTGCGTGAGGCTGGCGTGCCCGTGATTGCTGTTGCCAATCACGATTCACTATTCACCATTCACGCTGTCCCGAATGTGGTGCTCATGACTGGAATCGAACCAGCGACCTCTTCCTTACCAAGGAAGTGCTCTACCGACTGAGCTACATGAGCGTGCAGATGACGGAGGACAGAGGACTGAAGACAAAATGGTTGTCTGTATCCAGTCGCCTGAAAAACGCAGCCCGCTGTCCTCCATCCTCTGACCTGTCTCCTCTGTCTTCCGTCCTGTGGAGCGGGAGACGGGAATCGAACCCGCACCATCAGCTTGGAAGGCTGAGGTTCTACCGTTGAACTACTCCCGCTTGCAGACGACACAGGACGGATGACGGGCGACAGATAAAACAACATTTCGCGACCAGCCTTCTGACTACTGACTTCTTTTCTGTCCTCTGTCTTCAGTCCTCTGTCATCTGTGGTGGAGGGATGTGGATTACGTCGGGCATCCCCCGCCTTCGCGGGGGCAGGCTCTGCCCTCCGCCCTGCGGGCCGCGACGCATTCGCGTCGCGTTCCAGATTCGTTCCAGACGAATCTGGTCGAACCACCACGGTGGTTTTCACCACCTCCCACGCCAAACACTCGCAATTTGAAGCTGGTGGAGGGAGGTGGATTCGAACCACCGTAGGACGATGTCCAGCAGATTTACAGTCTGCCCTCGTTGGCCGCTTGAGTATCCCTCCAGCAATTCCTGTTTCAGCTCAACTTTCGTATCGCAATTCCCACGATGGGAGGCGGATGACTCGGGGCGTCCCCCGCCTTCGCGGGGGCAGGCTCTGCCCCTCGCCCTGCGGGCCGCGCCGCTTCGCGTCGCGTTCCAGATTCGTTCCAGACGAATCTGGTCGAACCACCGTAGGACGAAGTCCAGCATCCGCAGCCAGCCCGGCCGCTTGAGTATCCCTCCAGAAATTCTTTGCAGCTTTCCGATGGAAGCGACCCCGCCGGCCACGGGGCCGGCGCAAGCAGCTTCTCGGAAATCAGCCCGGTATTGTCGGTTCAGCGCGTGACAAAGTCAACTCACCCGCCTCCACTCGGATCTGCCCCCGGATCGCTGTCGCGCAACGGAGCCAGCCACAGGGCCCTCTGCGCCTCGACCTGCGCGGCCTGCGCCTGCATGGCGCGCGCGTAGTCGGCCAGCCGCACGTCGTCCTCGACCTGCGGCTCCCAGACCGGTACCGGGTGCGGGCGCCCGGCCTCGTCCACCGCCACGAACACGATCAGGCAGTGGGTGGTGTGCACCCACCGGGTCTGCCGAAGTGCGCGGCTGCACACGTCCACCGCGATGTGCATGCTGCTGCGCCCGGTCAGGATCACCTTGGCTCGAACCTCGACCAGATCGCCGATCGCCACCGGCTTTTCGAAGGTGATGCCGCCAACATAGACGGTCACGCAGTAACTGCCGCTCCAGCCGCAGGCGCAGGCGTAGCCGGCCTGATCGATCCACTTCATCAATATCCCGCCGTGCACCTTGCCACCGAAGTTGACATCGGCGGGCTCGGCAAGAAAGCGCAGGGTGATTTCACGCATGGGAGACGGGAGAAGGGAGATGGGGGATGGGAGACGGGAGATGGGAGATGGGAGACGGGAGACGGGAGACGGGAGACGACCGTAACTCGCATTCTGTCTTCTGTCTTCTGTCTTCTGTCCTCTGAACTACACGTTGAAGCGGAAGTGCAGCACGTCGCCTTCGCGCACGCGGTACTCCTTGCCTTCCAGTCGCAGGCGACCGGCATCGCGCGCGCCCGACTCGCCCTTGAACCGGATGAAATCGTCGTAGGCGATCGTTTCGGCACGGATGAAGCCGCGCTCGAAGTCGGTGTGGATCACTGCGGCGGCCTGCGGCGCGGTGGCGCCGACGAACACCGTCCACGCGCGCACCTCCTTCACGCCAGCGGTGAAGTAGGTCTGCAATCCCAGCAACGCGTAAGCGGCCCGGATGACGCGGTTCAGGCCCGGCTCGTCCAGCCCCATGTCGGCCAGGAATGCGCCCTTGTCGGCATCGTCGAGCTGCGCCAGTTCTTCCTCGATCGCCGCGCACACCGGCACCACCTGCGCACCCTCGCCAGCAGCGCGCTCGCACACGCGATCCAAATGCTGGTTGTGCGTGAAGCCGTCTTCCTTGACGTTGGCCACGTACATCACCGGCTTCAAGGTCAGCAAGAACAGGTCGCGCACCAGCGCCTTGTCGTCATCCGACAAGCCCAGCGCCCGCGCGGGCCGGGCATCGTTGAGCCCCACACGCAGGCGCACCAGCACATCGCGCCGGGCGATGGCGTCCTTGTCGCCGGCCTTGGCGGCGCGCTCGGTCTTGGCCAGCGATTTTTCGACCGACTCCAGGTCGGCCAACGCCAGTTCGGTGTCGATGGTCTCGATATCGGCGATGGGGTCGATCTTCCCCGCGACATGCACGATGTCGCCGTGCTCGAAGCAGCGCACCACGTGCGCGATCGCATCCACCTCGCGGATGTGGGCGAGGAACTTGTTGCCAAGGCCCTCGCCCTTGCTCGCCCCGGCGACCAGCCCGGCGATGTCCACGAACTCCATCGCCGTGGGGATGATCTTCTGCGGCTTGACGATCGCGGCCAGTTCGCCCAGCCGCGGATCGGGCACCGGCACCACGCCGACGTTCGGGTCGATGGTGCAGAACGGGAAGTTGGCCGCGGCGATGCCCGCCTTGGTCAACGCATTGAAGAGGGTGGACTTGCCGACGTTGGGCAAGCCGACGATGCCGCATCTAATGGCCATAGAGGAGCTGTGAATGGGGAATCGTGAATGGTGAATCGCGAACAGCAGAGCCGTTCCGACATGGATTTTTCTGCGGCCGGATTCGGGAACGCGTGGGTGATTCGGGCGAGCCAATTTGCGAGCCCGAACGATTCACCATTCACGATTCCCGATTCACGCCCTTGGTATGCAACTTCTTCATCGCCTCGTCCATCTGCCCGGCAACCGCCAGCGGCAGCACGTCCAGCGCATCGGAAATCGCACGCAGCATCGCCGCCTCGTCGTCCTTGCCGGGCCGGCCCAGTACCCACGGCGTGACCTTGTCCTTGTGCCCGGGGTGGCCGATGCCGATGCGCAGGCGGTTGAAGCGGCCGTGCCCCAGCAACGCCATGATGTCGCGCAGGCCGTTCTGGCCGCCGTGGCCACCATCGAATTTCAATCGAGCAACGCCCGGCGGTAGGTCGAGTTCATCGTGCGCCACCAGCATCTGTTCGGGTTCGATCTTCCAGTAACGCAGCGCCGCCAGCACCGCCCGACCGCTCTCGTTCATGAAGGTCAGCGGCTTGAACATCCACACGTCCTGGCCGCCGATCTGCGCCTTGGCCGCCTGTCCGTGCAGCTTGGCCTCGACTCCAAAGCGCGCACCGATCTGTTCGGCCAGCGCATCGATGCACCAGCGCCCGGCGTTGTGCCGGGTGAGGGCGTATTCAGGCCCGGGATTGCCCAGACCGACGAGCAGGCGAAGATCAGGCATGGGAAGCGACAATCCGAGCCAATGAGCACGCCTCTGCCGTCGGGGGCGATGAGGAGCGATCTCCAGCCCGCCGCGACCTGCAGAGTGATTCAACCGATCCGCATGCCGCCGCAGCGATTGCTGCGGCGTCCCGAACCCTCACCCCTTGCCCTCTCCCGGCGGGAGAGGGGGAGTGATCGTTGCGCTACGCGCGACCGCTTGGTTTGATTGGAGCGGGATTACTTCTTGTCCTTGCCCTTGTCGGCAGCCGGCTTGGCCGCGGCCGGCGCGGCTTGGTTGGTCGCCGGTACCTCGGCCGAAACTTCCGGAGTCGCTTCCACTTCTTCCTTGGCGTGCTTGGCGATGACCACCGCCACGTCGTGTTCCTTGCCGAGCTTGAGCTCGGGGATTTCCACGCCGACGGGCAGCACGAGCTGCGACAGGTGAACGATCGCGCCCACTTCCAGCGCCGACAGGTCGACCGCGATGAACTCGGGCAAATCCTTGGGCAGGCAGCTGACTTCGACTTCGGTCAGCTCATGGGTGACGATCACGCCGGCTGCCTTGCCGGCCGGCGATTGCGCCTGATTGAGGAAGTGCAGCGGCACGGACAGGCGGATCGCCTCGTTCTCGCTCACCCGCAGGAAATCCAGATGCAGGATCTGCGCCTTGTACGGATGGCGCTGGATGTCGCGCAGCAAGACCTTCTCGGCCTTGCCGTCGATGGCCAGATCCAGAATGGACGAATAGAACCACTCGTTCTGCGCGGCCAACCACAGCGGAATGTGTTCCAGTTGCACCGCCTTGGGCTCGGCGTGACCGCCGTAGACGATGGCCGGAATGAAGCCGGCGCGACGCAGGCGGCGGCTCGCACCCTTGTTCCCCTGCGTATCGCGGCTGGCGGCCGGGATGTTGTGACTGATTGCCATGATGGCCTCTTCGACTGAACTGCATGACGCGCCTTGCGGCGGCGGAAGCCCTCCCGCGACCAGAAGGGCATGGAACCGGGCGAGCGCCCGGGACGATCCGGAAACCGGATCGAGCCGCTCAGTCTAGCACAAGACGCGCAGAGGGGCCGGAAAAACAGGGAACCACGCATGCAATCGCGGTTCTGGCACCACAAACGACGGGGCCAGCGCTTGCGCGCTGGCCCCGGAACGAACGACCATCGACCGTGGTCGCGGCAGTCTCAGTGGCCGCCGCGCTCCTCGTGCTCCCGGGCTTTGGCAGGGGCTTCCCGCGGCGCGGGCTGCGCACGCGGCGCCTCCATCACCCGCGGCTGCGGCATCGGCCGCGGCTGTTGCATCTGCGGGCGTTGCTGGTAGACCTGCGGCTGCCGCTCGGGCTGGTACTGACGCTGCTGCACCTGCGGCTGCCGCTCGGGCTGGTACTGACGCTGCTGCACCTGCGGCTGCCGCTCGGGCTGGTACTGACGCTGCTGCACCTGCGGCTGCCGTTCCGGCTGGTACTGACGCTGCTGCCTTTGTTGCACGACGTCACTGGTAGCCTGCGCACCGTCGCGCTGGAATCTACGCGGCTGCTGGGATTGCGGCCGCTGCTCGTACTGCGTGGCCGGTTGTCGCTGCTGCCACGCCGGCGAGCGCCCGACCGGCGACTGCCGCGCATCCTGCGCCTGCCGCTGCTGCCACTGTTGCGACTCGCGCGCGGTCTGCGACTGCACCGGGGTGCCGCGCCCGTTCTGGCCGGCATTGACCTGCGGCCTGCCCTGGAATCGCTCGGATTGCAGGCGGCCGGCCGGCGCGCCCACGCCATTGCCTTGTCCGGGCTTGGGCGTGTTGGTCATGGTCGCAACCGGCCCGCGACCGTTTGCGCCATTGTTCGTCAGCGCGCCCGGCCCGCGTCCGGCAGCACCATTGGCCATCGGTTGTGCCAGGCCGGTGCCGACCGGCTTGGCGATGACGCCCGGGCGGGCAGTGGCCGCGATCGCCGGCGCACCCTTATTGAACGAAGCGCGCATGCCGGGGTTGGCGCGCGCCGCCGACATCTGCTGCACCTGTGCTGCCACCGGCGCGGTGTGCTGTTGGCGCTGGTAGGCGACCTGGGCGACGGTGGGTTGCACGGCGACGCCACCGGGGCCGTTGAAGCTGTATCGGTTCACCGTGGTGTTGTTGTTGATGATCGGCTGGTTGTACACGTTCGTGATGTTCACGTTCGTGATGTTGATGTTGTTGACGGTCTTGTTGTAGTAGAACGAGTTGCCGCGCCAGTAGCCGCCGGCGTACCCGTCGCCGCCATAACCGAAGCCATAGTTGATGCCACCGTAGTAGCCCACGCGGGCGCCCCAGTAGCCGTTGAAGAACACGTACGAGCCGCCTTGCCAGCCCCAGTACCCGGGCGTCCACAAGGCGCCGTAGTAGGGCGGCTGGATCCAGGTGCCGGGCACCCAGTAATAGCCGTAGTCCTCATCGTAGGACCAGTATCCGGGCGTCCAGATGTAGCCGGGGCCGGGCATCATCGGTTGTTCGTAGACCGGCAGCGGCGGCGGCGCGAAGTTGACAGACAGTCCGATGTAGACGCGGGCCTGCGCCTGCTGAGGGGCGACGGAGACCATCGTCAGGGAGGCGGCGATGGCCAATGCGAGGCTAGCGCGCATGGCCAGACTGCGATTGCGGGAGGATGGGCGGTACATGGTGGAACTCCTGGTGGGTCGGTGGCAGCTTCAGTAACGCACGCGCCGCGGGTGTGCGCAATCGCCCACGGGAACTTCCAGGGCGGTGCGTTCAGCGTGATAAACCGCGGCCAACCGGAACCTTTTTTCAGACAGGCAGCGCTCATGATCGGGCTGAAATCCACGCCGAGCGTGCGTCAGCGCCATGCAGTGCTTGCAAGCGGACGGGCGTCTCCGTAGTTTTGCGGCAACGACCGGGAGGCCCGCATGGACTGGCAGAAGGGGCGGCAAAGCGACAACGTCGAAGAGGACGATGGCAACGGTGGCGGCGGTTACGGCGGCGGTGGCGGAATGCGCTTCGGCGGCTTCCACCTGGGCATCGGCGGTACCGTGCTGGCGCTAGTCATCGCCATGCTGGTGCCGCAGACGCGGCCAATCATTTTCGGGTTGTTGCTCGGCGGCAACTCCGGCCAATCTACGGTGGCCCCGCGCCCGGCCCCCGGCCACGCGGCGAACCTGTCCGACCCGCAGCACCAGTTCGTTGCCCATGTGCTGGGCAGCACCGAGGACGTGTGGGGCGCGTATTTCCAGGCGCAGGGCAAGACCTATGAACGGCCCAAGCTGCTGCTGTTCCACGGCAGCACCACGTCCGGCTGCGGCGCGGCCGAGGAGTCGATGGGGCCGTTCTATTGCCCGACCGATCACCGCGTGTATCTGGATCTGGATTTCTTCCACGAGATGGACACCCGCTTCCACGCCAGCGGTGACTTCGCACGCGCCTACGTGATTGCCCACGAAGTCGGCCACCATGTGCAGAATCTGCTCGGCACGATGGACAAGGAAAAAACCCTGCGCGCCCGCGGGATGCCGATGGAAGGCGACAGCGGCGTGTCGGTGCGGCTGGAGTTGCAGGCCGACTGCTACGCCGGCGTGTGGGGCAATCGCTCGCAGCAGCAGTTGCAGTGGCTGCAGGCCGGCGACATCGAGTCGGCCCTGAACGCCGCCTCGGCGGTCGGCGACGACGCCTTGCAGAAGGCCGCGCGCGGTTACGCGGTGCCCGACTCGTTCACCCACGGCACCTCGGCGCAGCGCATGCACTGGTTCAAGGCCGGGTTCGACTCCGGCGATCCGGCGCAATGCGACACGTTCTCGGCCAAGACGCTGTAAGCGGCGCGCGTCAGTGACCGCCGCGCGCCTGCCGCAGGCGCGCGGCCATCGCCGCCACCGCCGGATCGCGCGGCGCCAACCGTTGCGCCGATTCCACCGCGCGCGCGGCAGCATCGAACTCACCGGCGCCGATGCGCTCGTCGGCGTAATCCAGCCAGCGCCGCGCCAGCGTCGTGCGCAGCGACGGCAATGCCGCGTATGCCGGGCGCACCGTCGCCAGCGCGTCCAGGCAACCGGTGGCGCGGCCCAGGCGGTTGTCGGTCATCGCGCTCTGGATGCAAGTGTTCACCGTCGCCACGAAGCGGTGGTTGGCGGCGATCACGCGCGCATCGCCCGGGGCGATGGCGACGGCCTGATGCAGTTGGTCGAACGCGCTGTCGCCAGGCGGATCGACCAGATCGCCGCGCGCCATCGCCGCGTCGGCCGCGGCGAGCAGTTGCCCGATGCGCGCCGTGTCGCGGGCGTCGTGGCCCAGCCCGCTGCGCTGGACGCGCAACTGATGCATGCGCTGCTCGGCCAGTCGCACGCTAGGCAGATCCGGCGCCAAAGCCCGCGCCTTGTCCAGCGCCAGCTGGGCGGTGGCGAACTCGAGCAGCACCAGCGCTCGGTCGCCTTGGCGCACGAAGGCTTCGGCCGCCGCGCGAATCCCGGCGTGCGCGCGCGCCGAATCGGGCGTTTGCGCGAGCACCTGCCGCCAGGTTGCCACCGCCGCGTCGGTCTTGCCGGCGCGCAGATCGGCATCGGCGCGATCGAGCATCTTGTCCTGCTCGCGTTGGCGTCTTTGCACGGCTGCGGCCAGTTGCGACTTGGCGTTGGGCAAGTCCAGATGCCCCGGATCGACGCTGGCCACGCGCTCCACCAGCGCGCGCGCGCCATCCAGATCGCCCTTGGCCAACAACGGGCCTTCGCCGGCAAGCAGGCGCGAGAGCAGTGCGGCGCGGCGATCGAGCACCAGCGCGTTGTCGGGCGCCATCGCCAGCGCCTGCTGGTAGAGCGCCAAGGCGCTGGCATCGCCACCATCCAGCTTCCCGGCCGCCGCCGCCGCGTCGGCCTTGCTCAACAACTCGCCCAACTGCGCTTCGCTGCCCGTCTGCCGACGCAGGCTGGCCTCGACGCGGTCGATCGCGGCCACCGGCGCCGACAGGTCGCGGGCCAGATCCAGATCACGCCGCGCCACCTCGGGATGATGGCCGTCGATGGCGGCCTGCGCCTGCGCCAGCGCCGCATTGGCTACTCGCACCAGCCCTTCGCGCGCGGACAAGTCGTCCGGATCGCGCGCCAACGCGGCTTGGTACAGCTCACGTGCACCACGCCCATCGGGTGAGGAGAGTTTACCTGCGCGCAGCGCGGCGGCGGCCTGCTGCTGCAACCGCGTCTGCGGTGCGGACGGGGCCAAGCGCGCACCGATGGCCCCGCGCCAGTGCACCAGCACGAAGGCCAGCACCACGACCGCGCCCAGCGCCAGTCCGACCCATGCCGCACGCGCTGATCGCCGCGGCACAGGCGGCGACCGCCGCACCACTGGCAACACGTGGGTGGCGGCAGCGTCGGGTTCGGTGCCAGCGGGCGCCACGCTCGCCGCGGCATCGCCGAAGGTCGGCTCGCGGCGCTGGCTCATGGTGCGTGGTGGAAACGCGGCATCGGCAAAGTCTAGCAGCGCACGACGCGAGGGCAGCGCCGGTGTGACGCTGCCCGTTGGTCATCCGGCAAGCGATGCCCCCACCCACCCGCCCGGCCCGGTGGTGGGCGCTGGGCATTCGGATGACCCGCGCGGGGGTGCCGCGCAAAGCGGCCAACCTCAGCGGGGGAAGGGTCGCAAATACCGGCCTGCAGCGCCCTGCATCCTCGCGTGGTTCGATCGCGGCCTCGGGCTTCGCCCTCGATCCGCGCCTCACCACGAACGGAATATATTGCTTCCCGCTTCACGAAGAATTTCTGGCTTCGTGCTTCGGCTCCCCGCTCCTGCCCCTGCTCCCCGCTCCCCGCTCCCCGCTCCTGCCCCTGCCTCCCTGCTCCCTGCTCCCCGCTCCCTGCTCTCCGCTCCCCGCTCACCGCTCCCTGCTCCCTGCTCCCTGCTCACCGCTCACCGCCCCCTCACCCCAGCCGCCGCGCATCGTCCACGCCGGGTACCGCGTTCAAGCGCCGCAGCAGTTGCCCGAGCTGCTCGAAGTCCTTGACCTTCAGGGTGAAGCGCACGTCGGCCAGCCCGCGCGCCTCCTCCAGACGGCTGCTCACCGCCAGCACGTGCACCCCCTGCTGGGCGATGAGCGTGGTCAGATCCTTGAGCAAGCCCTTGCGATCCAGACCGCGCACCTGCACGTCCACGCTGTAGCTGGATTGGCCGCCGCGCCCCCACTCGACCGGCAGCAGGCGCTCGGGGTGGCTGCCCGCGAGCCGTTCCAGCGCGGCGCAGCCCTGGCGGTGGATGCTCACCCCGCGCCCGCGCGTGAGGTAGCCGACGATGGCGTCGCCGGCCACCGGCTGGCAACAGCGCGCCAGTTGCGTGAGCAGGTTGCCCACGCCCTCGACGATGAAGCGGTCGGTCGGTTTGGCCGGCCGCGCCTTGCCTTCGATGCGTACCGCTTGCGCTTGTTTTTCCGCTTCGCTGCGCGCCTGCGCCTGCGCGTGGTCGTGCAGGGCGCGTGCCACCTGACTGGGGCCGATGTCGCCCAGCGCCACCGCGATGTGCAGTTCCTCCACACTGGCTAGATGGAAGCGCGCCAGCGCCGGTGCAAGGTCGTGCTGGTGCAGCGCCAGGCGCTTGAGTTCCTTTTCCAGCAACTCGCGCCCGGCGGCGAGGTTGCGCGCGCGATCGAGCTTGTGGAACCAGCCGCGCACCTTGTCGCGCGAACGCGCACTGGCCAGAAAGCCGCTGCCGGCCAGCAGCCAGTCGCGGCGCGGCTCGGCGGTCCTGGCGGTGAGGATCTCGACGCGATCGCCGGTGGCCGGCTGGAAGTTCAGCGGCACGATGCGGCCATTGACCTTGGCGCCACGGCAGCGATGCCCCACCTCGGTATGCACGTGGTAGGCAAAATCGAGCACGGTACCCCCGCGCGGCAAGTCGATCACCTCGCCGCGCGGGGTGAGCAGGTACACGCGGTCTTCGATCAGATCGGCGCGCAGTCCGGCCAGTAACGACTCGTCGCCTTCGGCATCGATACGCTCGAGCAATTGGCGCATCCAGGCGATCTTGCGGTCGAATCCGGCGTCTGCGTTCGCCGAAGTTCGTCCTTCCTTGTAGCGCCAGTGCGCGGCCACGCCCAGTTCGGAATGCGCGTGCATCTCGTGGCTGCGGATCTGCACTTCCAGCGCGCGCCCCTCGGGCCCGATCACCGCGGTATGCAAGGATCGGTAGTTGTTGCCCTTGGGGTTGGCGATGTAGTCGTCGAACTCGGCCGGGATCGGCGGCCATAGCTGGTGCACCACGCCCAGCGCCGCGTAGCAGTTGGCCACGTCGTCCACCAGCACGCGCACCGCGCGCACGTCGTAGAGTTCGCCGAAGGGCACGTCCTTGCGCTGCATCTTTTTCCAGATGCTGAAGATGTGCTTGGGCCGGCCGGCGACTTCGGCACGGATACCAGCCTCTGCCAGCGCGACGCGGATGCGCGCCTTGACCTGCTCGATGAAGCGCTCGCGGTCGCCGCGTTTTTCGTCCAGCAGTTTGGCGATGCGCCGATAGGTGTCCGGATGCAGGTAACGAAACGCGAGATCTTCCAGCTCCCACTTGAGCTGCCAGATGCCCAGCCGATTGGCCAGTGGCGCGTGGATGTCGGCCGAAAGATGCGCCAGGGCGACGCGCTCGGCCTCCGGCAGTTCGCCGGCGTGGCGCATGGCCACGAGTTGGCGCGCCAGCAGGATCAGGATCGCGCGCAGGTCCTTGACCAGTGCCAGCAGCAGGCGGCGCAGGCCTTCGGCGCGCACTTGCGCGGCGCGGCCGGCATGCAGCGCCCATACCTGCTCGGCCGCGTGCTGGCCTTCCACCAGAGTCTGTACCCGCAGGCGTGCGTCGGCATCGAGTCGATCCAGCCGCGGCAAACACGCCGGGATCGCATTCACTATCGCCGCCAGCAGCACTTCTTCGTCGGCACGCAGCAGGTCAAGCAAGCCCAGACATTCGACCAATGCCCGCGCCGCAGCGCCCTGCAGCGATTGCGTCAGGTCGGCATCGAGCACGTTCAAGGCGCCACGCGCAGCGGTACCCGCGCGCGCAGCCAGCCACTCCGGCAACGCGGTGTCGGGCGACGTGACGGCGGCGATGCGGGCTTTCACGCAGGGCATGGGTCGTGTCGGGCGGGCTATACGTTATACGTCGCCGGCATTTTGATTACACTAGCCGGCGCGCGTTCCGCACTGCGACTTGGCGACGAACGCACCCCCTTCCGAGCCATGCAGGAATCCTCGATGCGCCGTCTTGCCCTCGTCGCCCTGATCGCCGCCGGCCTCGCGCTGGCCACCTCCGCCGCTGTAGCGCAACAGTTTTCTTCGCTGGAAGAGCGCATGTCCTCGACCGATTTCAAGGCGGCCGGGCTGGACAAGCTTTCGCCCGAGGAGCTGGCCAAGCTCAACGCCTTCATTCGCAGCGAAGTCGACAAGACCACTGCGGTCGCACGTCAGGAAGGAATGCGCGAGCAGGATCGCAATGACGCGGCGAAGATGGGCTTTCGCAACTACCACGGCGACCTGGACACCATTTCCAGTTCGATCGTGGGCGATTTCCGCGGCTGGAGCGGCGGCACCCATTTCGTTCTGGCCAACGGTCAGGAATGGCGGCAGCTCGATGCCGACGTGTTCTCGATCCACCTGAAGAATCCGGGCGTGACCATTTCGCCGGGCCTGATGGGCACGTGGTTCCTCAAGGTGGAAGGTTACGGATCCACCACCAAGGTCGAACGCGTGAAGTGACGCGTCCGCAGGACGCGTCATCCTGACCCCGGGCATGTCCCGGGGATGGCCGACTGGTGGTGTTCGACAGATGGATTTTTGCCGGTTCGGGCCGCTCGTGGTGAGCCGCTCGTGGTGAGCCGCCCAAAGGTCACCGTTCGTGGTGAGCCGCCCGCGTCGAGATCGAAGATCGAGCAAGGGCGTGTCGAACCACGCTTGTCTTGCCTTCGACGGCACATTCAATCGTGGCCGTGGTTCGAGACGGGTTTGCTCGGCCTTCGGCCTCGACAAACCCTCCTCACCACGAACGGGTGCAAGGAGTTGCTCGGCCTTCGGCCTCGACAAACCCTCCTCACCACGAACGGGTGCAGGAATTTGCCCCGGGTCAGGATGACTTCGTGTCGCTATGGCCCAACGCCGCCAGCGCGCGCACCAAGCGCTTGACCGACACGCCGGCCTTCGCGCCCAGCTCTTGCGCAAAAATCGACACCCGCAGTTCTTCCAGATCCCAGCGCAATGCCTGCCAGTCCGCGCGATCCAGCACGCCTTCGTGGCGCGCGGCGGCCAGCGCCTGCACCAGCGGGCGCAGCTCCAGCATTCGCGCCTGATCGCGCGGCGGATCGTCGATCGCCCGTTGCGCGCGCAGCGCCATCGCCTTGAGGTAGCGCGGAAACTGCGCCAGCGCCGTCGGCGGCGTGGCGCGCAGGAAGCCCGGCGGCAGCAGCTCGTCGAGTTGGCCGCGCAGATCGTCCAGATTGCCCTTGGCCCAACCCAGCAGCGGGGATTCCAGTCGCGCCTTGAGCACGCTCACCGCTTCCAGGATCTGCGTGGCCAGCGCCAGCCGCGCCATCGCCTCGGCGAACAAGCGCTTGCCGGCATCACTCACGCGCGCGGCAAACCCGTCGCGATCGCGAATGGATTCCAATCCATCGGCCAGCAATGCGTTGAGCGCCGCATCCACGATGTCGGCGCGCAAGTGCTCGGCGGCCGGCGTCTTCTGGCCGGCCGGCCCTGAAAACTTCTCGATCGCCGCGTACAGCAAGCCGATTTGTGCGGTGATCGGTAACTGTTTGCGCGCCGCTTTGACCTTGTCCGCAAGCGCGATCAGCAGCAACCGGCGCACCCCGGCGGCGTGCTCGCGCAAGGCGACCTCGCGCTGCGCGAACAGCCGCAGCGCGGCGCACTGACCGGCATCCACCAGCGCCGGATACGCCAGAACCCCGGCCTCGCCCGGCACGGCTTCCAGAATGGGCTGGACGGGGAAGTCGCGCAGGCCCTCGGCGGCCAGTTCGCGCCCGGCACGGGCGGCGAACGCCGCCTGCGCACGCTGCCCGAAGCGCTCGCGCAAATCTTGCAAATCGCGCGATCGCGCCAGCACGTTGCCGTCCGCGACCACGCACAGGCTCATGCGCAGATGCGCGTCGAGGGCGGCTTCGTCGAAATCGATCGCGGCCACCGGTGCGCCGGTGGCGCGGGTGAGGAAGCGCGCCAGCTCGCCAGCGAGCGAATCGGCGCTGGCCGTCGGAAACGCTTGCGCAAACGCGCGTGCGAAATCCGGCGCCGGCACGAAATTGCGCCGCAGCGCCTTGGGCAGCCCGCGGATCAGCGCAGTGGCCTTTTCCTCGTGCAAGCCCGGTGCCAGCCACGACAACCGCGCCGCGTCGAGCGCGCCGAGCAGGTGCAAGGGCACCAGCAGGGTGACGCCATCATCGTCGGCACCCGGCTCGAAGCGATAGTGCAGCTCCAGTCGCGCGTCACCGAGCGCAAGGTATTTCGGGAAGCGATCGGCCTGACTGCCCTGCCCCGGCAGCAACTCGGCCAGCGGCCACTCCAGCGCGCGGCGCTGCGGCTCGGGCGCCTTCGCGTACCACGCATCCAGAGCGTGCGCAGTGCACACCTCGCCCGGAATGCGGTCGAGGTACCAGCGCGCCTGCCAGTCTTCGTCTGCGACCAGCCCCGCGCGCCGCAGCTTGGCTTCTTCCTCACGCGCTTTTTCCAATGTGGCCAGATTGCGTTTGAGCAACGGCGCACGCAGATCGACCTCACCGGCAACCAGCCCCTGACGGATGAAAATGTCGCGCGCCTCGGCCGGCGCGATGGAACCGTAGTGGACGGGCTTGTGCGGCGCGAGCACAAGGCCGAACAGGCTGATCTGCTCCGATGCGATCACCCGCCCCTGACGGCGCGACCAGTGCGCATCGAAATGCTTGCGCGCCAGCAGATGCGGCAGTTCGGCGATCACCCATTCGGGTTCGATGCGGGCGTTGGTCAACCCCCACACCTGCGCGGTGTCGAGCAAGGTCGCCGCCAGCACCCACGGCGGCGGTTGTCTGGCCAACGCCGAACCGGGAAATAGCTTGAAGCGGCGCTGGCGCGGCGCGAGGTACACGTGCTTCTCGTCCTTGTTGCCGACCTGCATCGGTAAACCGGCGATCAAGGCACGGTGCAGCGCGGCGTAGTCGGCCGGCTGCGCGTTCGGACGCAAGGCAATCTCCTCGCCGAGCACGAGCAACTGCCGATGCAGCTCGCGCCATTCGCGCATGCGCAAGAATCCGAGGAAGTGCTTCTCGCACCACGCGCGCAGCTTCGACTGGGTGAGTTCTTCGTGCGCGGCGGCGTAGGCGTCCCATAGTCTGACGATGCCGATGAACTCGGACTTGGGATCGGCAAACGCCACGTGCGCGGCATCGGCCGCACCGCGCGCTTCGGCTGGGCGTTCGCGGGGGTCTTGAATGGACAGGAAGGCCGTGATGATGATCGCCTCGCGCAGGCAGCCGTGCTGCTTGGCGGCGACGAGGATGCGCGCCAGCTTCACGTCGATCGGGATGCGCGCCAGCGTGCGTCCGAGTGCGGTGATCGTCCGCCGGCCATGCGCGTCGGGCGCGCTCACCGCGCCCAGTTCCCACAACTGCTGCCAGCCATCGGCGATCGCGCGCGACTCGGGCGCGTCGATGAAGGCGAAGTTTTCGACACGCCCAAGGCCCAGCGCGAGCATCCGCAAGGTCACGCCCGCCAGCGACGCGCGCAGGATTTCCGGATCGGTGTAGCGCGGCCTTGAGAGGTAATCGGACTCCGCATACAGCCGGTAGCACACGCCCGCCGCCACGCGCCCGCAGCGGCCTTTGCGTTGGTCGGCGCTGGCCTGCGAGATCGCTTCGACGTGCAGGCGATCAAGCTTCATCCGCGGGCTGTAGCGCTTGACGCGCGCCACGCCCGGGTCGATCACGTAACGGATGCGCGGCACCGTCAGCGAAGTCTCGGCGACATTGGTCGCCAGCACGATGCGCCGGCCCGGGCCGGGGTTGAACACGCGATCCTGATCCTTCGGCGACAGCCGCGCGTACAGCGGCAACACCTGGGTGTGGCGGAAGTTGCGCTGGCCGAGCAACTGGTGCAGATCGCGGATTTCGCGCTCGCCGGGCAGGAACACCAGCACGTCGCCCTGTGCGTCTTCGCGAGTGATTTCCTCCAGTGCGGCGACGATGGCCGAAAAGGGGCCAGAGGCATTTTCCGGTTTAGCAGCGCCTGCCCTGCCTGAATCCTCGTCTGCCAATGCCTCCGGCCGCTTTTCCTGCTCGGGCCGGTAGCGCACTTCCACCGGGAAACTACGCCCTTCGACCTCCAGCACCGGCGCATCGTCGAAGTGCGCCGCGAAGCGTGCGGTGTCGATGGTCGCCGAGGTGACGATGACTTTCAGGTCGGGCCGTCGCGCCACCAGTTGCTTGAGGTAGCCGAGCAGGAAATCGATGTTGAGGCTGCGCTCGTGCGCCTCGTCGATGATCAGCGTGTCGTAGGCCGACAGCCAGCGATCGGCCTGCATCTGGGCCAGCAAGATGCCATCGGTCATGAACTTGATGCGCGTATCGGCACCGATCTGATCGTTGAAGCGCACCTGGAATCCGACCGCGCCGCCCAACGGCACGCCCAGCTCCTGCGCGACCCGCCGGGCGACTGAGCGCGCCGCGATCCGCCGCGGCTGCGTGCAGCCGATCAGGCCGGCAGCACCGCGCCCAGCGGCGAGGCAAAGTTTCGGAAGCTGAGTGGTTTTGCCCGAGCCGGTTTCGCCAGCGATCACCACCACCGGATGGGCGCGGATCAATGCGACGATGCGTTCGGCTTCGCGCGCGATCGGCAGACCGTCGTCGAACGTGGGCCTGGGCGCGGATTCGCCTCGCGCCGCGACCGCCGCGCGCGAGGCGGCCAGCGCCTGCTCGAATGCCATGTGTGCGGTGGAACCTTCCGGCGCACCCAGCGCCCGCGTGCGCAGGCCGATCAGTCGCGCACGGTCGACGGTGAGCGTGCCGGCGAATGGATCGATCCGCGGCACTTCGCGAGCGGTCGGTCTTGCCGCTTCGCGTGAACCAACGCGGCGGCGTGGTGGATGTGGCGATTCCATCGCCGCGATTTTCCCACAGCACGCAGCACCCGCAGCAACGCTGGCCCATCAGCGATCCCCCAGACAGTGAGTTTGGCTGCCCCGGCGCAGGCCTCTCGGCCGCAGACAAGCGTTGCCGACCATCGCGCTCCCCTTGGCTGTCACACCGTTCCGGAAGGCATGGCGACGCTCCCCGGGCCGCAATGACCGTCAACGAGCTGTTCCCGTGCGCAAACGCACATCGATGCGACGCTGCAGCTCCACCGTGGGAACGACTTGGTCAAATCCTCCGTAGGCGACATCGGTGCCCACGAAATCGGCGGCACGCCGCAGGAACTCTGCCCGCGCCGACACGTTACCGGCTTCATCGGCTTGCTGCAGATAATCGATGGCCATCAGGTGACTGACCCACGCCGTGCGCTCGGCGCAAAAGCCCTTTGCGCGGCGGTAGCAGGCTTCGCTCTTGCCGTCACGTTGGGCGGACGGCAACGTCTTTTCGGCATCGACGTATCGCCAGAAGTGTTCGCGCATGCGCTCGCGCCAAGCGACCGCTTTGGCTGGCTCGCGCTTGGCTCTGACGCGCCAGACTTCGCCCGCAAAATACAGGCCGCTGCCGTTGTTCGCGTCCACGCGCAGCAGCACGCCCGCGATGGCCTCGACACAGTCGATGTTGCCGTCACGCAGCAGCTCCCGCATCGCACGCGCGTCGGACTCGATGAAAACCGATGCATCGCCATTGGCCCCGAGAAGCTGGTCCTTGATCGCATCCACGGGGCATGCCGCGGGCGCCACCACGGACTCGGCCCGCTGCGGAAACAGCACGCGCCACCACCACGGCGCCGAACTGCCGATCAGAATCCCGACGATCACCGTCGACAGCACGCCAATGAACAACTCGCGCGACCGCCCCGTTTTTTCGACTTTCACGACACGGGCATCCTCCGGCGTGGAACCGGGCGCATGCGGCGCGTTGGGCCGATCATTCCCAGCGGTGGCCATACCAGGTCTTCCGCAAGCGCGCGGTGCCGAGGTTCTTGCCGCACAACAAGCACCACTTGTGGGTCAGGACGACCACACCGGGAACGCCGGTCTGGGATAGCCGGAACAGGTAGTGCGGGCAGTGCTCACGTGCACCGACGACTCCGTGCTGGATCTCGAGGCGTGCGTATTCCTTCTGCGCACGCAGCAGCCTCCGCTCCCGCGAAAACTCCACCAAGCGCGCCAGCAGGGTGAGCACGCCGATGAACGCGAAACCGGCCGCCAGCAGGAGAACAAGGAATAGCACAGGCATGACCTCGTCTGCTCCAAAGGGCGCCCAAACGTCCCGAAATCGCCCTGCGCCCCACCCTGGAACCGGCCCCGAACATAGCATTTGCCGGTCAATCGCGACTCGATGGCGGCCGGAAAGCGGCATCCGGGCCAAGTGCGGCCGCTTACGGCACGACGAGGGTGGCCACTGCCCGCTTGCCGATACGAATCTTGCGCATCTTGCCATCGGCTTCGAACCGCTGCGTGCCATCCCAGCCCGGATCGGTCAACGGCCCACTGAGCCACGTCACTGTGCCTGCGCCCGCATCGAAGCGATAGGTACCGTTGCCACCGCTCTTGCCGCCCGGGAGCAACATCTCGTAGACGCCTGAGGGGCGCAACACAAGATAGCCCTGAAACAAACCGGCACCGATGGTGACCGTGTATTTGCCCGGCTGCGGGCCGCCGGCGGCAGCGGCCGCATTGGCGGCATCGCGCCCGGCGGGCTGGATGTTGAACTGGTAAGTCCAGCCGTCACCGAAGGCGCCATCTTCGTAATGGACCTTGCAAGAGGCGCCGCTGGCTGCCAGAACGGTGGCCGGATGGTGGCCCGGCTCGACGATCACGCGCTGACCGACGACACAGGCGCCGTCACCGGCCCGCGACGCCGCAGACAGCGCTAGGAGGACAACGGCGGACACGATCCACGAAGACCGAATCGGCAACGACATGGCGCCATCCCCTTCACCGAGCCGAACCGGCACGTTAGCACCCGGACACCGACCCCGCAATCTCGTGCCGGCTGACACCGTCGGCGGTTGTTTCGTTGCAAGGCTGCGGTTACGGTGTCGCCATCCCCGACGAGGAACACCCATGCACCTGCGCTACGGATGGCTACTGGCCGGTTTGCTCGCTGTTGCCGCGCCGCTGGCCGCGCAGGCCGGCTGCCCGCCCGAGGGGCAGACGCTCGATACGCTCAAGCAGCTCAAGGCGTTCAAGTTCCAGACCTCCGACGCCAAAGATCAGAAAAAGTTGGCGATGGGCTTGCTGGAGTGTCTGGGCGATCCCGACCCGTACCTGCGCGACGAGATCGCGTTCCCGGCGCTGCAAACCTGGCTGCGCGCCGGCGCGTTCGATGCCGAAACCCTGCGCGGCATGCGCGACGCGCTGTATGCGCAGCTCGCCGGCGACGACGCGCAGGGCTTCGTCCACCCTTACGCGGCGCTGGCGCTGTCGGAGATCGCACGCACCGATCGCATCAAGCCGTGGATGAACGCCGAGGAACGCGCCGACATGGTCGCCAAGGCGTCCGATTACTTCGCCTCGATCACCGACTACCGCGCCTTCGACGACAAGCAGGGCTACCGCCACGCGGTGGCGCACGGTGCCGACTGGCTGTGGCAACTGGCGCTCGATCCGGCCACCGATGCCGAGCAGGCCAACCGCATGCTGGCCGCGCTGGCCACCCAGATCGTGCCCGACGCCGCGCCCACCTATGGTGTCGGCGAGCCAGGGCGGATGGCGCGGGCGGTGCTGGCGATCGTGCAGCGCGGGTTCTTCACCCAGAAGGATTGGGATCACTGGTTCGGCAAGCTGATCGAACGCATCGGCGACCCGGCCAAGGCGTGGAACGACAGCCAGTGGCTGGCGCGCCGCCACGACCTGATGGGCTTCCTGTTGAGCCTGTACATCGACGTCGATCAAAGCCAGGACGCCAACATCCATTTCCTGAAACCATCGGTCGTCGAGGCGGTCAAGAACATGCCGTGAAGGCGCCGGGCTATCACGGCGCGGCGCGACACGGTGATTTTGTGAGATCGCGCACGCAGGTTCACAATCGCCAAGCCGCATAGTTCAAGCCAACCGGCGCGCGGGGGACGCATGCGCAAGGCCGCAACCAGAAAACAGATCGTCAAGCCCGAGGCCGACGCCCTGCTCGGCTTGCTGGCGCAGCTGGCGGCCGCCGACACCCCGCGCGAGGTGGCGCGTGTGCTGGCGCCGCTGGCGCAGGCGCGGGTCGGCGCGGCCGGTGGCGGCGAGGAGCCAGCGGTGGTGGTGTGGGGGCTGGATCACCGCGACGGTGTGCAGCGCGAGCCGGCACTGGAACTGTCCGATGCGCAGGTGGAACTGGCGCTGACCGCGGTGGCGCGCAAGCAGGCCGCGCCGGTGGTCGTCGGTGCGCACGCCGCGTTGCGGTTGGCCGGCACGCAGGCCGCGCTGCTGCTGCCGGCCGAGGTTGCCAAATCCGTGCAGCGCGCGCTGGCCAAGGCCGCCGACCCGCTCGCGGTGGCCGCCCGCCACCTGCGGCGCGCGCTCGACGCCTCGGCACTGGCCGAGGATCACAAGCGGCTGGCCCATTCCGAACGCCTGCAGCACGCGTTGTTCGCGATCGCCGACCTGGCCAGCTCGGATCGGGCGATGCTCGACCTGCTGCGTGGCATCCACGGCATCCTCGGCGGGCTGATGTACGCCGAGAACTTCTACATCGTGCTGCACGATGCCGGCGCGCGCACCCTGCGTTTCATCTACTTCGTGGACGTGGAGGACGAAAACCCGCCGGGCAACTACGGCGACGTGCAGATGGACGACATCCAGCACTCGCTGACCTGGTACCTGCTGCACGACGGCAAGCCGCTGATGGGCGATGCCGCGCAACTGGCCACGCAGGTCTCCGGACCGCTGCGCCTGATCGGCACCGACTCGGCCGATTGGCTGGGCGTGCCGATGCGGCGCGACGGGCGCGCCTGCGGGGCGATCGTGGTGCAAAGCTACGACACGTCGATCGGCTTCAACCAGGACGATCGCGCCCTGCTGGAGTTCGTCGCCAGCCATATCCTGACCGCGATCGAGCGCAAGCGCAGCAAGGACGAACTGGTGCAACGCGTGCGCACGCGCACCTTCGAGCTGGCGCACGCCAACCGTGTGCTGCAACTGGGCATGGCCGAACGCCAGCATGCCGAGCGCCTGCAGAGAGCGCTGTTCCAGATCGCCGGGCTGGCCACTGCCGACATCAGTCAGGCCGAGTTCTACCGGCAGGCGCACAACGCCATCGGCGAGTTGATGAACGCGCGCAACCTGTTCATCGCGCTGGTGAGCATGGATGGGCAGAACCTGGATTTCGTGTATTCCATCGACGAAACCGGCGAACGCTACGAATCGCGGCCGATGGGCTACGGCTTGAGCGAATACGTGCTGCGCAGTGGCGCGGCGATCCTCAGCGGCGAAGACATCCAGCGGCTGGCGCAGGAGGGCGAGATCGACCTGGAAGACGTCGGTTCGTTGTCGGTATGCTGGCTGGGCGTTCCACTCACGGTCGGCGACGAGACCATCGGCCTGATCGCGGTGCAGAGCTACGATCCGCAGGTGATATTCGGCCCGGCCGAGCACGAGCTGCTGACCTTCGTCGCCTCGCAGGTCGCCAACAGCCTGCAACGCCGGCGTTCGGTGGAGGCACTGCGCGCCTCGCACGCGCAACTCGAACAGCGCGTGGCCGAACGCACCGCCGAGCTGAGCCAGGAAATCGCCGAGCGCGAGAAGGTGCAGGGCCAACTGAAGCATCAGGTGATGCACGACGCCCTCACCGGCCTGCCCAACCGCAGCTACCTGCTCGATCGCATCGGTCGCGTGCTGCGCCACTTCAAGCGCGACAAGGCAGGCCGCTGCGCCTTGCTGTATCTGGACGTGGATCGCTTCAAGGTGATCAACGACAGCCTCGGGCATCTGGCCGGCGATGCGGTGCTCAAGGAATTCGGCCAGCGCCTGCTGGCATGCGTGCGCGAACCGGACATCGTCGGCCGCCTGTCCGGCGACGAGTTCGCGATCTTGCTGGAGGACGTGCCGGTTCCTGGTGCGGCGATCAAGATCGCCCAGCGTGTGCTGGAGGAAGTTGGCAAGCCGCTCAACGCCGCCGGCGAGGTGATCGAGCCGTCCACCAGCATCGGCATCGCCATCGGCGACGCCAACTACCAGTACGCCGACGACCTGCTGCGCGACGCCGACACCGCGATGTACCGCGCCAAGAAATCCGGGCGCCGGCGCTGGGTGATGTTCGATGAGTCGTTGCAGGAAAACGCGGTCAACGTGCTGGCGATGGAGATCAAGCTGCGCAGCGCGTTGCTGCTCGACCAGTTCGAGCCGTACTTCCAGCCGATCGTGCACCTGCAAGGCGGACAGGTGGTCGGCTACGAGGCATTGCTGCGCTGGAACCACCCCACGCGCGGGCCGATCGGCCCAGCCGAGTTCCTGCAGATCGCCGAGGACAGCGGCAGTCTGGAGGCGATCGACTGGAAGATGTTCGAAAAGACCCTGCGGCTGGCCGGCGGCATCGATCCGGCGCACAAGGCCTACGTCACCATCAACGTCTCGCCGCTGCACTTTCGCCGCACTGATTTCGACGAGCGCCTGATCGATCTGGCCAAGCGCGTACGCTGGCCGGCGCGCAAGCTGGTGGTGGAGTTGACCGAGGGCTCGTTGATCGAACGCCCCGACGAGGTGCGCGCCAGCCTCGAACGCCTGCGCGCGGCGGGGATCGGCGCGGCACTGGACGATTTCGGCACCGGCCATTCCTCGCTCAGCTACTTGCACTCTTTCCCGTTGCGCATCCTCAAGATCGACCGCGGTTTCGTCGCCGCGCTCGACGCCCGCGCGCAGAGCAGCAGCGCCAAGGTGGTCGCCGCGGTGGTGGCGATGGCGCGCGCGCTGGACATGCAGGTGGTGGCCGAGGGCATCGAGACGGTCGAACAGCGCGACGCACTGATCGCCTTGGGCTGCGACTACGGTCAGGGCTTCCTGCTCGGCCGTCCCGCCCCGGCCGCGCATTGGGCGCCAGTGGAAGCCGGCAAATCCTGAAGGGCATGCGGCGGGATCAGCTGTTGATCGGAGTGGCGCGCAGGATGGGCCGAGCGCAAGCAAGACCCATCACCATTGACCGCGAACTTCATCGATGGGTCGATCTGCGATCGATCCACCATATTGCGGTGTCGACAGCTTCCGTGGGAGCGGCTTCCAGCCGCGACAGTCACACCGATCATGCTGCGAAGGTATTGATCGGGCCTAAAAGGCCCTCCCACAGAACATTCCGGCAGGCCATCGTGTGGGAGCGGCTTTGGTGGGAGCGGCTTCCAGCCGCGACAGTCACATCGATCATGCTGCGAAGGCATTGATCGGGCCTAAAAGGCCCTCCCACAGAACGTTCCGGCAGGCCATCGTGTGGGAGCGGCTTCCAGCCGCGATGGCCCCATCAATCATGCTGCGCAGGCATAGATCGGGCCGGTCTTGCAACAGCCGAAGGCTGGTCAAGGCCCTCCCCCAGGTGCCGGAGTCCCCTTTGCCAGCGCGGCTTTGGTCGGAGCGGCTTTGGTCGGAGCGGCTTTGGTGGGAGCGGCTTTGGTGGGAGCGGCTTCCAGCCGCGACAGTCACACCGATCATGCTGCGAAGGCATAGATCGGGCCTAAATGGCCCTCTCATATCCACTTTACGAGTCACACTTGAAAAATAATGCTCCCGCCAGCGGCATCGCGCCTCACGCCCCCGCGTGTTTGACCAGCCACGCATCCACCGCCGGCAGGCGCTGCTGGCGCACGCCGATGCGGTAGTGGATGTTGGCCACGGTGGTGTCGGCGGCGCGGCGCGAGGTCGGCGCGATGTGGGCCTGCGCGAAGGCTTCGACCTTGGCGATCGTGGCCGCTTCCAACGAGCCGCTGGCCAGGCGCGGGTAGTACTGGGCGCGCGAGGTACTATCCACCAGCGCATCGACCTGCGCGCGGTGTGCAACGGCGAAATCGAACGCCAGTTCGGGATGGCGCCAGCCGACCGCGGCGATCATGCCGGCGGCGTTGGTGGCGCCCGGTTCGGCGGTCAGCGCCAGCTCCAGCGCGCGCTGCGCCAGCGTCGGATCTTTCGCGGAGGCCAACAACGAATAGAACTGCGCCTTGATCAACGGCGTCTTCTCCGTCAGCGCCTGCGCATGCAGCGCGTCCCAGGTCGCCGCATCGGCGTGCGCGGCGACGATGCCCAGGATGGTCTTGCGCAACGCCACCGGCATCGCGGCCGGATCGGTGTCGCGCGCACCATAGCGACGGCGCGCTTCGGCAACAGTCTTGGCATCGCCCAAGCCGCCGAGCGTGCCGATCAACTGCGTGCGCAGGTTGACCACTGGATCGGATTCGCCGGTGCGCGCCTCCCAGCCGATCTGTTCCATCACCGGCTGCAAGCGGGCGATGGCGAAGGCGCGGAACGCAGTGCGCTGCGGCGAGTCGGTGCCATAGTAGCCATCGAGCGCATCGAACTTGTCGGCGATGTCGCCCCACACGTGCGCATCGGCGTCGGTCGGCACCGTCTGCGCCAGATCGAGGTAATCGGACACCGGCATGCGCCCGGCCATCCCCAGCGCCCATACGTCGTCGAGGATGCCCAGTTGATCGACGGTCGGAACCTGCGCGAACGTGCCGCGCAACGCCGCAACTTCCGACGGCGCATACAGGGTGCGGTAGTAGCCAGTCTGCCCGGCGTTGACGATCACCGGGCCGCAGCCGGGCAAGCTCATGTGCGCGCTACCGCCGTTGACCAGCGTGCGCACCGGCACGCCGCCGAGGGTCTGCGCGACCACCGGCACCTGCCACGCCAGCGGGCGCTTGTCCGGGCGATCCTTGGTGAACTCGCTTTGCGTGAGCGTCACCGCGGTCGCGCCGTTGCTGCATCCGGCGTCTTCCACGCCGATCAATGGCACGCCCGGTTGCAAGGTGAAGTCGTGGGCGATCGCCGCGACCGGCTTGCCGGTGGCCTGCTCCATCGCGCGCCACAAGTCGTCGGACGTGGTGTTGCCGTAGGCGTGTTGCTTGATGTACATGCGCACGCCCTGCCGCCATTGGTCAGGCCCGACCCAGGCTTCGAGCATGCGGATCACCGATTCGCCCTTGGAATAGGTGATGGTGTCGAACGCCTGGCTGGCCTGCTCCACGGTATCCACGTGCTGGATCACCGGGTGGGTGGTCGCCACTGCGTCACGCGACATCGCCGCCTCGCGCACGTCCACCGCATCGAGGTCGGCGCGCCACTCCGGGTGCAGCTTGGCGGTGGTGCGCCCTTCCATCCACGAGGCGAAGCCCTCGTTGAGCCACAGGTCGTCCCACCACGCCATCGTCACCAGATCGCCGAACCACTGGTGCGCCATCTCGTGGGCCTCCACCAAGAACACGCGCTCGCGGTCGGCCTGCGTGGAGATCGCCGGATCGAGCAGCATGGCGCGCTCGAAGGTGAAGATCGCGCCCCAGTTCTCCATCGCGCTGAAGAACTGGCTGCTGCCCGGCGCGGCGATGTTGTCGAGCTTGGGCAGTGGATAAGGCGTGCCGAAATAGTCGTTGTACTCGGCGAGAATTTCCTTGGCCGAATCCAGCGCGAAGCTCGCCTGCGAACCCATGCCCTTCTGTGTGACCACGCCGATCTGGGTGTCGCCAAGATGCGTGGTGGCGCGCTCGAAATCGCCCAGACCGAAGAACAGCAGGTAGCTGGACATCTTCGGCGAAGTCGCGAAGGCCACGCCTTTGCGCCCGTCACCAAAGTCCTTGCTGTCCCTGATTGGCATATTGCTAACGGCCATCTGTGCGCTCGGCACAATTGCCATCAAAAAGAAGGTCGCCTTGTAGGACGGCTCGTCCCAGCACGGGATGAAACGCCGCGCGTCGGAGTTCTCGAACTGCGTGTACAGCGCGCGCCGTTTGCCGTCCTTCGTGTCGTAATCGAGTGCGAACAGGCCGTTGGCTTGGGTGCCGATCTTGCCTTCGTAGTGCATGCGCAGATGGTAGAAGCCTGGCGCGATTGGCCGATCGAACACGAAGGTCACGGTTTGTGCATCGGCATCCATGACCACATGGGGCGCGGCGAATTCGATCTTGTCATTCGACAAACCCACCGTCGAGAAGGTCATGTCCACGGCATTGAGGGTGATTTTGGGCGTGGCCTGCAAGACTTCGATGTCGATAGTCACTTGGCCTTTGAAGCGCATGTGCTGCGTATCGGGGACGATGGCGATGTCGTAGTGCGTCGGCCGCACGCCGCGCGGCAACTGCGTGGTCGGCAAGGCCGCGTCCGCGGTTCCCGCTGCGGCGGTTGGCGCATCGAGCGCGAACGCGGCCGACGGCAGGGCGAACGCGGCGATGGCCGCGGCAATGGCAACAGGCAGGATGCGACGCATGAAAGACTCCTCGGAAACGGGAAACCTGCGCTGCGCGCAACGGGAATCCGTCCGCGGCACGGCAAACCGTGGATGCTAGTGTAGTGCTTCGTTATTCTTTGAACCAAGGCGTCGATTGGCACGGATGACTTTCTGCAGGATGTCGTTGGCCTTGGCGGTCCAGACGAAAGGTTTGGGATTGCCGTTGTGCAAGGCGAT
>JAFEEL010000026.1 GCA_018241125.1 Pseudomonadota bacterium | reverse complement strand
TAGCGGCTGCGCCATGCCCGAACAACTCGGCGACGGTGTAGCCGGCCTTGCGGGCCAGCGTGATGATCTGCTTGCGGATGCCGGCAGCGGGTTTGCGCTTTTGCAGTTTCTTCTTGCGCTGGCTGGCTTTGGAAATCAGGGCACCGAGTTCCTTCGCCGAGAGTTTTTCGAGGTCGATCGACATGGGCGGTTTCCGTGTTGGGGGCGATGCCCGGATACCCGGGCCTGCCGATAGTAAACCCATCGGCGGGAAAGTCAAAATCAGTCGCCGCTGGACGAGGGTATGCGCGTCGGGGTTCGCGACGGGTTTGCTCCGCCTGCGGCCTCGCCCAACGCTCCTCGCCGCGAACGGGTATCGCGAGCGACCGCAGCTGCGCATCGCACCGATCGGCTCCGCAGCTTGGCAAACTCACCCCACCCCAAGCCGCGCCAGCAGTGCGCCGTGGTCGAGTGCTGCCGACTCGGTGTCACGCCGCCCGCGGTATTCGAAGGTACCGGCCGCCAAACCGCGCTCGGAAACCACCACGCGGTGCGGGATGCCGATCAGCTCGATGTCCGAGAACATCGGCCCCGGACGCAGACCGCGGTCGTCGAGCACGGCGTCGATGCCGGCGGTATGCAACTCGTGGTAAAGGCTTTCCGCGGCGGCGGCGACTTCGGGGTTGTTCTTCGGATTGATGATGCACACCGCCACCTGCCACGGTGCCATCGGCAGCGGCCAGATGATGCCGTTGGCGTCGTGGTTTTGCTCGATCGCCGCGGCGACGATGCGGGTCACGCCGATGCCGTAACAGCCCATGTACATCACCTGCGCCTTGCCGGCCTCGTCGAGCACCGTGGCCTGCATCGCCTGCGCGTATTTTTGCCCGAGTTGGAACACGTGCCCGACCTCGATGCCGCGGGCGATACCGAGTTTGCCGCTGCCGTCGGGAGAAACATCGCCCTCGACCACGTTGCGGATATCGGCGACCGCATCGGGTTCGGGCAGGTCGCGGCCCCAGTTCACGCCGGCGAGGTGGAAACCGACGGCGTTGGCACCGACCACGAAATCGGCCATCGCCGCGACCTCGCGGTCGGCGATCACGGTGATTGGCTTTACCGGTTTCACCGGGCCGAGGAACCCGGGCTCGCTGCCGAGGTGTTCGAGTATCTCCGCCTCGCTGGCCAATCGGTACGCCGCCAAGCCGGGCAGCTTGGCGAGCTTGATTTCATTCACCGCATGATCGCCGCGCACCAGCGCCAGCACGAAACCGCAGCCCTTCACGGTGTCGTCGCCCATCAGCGCCACGGATTTGACCGTGCGCGTGAGCGGGATACCGAGCAACGCGGCCACGTCCTCGCAGGTTTTTTGCGTCGGGGTATCGACGCGGTGCATGGCGGCGGTCGCCGCCGGGCGCGGGCCGGGCGCGGCCGCCTGCGCGGCTTCGAGGTTGGCGGCATAGTCCGAGCCGTCGCAGAACGCGATCGCGTCCTCACCCGAATCGGCCAGTACGTGAAACTCCTGCGAGGCGTCGCCGCCGATCGCGCCCGAATCGGCGCGCACCGCGCGAAACTTCAATTGCAGACGGGTGAAGATGCGCGAATACGCCGCGTGCATGTTGTGGTATTCGCGCTCCATGTCCGTGGGCGAGAGGTGGAAGGAATACGCATCCTTCATCAGGAACTCGCGCGCGCGCATCACCCCGAAACGCGGGCGGATCTCGTCGCGGAACTTGGAGTGAATCTGGTAGAAGTTCACCGGCAACTGCTTGTACGAGCGCAGTTCGTTGCGGGCAAAATCGGTGATGACCTCCTCGGCGGTCGGCGCGTAGCAGTATTCGGCGCGCTTGCGATCGACGATCTTGAGCAACTGCGGGCCGAACTTTTCCCAGCGCCCGGTTTCCTCCCACAGCTCGCGCGGCTGCACGGTGGGCATTTGCAGCTCCAGCGCGCCGGCACGGTCCATTTCCTCGCGCACGATCGCTTCCACCTTGCGCATCACCCGCAGGCCCAGCGGCGACCAGGTATACAGACCGGCACCGAGCTTGCGCAGCATGCCGGCGCGCAGCATCAACTGGTGGCTGACGATCTCGGCATCGGCGGGGGTTTCACGACTGGTATTGAGATGGAATCGCGACAGGCGCATGGCGGGATGACTGGATGGAGGCGGGAATCGGGAGCGGATATGGAATCCGGCGAGGCGCGCAGCCGACTGCGCCCGGACGAGCCGGGCGCAGGGGTGAGCGGACAATGTCAGGCGGCCGCTGCGTCGCGTGCCGGATGCTACGGGGTGCAGTACAGATCGACCTGTTTGTTGGCGTCGCTGAGCGCCTTGTCGTGCTGCGCGGCGTTGAGCGTGACCGGTTTGCCATCGCCATTGAGGTCGGTGGTGACGGTGGCGTGCTGGGTCAGTGTGGTGACGTTTTCGCGCGCTTGCTTGCACAGTTGCGTGCGCTGCTGCTGGGCCGGGGTGGCGCCGCCGGGGCCGGCCTTGGCGGCCGGGGTGGCGCCATCTTTGGCGGCCGAAGACGCGGGGGGCGTGGCGGCATCGTCGTGCAGGATCGGATCGCCCGACGAGCTGATCGTCTCGAACTTCTTGACGCCTTCGGGCGGCTGCTGCGAGTAATGCGACTGGCCGTTGGCGTCCTTCCACCGGTACACGGTTTCGGCGCAGACGCTGCTGCCCACGAGCAGCCCGACCGCGGCCGCGAGGCTGATGATGGGGATAATGTGACGCATACGACCTCCGGGGAAACGGGTCTGGGGATGGCGACGGTGGGCGGGCCGGGCGGCCAGCGGCTACACTCTAGCGCAATCATGGCCGCAATCGCACCGATTTGACATGGATGAACCCTCCCGGCCGCCGCCGCGTTCGCGCGGGATCTACCTGCTCCCGAACCTGCTCACCACCGGCGGGATGTTTTCGGGCTTCTATGCGATCCTCGCGGCCGCCAGCGGGCACTTCGAAACGGCCTGCATCGCGGTATTCGTGGCGGCGCTGTTCGATGGCGTGGATGGGCGCATCGCCCGCCTGACCGGCACCAGCACGCAGTTCGGCGTGCAATACGATTCGCTGGCCGATCTGGTGAGCTTCGGCATGGCGCCGGCGCTGGTGATGTACCACTGGGCGCTGTCGACCCTCAAGCTCGACGGCGTGCCGATGGGCAAGGCTGGCTGGTCGGCGGCTTTCCTGTACATGGCCTGCGCCGCGCTGCGGCTGGCGCGCTTCAATGCCCAAGTCGGGGTGGTGGACAAGCGCTGGTTTATCGGTTTGGCCAGCCCAGCGGCAGCGGCGGTGGTCGTGTCGTTCGTGTGGACGATGGATCACCTGGGCTACAGCGGCGAGCAACTGCGCTACGTTGCGCTGGCCGTTACCGTGATCGCTGGTTTGCTGATGGTCAGTCGCCTGCGCTACACCAGCTTCAAGGGCGGGCGCAGCAATCCCTCGCCACCGGGCGAGCGCGTGCCCTTCGTGTTGCTGTTGGTGGTGGTGTTGACCATCGTGGCGCTTTACATCTATCCATCCGTGCTGCTGTTGGCGGTTACCTGGCTGTACGCACTGTCCGGTCCGGCGCTGTGGGCGTGGAACCGGCTGCGTCGCAAACCACCGGCGAGCCCGACGGAGGCGACGTGAGCGCGCCGTGGTCGCCGCCGCAGCTACGCATCCTCGCCGCGCTGGGGCATGCCGTGTACCGGCCGCTGGCGGGATGGACGAGCGCACCGGCTGGCGACGGTGCAGCCGATCGGTCTGATGCAGCGACTCTCGACTTCGCCATCGATCCGTCGGACACGTTGGTCGTGGCGATATCGCGTGCCGCCGGCCTGGATGCGCGCGCCTGCCCCGACTTGTCCGACTGGTGGCATGCCCACGGCCTGCCGGCGCCGGTGACATTGCGCACGGATGCGACGGCCAAGCGAGCATTGTGGCCACGACTGCGCGCGTTGCGCGCCGGGCGCGGATGAACGCCGCGATCGCGCCGCTGCCGCGCCTGCGCGCCCTGCATGCGCGCGACCTGCCGGCGTTGATGGCGATTGAAACGGCCGCTTATGAGTTTCCGTGGACGGCCGGCATCTTTCGCGATTGCCTGTCGGCCGGCTACGAATGCTGGGTGCTGGAGGACGGCAGCGAACTGCTCGGCTACGGCGTGCTCAGCGCGGCTGCCGGCGAGGCACACATCCTCAACGTGTGCGTGGCTCCGGCGCAGCAGCGGCGCGGGCTGGGCCGGATGCTGGTGCGTCGCCTGCTCGACCTGGCGCGCTGGCACAAGGCGGCCCAGGTATTCCTGGAAGTGCGCCCGTCCAATCCGCACGCGATTGCACTGTACCTGTCCGAAGGGTTCCGTCAGATCGGCGTGCGCAAGGGATACTACCCGGCATCCGCTGGGCGCGAGGATGCCATCGTGATGGGCATCGAGTTGTCGGTGCGGCTGCGTTGAGCGAGCGTGGCGGCGCCAGTGCGTGCCGTCAGAACTTCCCGCCCGTGCTTTGTGGTACCAGTCCGTTGTTGACGGTGCCGGTCATCTGCACGGTTTCGTACTTCACGCCCTTGGGCGGCGGTTGCTGCGAATACTGCGACACCCCGTGCGCGTCCTTCCATTTGTAAACCACGTTTTCCGCCGGCGCGGCGCTGCTGGCTGGAACCGCCGGACTGGCCGCGGCAGGCGCGGCATTCGTGGCCGGGCTGGCGACGGCTGTTGCCGGGTGCGGAGCTTGCGCGGCTTGCGCGGGTTGGCCCGCTTGCGGTGCCGGGGGATTGGCGGGGGCAGCGTGCACGGCAGCCAGTGCCGATGCGATGGCGATGGACGCCAGCACGCCAGTGCGGCGGGAATGGGTTGGGTAGGGCATGCGCATGGCGGTGCTCACTGCATTCAAAGGGTGCACAGGATATGCCGGTTCGGTTAGCTGCGTCTGTGCACGCGCACGGCGGCGCTCCGACAGCCCTCGAGCAGGTCAGGCGTTGCCGCTACCGAGCAGTTCCAGTTGCCGGCGCAACGCCTGCTGTTTGCCCGACCAGTCGGTCAGGCGTGTGCGCTCTTGTTCGACCACGGCAGGCGGCGCCTTGTCGGCGAAGTTGGCCAGCTTGGCTTCGGATTTGCGGATCTCGCCTTCCACGCGCGCGATTTCTTTCGCCAATCGCGCCCGTTCGGCATCGAGGTCGATCAGACCGGCCAGCGGGATCCGCAAGCTGAGTTCGCCGACCAACGCAGTCGCGGCCGCTGGCGCGGCGACACCCGCATCCAGCCAGACGATCGACTCGATGCGCGCCAGAAACTGCAACTGCGCGCCAAACCGGGCCACCCGCATGCGGTCGCTCGCATCGCCGCCTTGCAGCAGCAAGCTGACCTGCCTGGACGGGGCCACGTTGAGTTCGCTGCGGATGCGGCGCAGGCCAGTCACCGCCGCCTTGAGCCATTCGACGTCGACCTCGGCGCTGGCGAAGTCGCCGGCGAACTCATCGGCTTGCGGGTACGGGCGCAGGCTGATGCTGGGGCCGGCGATGCCCAACTTCGGTGCGACCTGCTGCCAGATTTCCTCGGTGACGAACGGGATCAACGGATGCAACAAGCGCAACGTCGCTTCGAGCACGAACAGCAAGGTGTGGCGGGTGGAGGCGGCCGCTCGCGCGTGGTCGCCTTGCAGCGCCGATCCTTCGACGTTGCTCAGGGCGGGCTTGGCCAGCTCCAGGAACCAGTCGCAGAACGTGTTCCAGGTGAACTCGTACAGCGCCTGCGCGACCAGATCGAAACGATAGGCGGCAAACTGCGTTTGCACCTCGGCGGCGGTGCGCGCCAGCTGGGCGAGGATCCAGAGTTCGGGGTCGGTTTGTGGTGAATGGTGAATGGTGAATGGTGAATGGTATGAAGCACCGGTCGTAGAACCGGTTCCGATCGCATGCTCTGCCGATTCACGATTCACGATTGCCGATTCACTGCTGTTCATCAACACGAAACGCGCCGCGTTCCACAGCTTGTTGCAGAAGTTCTTGTAGCCCTCGCAGCGATTGAGGTCGAACTTGATGTCACGCCCGTGGGTGGCCAGCGAGGCGAAAGTGAAGCGCAACGCGTCGGCGCCGAAGGCGGGGATGCCGTCGGGATATTCTTTGCGCGTGGCCTTCTCGATCTTCGGCGCGTCGGTGGGCCGCATCAAGCCGGTGGTGCGTTTGGCGACCAGGTCTTCGAGGCCGATGCCGTCGATCAGGTCGATCGGATCGAGCACGTTGCCCTTGGACTTGGACATCTTCTGCCCGTGCGCGTCGCGCACCAGCCCGGTGATGTAGACCTCGCGGAACGGCACGCGGCCGGTGAAGTGGTCGGTCATGAAAATCATGCGCGCGACCCAGAAGAAGATGATGTCGAAGCCGGTGACCAGTACATCGGTCGGCAGGTAGCGGTCGAAGCCGCGCTGCGCCATCGCCGCTTCGTCCGGCCAGCCCATCGTCGAAAACGGCCACAGCGCCGAGGAGAACCAGGTCTCCAGCACGTCGTCGTCCTGGCGCAGGTGCGTGGTCGGGAGCGCTGTCGCGGTGCGATCGCTGGTGCCAGAGTCGCGGCTGGAAGCCGCTCCCACAGAGTCTGCTCCCACAGAGTCTGCTCCCACAGAAGGCGGCTCCACCTGTGGGAGGGCCTTCCAGGCCCGATCAGAGGATTGGTCATCGCGGCTGGAAGCCGCTCCCACAGAAGCCGAAGCCGCAGCCACAGAAGCTGCTCCGACAGAAGCTGCTCCTGCACGAGTCGCTTGCGCAGCCTTTGCGAGCGCTTCTTGTTCGTTGCGTCCCACATACACGCGGCCCGCCTCGTCATACCACGCTGGAATGCGGTGGCCCCACCACAGCTGGCGGGAAATGCACCAGTCCTGGATGTTGCCCATCCAGTGGCGGTAGGTGCTGATCCAGTTGCCCGGCACGAACTGCACCGCGCCGGGCTTGCCATCGACGCCTTCGACCAGCTCCAGCCCGCGCTGCGCCAGCGCATCCATCTTCACGAACCACTGATCGGTCAGGTACGGCTCGATGATCTGCCCGGTGCGATCCCCGCGCGGCACTTGCAGCTTGTGTTTTTTCGTTTCGACCAGCAGGCCCAGCGCTTCCAGATCGGCCAGCACCGCCTTGCGCGCGGCGACGCGATCGAGCCCGCGATAGGTCTCCGGCGCGTTCGCGTTGATATGCGCATCGGGCGTGAAGATGTTGATGATCGGCAAACCGTGGCGCTGGCCGACCGCGTAGTCGTTGAAGTCGTGCGCGGGCGTGACTTTCACCACGCCGGTGCCGAACGCACGATCCACATAGTCGTCGGCGATGATCGGGATGTCGCGCTCGCACAATGGCAGGCGCACCGATTGGCCGATCCGGTGCGCATAGCGTTCGTCTTCCGGGTGCACCATCACCGCCACGTCGCCGAGCATGGTTTCCGGGCGCGTGGTGGCGACCACGAGCGAGCCGCTGCCATCGCTCAGCGGATAGGAAATCGACCACAGGAAACCGTCTTCTTCCTCGCTGACCACTTCCAGGTCGGAGATCGCGGTCTTGAGCACCGGGTCCCAGTTCACCAGCCGCTGGCCGCGATAGATCAAGCCTTGCTCGTGAAGGCGCACGAACGCCTCGACCACCGCCGCCGATGGCATCGGATCCATCGTGAACACCTGCCGCGACCAGTCGCCCGACGCACCCATGCGGCGCATCTGGCGGGCGATGGTGTCGCCGGATTCGCCCTTCCACTCCCACACTTTTTCGATGAACTTCTCGCGTCCCAGTTCGTCGCGCTTGAGTCCGTCGCGGCCGATGTTGCGCGCCACCACCATCTCGGTGGCGATCCCGGCATGGTCGGTGCCGACCTGCCACAACGTGTCGCGGCCGCGCATGCGCTGGTAGCGGATCAGCGCGTCCATCAGCGTGTGCTGGAAGGCATGTCCCATGTGCAAGGTGCCGGTGACGTTCGGCGGCGGCAGCAGGATCGTGTACGGCGTGCCGTGGCCGGTCGGCTTGAAGCAGCCGCTGGCCTCCCACTGCGCGTACCACTTGCTTTCGAAATCCTGCGGTTCGTAGCTCTTGTCCATGGTCACGGCTCATCTCCGTCGTTGCGTTGCGAGCTTGCGCAAAAAACCTCGACGCGCAAGCCTTTTCACGATTCACGATTCACGATTCACGATTCACGATTCACATATCGTGCTTGTTCACCTCGAAGCCGCGCGCCTTGTACTGCTTCCAGCGCTCGCGCAGCGGTTCGCGCGCGGATTCGTCGGCGGGCACCACTTCCAGCACGCGCTCGCACGGCAAAGTCACCGCCGCGTCGCGCAGGTTGATGATCAGCGTGCGGCCCGGCGCGTCACCCTCGGGCGCCGCGATGAGCACCGGCGTCGCGTCGTCGTCCTCGTCGCTGCCGGCGATCTGGTGCGGGATGTACGCGTCGGCATCGAACGCCCACAGCGCGTCGTCCAGCGCCTCGGCCTGTTCGCGGTCGCGTGCGAGGATCAACGTTGGCGAACCTGAATCGTGCGCCTTGCGCGCCAGTTCGCACACCAGCCGCAGCGGGTCGTCGCGGAAGCGCGGCTTGGCGATCAGGTAGAAGTCGGCGCGGGGCACTGGAGAGCCGTGAATGGTGAGTCGTGAATGGTGAATGGTGGATCGTGAATGGTGAACCGTGAATCGTGAATCGTGAATCGTGAAAGGCAGGCAATCGGATCTGCCTGAGCGTTCCCATGCTAGCAGGCTGTTGAAAAACAGCCTGCGGAGCTGAGTACGGGCATGTACCGGACTGGGCGCGTTGAAAAAGGGCAGAGCCTGCCCCCGCGCAGGCGGGGGAAAGCCCTTTTTCAACAACCTGCTACGGATAGTGGGAACCTCGAAACAGCGATTTTGCTCATCATCCCTGCGAACGCCGAGATCCAGGTTGCTGTTGCGCAGGTAAAAATGGATTACCCGCTGCGCTGTTGAAAAACGTTTCTGGCTTGCGCCGAGAAGCTACGCAACGGCGAAGGCGGTCAATGATGTGTCGTGAGGTTTTCCGAGGTGCCCAGGTATCGTGCGTCAGCGTGCCCCGGTTGCCGCAGGCAACGCGCCGGCTGGTTCGATTCACGACTCACGATTCACCATTCACGCAGTCCTGTCCAACAACCACTGGCACAGCAATCCTACCGGCCGACCGGTCGCCAAGCCCTTCTTGCCCTCGTCCCATGCGGTGCCGGCGATATCCAGATGCGCCCAGCGCTGGCCCTCGGTGAAGCGCGACAGAAAGCAGCCGGCGGTGATCGCGCCGGCATATTTGCCGCCGATGTTGGCCACGTCGGCGAATGCCGAGTCGAGCAGGCTTTGATATTCCTCGTGCAGCGGCAAGCGCCATGCGCGATCCCACGTGGCCTCGCCGGCGGCCAGCAGTTCGGCCGCCAGGTCGTCGTGCTTGCTCATCAGGCCGTGCGCGACCTTGCCCAGCGCGACCACGCAGGCGCCGGTCAGGGTGGCCACGTCGATCAGCGCCTGCGGCTCGAAGCGCTGCGCGTAGGTGAGCGCATCGCACAAGATCAGCCGTCCTTCGGCATCGGTGTTGAGCACTTCGATGGTCTTGCCAGACATCGAGGTGAGCACGTCGGAGGGGCGGTAGGAATCCCCGTCGGGCATGTTTTCCACCGCCGCCACCACGGTGACGAGGTTGATCGGCAACTGCAAGGATGCGATCGCGCGGAACACGCCCAGCACGGTGCCGGCGCCGAGCATGTCGAACTTCATCTCCTCGATGCCACCGGCGACTTTCAGGTTCAAGCCGCCCGAGTCGAACGTGATGCCCTTGCCCACCAATGCGTAAGGCTTGGCGTCGCCGGCGCCGGTGTATCGCAACACGATCAGCCGCGGCGGGTTGGCCGAGCCGCGCGAAACTGCCAGCAACGAGCCCATGCCGAGTTTTTCCATGTCGGCCCGTTCGAGCACCTCGCAGGTCACGTTGGCGATCTGCGCCGGCAGTTCGCGCGCACGCGCGGCCAGATATCCGGGGTTGCACACGTTCGGCGGCAGGTTGCCCAGATCGCGGGTGAACGCGACCCCGGCAGCGATCCCCACGCCTTGCGCGAGCGCCTGGTGCTGCGCCATCGGTGCGTGCAGCGACAGCGTCTCCAGCCCGGCGTCGGGCTTGCGGCTGATGTGGGTGGTGTAGCGATAGGCGGCGTGGTCGGCGGTGATCGCGGCTTGACGCACGCGCCAGTTCACGTCACGGCCGGCCACGTCCAGTTCGGTCAACGTGCACAGGGCGCTGCGCGCCGGGCCGATCTTGAGCGCCAGTAAGGCATCGCGGATGGCGCGCTGGTAGGCGGCGGCACCGAACTTGCCGGCCTCGCCCAGGCCCACCAGCAACACCCGCGCCGCCGCGATCCCGGGCAGATCGTGCAGCAGCGCGCTGCGCCCGACCTTGCCGGCGATGTCGCCGCGCTCGACCAGCGCCTTGATGCGCCCGCCGCTGGCACGGTCGGCGGCATCGCCGGACGGACTTAACGCACCATCGGCGAAGATGCCCAGCACGAGGCAATCGGCGACGACGGTCGCCGGATCGGCGTGGGAGAGGTCGAAATGCAGGCTCATCGGCGAAGTTCCGTAGAATGCGGGCTTTCCGGCGACAGGCGATCGGCCTGAACGAGGCCGCGAAAGCCAACCGGAATGGTCCTTAGTCTAATGCAAGCCGCCACCTCGTTCATGCGTTTCGCGCCACGCCCCCGTTTGCGCCCGTGCTGACGGTCGATCGCTACCTCTGGCGTGAGTTCGCCGAGTCGGTGCTGGCCACGACGGTGGTGCTGCTGTTCGTCTCGCTGGGCGTGGTGGTGGCCGACCTGCTGGCGGAAATCGCCGCCGGCAAGGTGCCGGTGTCGCTGATGGTCTCGCAGCTGGGCCTGCGCCTGCTGCGCTGGCTGCCGATGGTGCTGCCGCTGGGTGTATTCCTCGGCCTGCTGTTGTCGATCGGGCGGCTGTACCGCGATTCGGAAATGGCCGTGTTGACCGCGGCCGGGCGCAGTCCGCGCGAGATGCTCCGCCCGGTCGCGTGGGTTGGCCTGCCGGCGGCGGCGATCGTCGCCACCTCGTCGTTGTGGATCGGGCCATGGGCACAGCACACGGCGCGCCAGATGGTTGCCGACGCCGATCGCTCGCTGTTGATCGCCGGGCTGGAGGCGGGGCGCTTTCGCGCCATGCCCAGCAGCAACGGCATCATCTACGTCACCGGCCTGAGTACCGACGGCAGCAAGATGACCAACGTGTTCATCCAGTCCGACAAGGACGGTCGGATGAGCGTGGTCACCGCCCAGCGCGGGGAGTTGTTCGTCGACGCCGGCGAGCGCTACTTGCGTCTGCTCGACGGCATGCGCGTGGAAGGCGTGCCCGGACGCAAGGATTACCGCGTGTTGCGTTACCAGCGCAGTGAGGTGCGTTTGCCGGTGGAGGCAGCGCCGTACACCCGCCAGGACGCCGGCACTGCCACGACCCTGGCCCTGCTTGCCAGCCCGCGCGCCGATGCGCGCGCCGAGTTGCATTGGCGCATCGCCACCCCGCTGGCGGTGTTGCTGCTGGCGTTGCTGGCGGTGCCGCTGGCCCGCTCCGAGCCGCGCCAGCCGCGCTACGGATTGCTGCTGCTGGCGTTGACGATGTACGTGATCTACATGGCGTTGATGCTGGTCGGGCGCAGTTACCTGACGCTTGGCAAGCTGCACGGCTGGATGGGGCTGTGGTGGCTGCACCTGCCGTTGCTGGCGTTCGCATGGTGGTCGCTGCGTCGCGACGGCAACTTGAAAACACCACCGGCGCGGTCGCCATGACGTTGCGTCCGCGGCTGCACGATCGCTTGGTTGCACGCGCGGTGCTCGCCTCGCTGGGGCTGGTGTGGGCGGTGTTGCTGGGGTTCGATGCGATCGTGGCCTTCGCCAACCAGCTCGACGATCTGGGCAAGGGCGGGTTCACCCTCGGGCACGCGGTGTTGTACGTGGTGTGCACGATCCCGCGCCGCGCTTACGAGTTGTTCCCGTGGGCGGCGCTGATCGCCAGCCTGCTGGGGGTGGGCGGGTTGGCGGCGACCTCGGAGCTGACCGCGTTGCGTTCGGCGGGCATCTCGCGGCTGCGCATCTGCCTGGGCGCGGTGGCCGGGCTGGCGCTGGTGACGCTGGTGATGATGGTCAGCGCCGAAACCATCGGCCCGTGGGGCGAGCAGACCGCCGAGGCGATCCAGGTCTCGGCCAAGACCGGCGACCTGATGGTCGGCAAGGGAGGCGGCATCTGGGCGCGCGACGGGCAGAGTTTCGTCAACGCGCGCGGCGGCGCCAAGCGCCTGCGCGGGCAGGGACGCGAACGCATCGACTTGCTCGACGTGCGGGTCTTCGCATTTGCCGACGATGGCGTCTTGCAATCCTTTACCCACGCCGACAAGGCGCAATACGACCAGCACCGCTGGACACTGGTCAACGTCGATCGCACCGCGTTCGTCGGCAGCAACGTCACCCGCTCCACCGCCGCCACGCAGGATTGGCCGACCGGCCTGCGCCCGCAAACCGTGCTGGCCGGGGTACAGCCGCCACGCTACCAATCCACCCGCGAACTGCGCAGCAACATCGCCTACATGCAGCGCAACAAGGTCGATGCCGGCGAATACCAGAATGCGTTCTGGGCGCGCCGCGCCTACCCGCTCAACGTGCTGGCGATGTGCCTGGCGGTACTGCCGTTCGCGTTCGGACAACTGCGCTCGGGTGGATTCGGCAAGCGCTTGTTCGTCGGCATCCTGTGCGGCATGGGTTTTTTCCTGCTGCAACGCTTCACCCAGAACATCGCCACTATCTACCACTTGCCGCTGGCCGGCGCGCACCTGGGGCCGCCGTTGCTGGCGCTGGCGGTATCGCGCTGGTACTTCCGCAAGCGGGTGTGATCGTCGGCGGCAGCGTCCGTCACGCTCGATCCATGCGCACCAGCCGCGTGTGCGAGACGTTGTCGTGCCAGGCGCGGTGTTCGGAGTCGATCAGTGTCCACACGAAGCCCAGTCCGCCGGCGAACAACGACAGCCCGGCCATGGCGTAGCGCGCCGCCAGCGCCGGCCACGACGCCACCCGGCCATCCTCGCTGAGCACCTTCAACCGCCACGCGCGCATGCCCACCGTGTGCCCGCCGCGTCGCCACGACACCACGAAGTAGGCGCCGGTGGCCAACCACAGCAGCGCCAGCAGCAACCATTTCGCCCACGCGCCCAGTTCGTCGGAAGTGCGCCCGCCGACCGCCAGCAACTCCAGGCCGCTGGTGACGAACCAGATTGCCAGCAGCACGAACAGGTCGTAGGTCATCGCCAGCAGCCGCCAGCCGAGGTGGGCCGGGGCAGCGGAGGGTGGGAGTGGGTTGTCCATGCGCTCGAGCATAACCGGGTGTTGCGGCAAGCGTGCACCGGTGGGTCGGTGAGCGCCTGCGTTTGACAAAGTGCCGGCGGCTGTTTGCATCATTGGAAAATCGCCGCCCGCGCGCGGCCCGTATCCGGAGTCGGCCGTGACCTTTCGCACCATCATCGAACCCTTCCGCATCCATTCGGTCGCGCCGCTGCGCATGACCACGCCGGCGCAGCGCCGCGAGGCCGTGATTGCCGCCGGGTACAACCTGTTCGGGCTGCATTCGGACGACGTGATGATCGATCTGCTCACCGACTCGGGCACCGGGGCGATGAGCCGCGATCAGTGGGCGGCGATCCAGCACGGCGACGAGTCCTATGCCGGCAGCCCGTCGTTCGAGATCTTCCGCAACGCGGTGCAGGAGTTGTTCCCGTTCAAGCACGTCATTCCCACCCATCAGGGGCGGGCGGCGGAAAAAATCATCTTCACCGCGATCGGCGGTGCCGGCAAGGTGATCCCCAGCAATACCCATTTCGACACCACCCGCGCCAACATCGAGTACACCGGCGCCGGCGCGGTGGATCTGGTGATCGCGCAAGGCCGCGATCCGGCCAGCGAGCATCCGTTCAAGGGCAACATGGACATCGCCGCCCTCGACGCCTGCTTGCGCGAGCACGCCGGCCACGTGCCGGCGGTGTTCGTCACCATCACCAACAACTCCGGCGGCGGCCAGCCGGTGAGTCTGGAGAACCTGCGGCAAACCAGCGCGTTGTGCAAGCAACACGGCGTGCCCTTGTTCCTCGATGCCTGCCGTTTCGCCGAGAACGCGTGGTTCATCCGCGAGCGCGAGCCCGGCCAGCACGATCGCGAGGTGGCCGACATCGTGCGCGAGATGGCACGGCTGGCCGACGGCATGACCATGAGCGCCAAGAAGGATCCGATGGGCAACATCGGTGGCTGGTTGGCGTTGAACGATGACGAACTGGCCGAACAGTGCCGCACGCTGCTGATCCTCACCGAAGGCTTCCCCACCTACGGCGGGCTGGCCGGGCGCGATCTGGAGGCGCTGGCGCAAGGGCTGAAGGAAGTGGTGGATCACGACTACCTGCGCTATCGCATCCGTTCCACGGACTACCTCGGGCAGGCCTTGCTGAAGTCCGGCGTGCCGGTGATGCGACCGATCGGCGGCCACGCGGTGTATCTGGATGCGCGGTCGCTGCTGGGGCACATCCCGCCGCTGCAATACCCCGGGCAGGCGCTGGCGGTGGCGTTGTACGAGGCCGGCGGCGTGCGCGGTTGCGAGATCGGCACGGTGATGTTCGGGCGCCACCCAGACGGCAGCGAAACCGCCGCGGCAATGGATCTGGTGCGGCTGGCCATCCCGCGCCGCACCTACACGCAAAGCCACATCGACTACGTGATCGAAGTCTGTCAGCAGGTCGCAGCCGATGCGCACCACCTGCGCGGTTACCGCATCGTGTCCGAACCCCGGCAACTGCGTCACTTCACCGCGCGCTTCGCACCGCTCTGAGCATCGTGCCCACGCCTGCCGATCGCCGTCGCCACGCGTTGGCGCAACCACCGGTCGGTGCGACCGACGCGCTGGCGATCGCCGCCTTCATCGACCGCCAGTGGGCCGAATCCGGCTCGGCGCGCAACACGCTCGACGCCTATCGCCGTGATCTGGAGGGGCTGGCGCGCTGGCTTGGGTCGCGCGGGAAAGCGCTGGTGGAAACCGACCGCGCCACGTTGTTCGATTACCTCGCGCAGCGCACGCAGTTGGGCTACAGCGGGCGCAGCAACGCGCGCCTGCTGTCGGCGCTGCGGGTGTTCTACGGGCAACTGCTGCGTATGGGGACGCTTCGTGTCGATCCAGCGGCCACACTGGAGCCGCCCAAGCCGCGCCGCAGCTTGCCCAAAGCGCTGTCGGAATCGCAGATCGAAGCCCTGCTGGCCGCGCCGGAAGTGAGCGAAGCTACCGGCCTGCGCGAGCGCGCCATGCTCGAACTGATGTACGCCACCGGCCTGCGCGTGAGCGAACTGGTAACGCTGCCGGCGGCGGGCGTGAACCTGCGCCAGGGCGTGCTGCGGGTGCTGGGCAAGGGCAGCAAGGAGCGCTTGGTGCCGCTGGGCGAGGAAGCCCGGCACTGGCTGGAAAAATACCTGCACGACGCGCGACCGGGATTGGCCGGCAAGCTCGCGCCGCTGCACTTGTTCATCGACGGCCACGGCGCGGCGTTGAGCCGGCAGCACTTCTGGGCGCGGCTCAAGGCGCTGGCCGCCGTCGCCGGCGTGGATCCGGGCAAAGTCAGCCCGCACGGCCTGCGGCATTCCTTCGCCACCCACCTGCTCAACCACGGCGCCGATTTGCGCGCACTGCAAATGCTGCTCGGCCACGCCAGCCTGTCGACCACGCAGATCTACACCCTGGTCGCCACCGAGGGGCTCAAGCGCCTGCACCAGCGCCACCATCCGCGCGGGTGACGGGTGGGATGAGGTCGCGATCAGGTATCCCGTTCGTGGTCAGCAGCGGAGCGAGGGCGAAGCCCGAGGCCGCGTCTCGAACCACGGCCAATGGCCGCACCCGGCGGCGTTCACATCCAGACTTTCCCTGCGTGCGACAATATGCCGTTGCATCGTATCGTCAGCGGCGAACTCCCGCTGCCCCGCGTAGAGGTTGCCCATGTCGCGTTCGAGTCGTTCCGTCCTGCCGTTGTCCATCGTCGCCGTATTGGCGCTGGCCGCGTGCCATTCGCCGTCGTCGGCGGCCACCGCGGCGGGCACCGGGTCGGTTGCGGCGCCACCGTCGGCACCTGCGGCGCCGGCCAATGCCGATACGGCGGTGCGCAAGGCGATCACGAGCCTGGCCCCGGATACCAAGGTCGAAAGCGTCCGCGCCACCCCGATCGCCGGCGTGGTCGAGGTGACCACCTCCAGCGATCTGGTGTACATGACCGCCGACGGCAAGTACCTGCTCACCGGCAACCTGATCGACGTGGCGCACAAGCGCGACCTCACCGAGGCCTCGCGCGCGGTGGCCCGTCGCGCCTTGCTCAAGAACGTCGGCCCCGGGCAGATGATCGTGTTCGCCCCGCCCAAGCCCAAATACACCGTCACCGTGTTCACCGACGTGGACTGCGGCTACTGCCGCAAGCTGCACTCGCAGATTGCCGACTACAACAAGGCCGGCATCGCGGTGGATTATTTGTTCTTCCCGCGCACCGGCATCGGCAGCGAGTCCTACGACAAGGCGGTGGCGGTGTGGTGCTCGCCCAACCGCCAGCAGGCCCTTACCGAAGCCAAGCAGGGCATGAGCCTGCCCAAGCGCAACTGCACCAACCCGGTGACGATGGATTACAACCTCGGACTGCGGGCCGGCGTCACCGGCACCCCGGCGATCTTCACCGCCGACGGCACCCAGATCGGCGGCTACCTGTCGCCGGCGGAGATGAAGGAAAAACTCGACAAGCTGGCGGCACAGCCGGCGTCGTGAGGTGCATTCGCGGCTGGGCTAGAATATCGACCCCCGCTCCCGCCGCGATCTTTCGCCCATGATCGTCCTCGAGGGCCAGTCGGCCCTGTCGCCGTTCCGCCGCGACCGTCTGCAAGCCAGCCTGCAAGCCCACGACCCGGCCGTGCGCGTCGCCGGCGCGTGGTGGCTGTATTTCATCGATCCAAGCTCGAATGCCGATGGAACCGGCGCATCGCCCGATCGCGCCGCGCTGGCGCGCATCCTGCAAGCCCATGACGGCAGCGCTGGCCGCGACGCCGGTGCAGCCAGTGTGTACGTCACGCCGCGGCTGGGGACGTTGTCGCCGTGGGCGAGCAAGGCCACCGAAATCCTGCGTGGCGCCGGGCTGCCGGTGCGCCGTGTCGAACGCGGCCTGCGGCTGGACGTGAGCGGCTTGCCCGATATGACCTCGCCACAATGGCCGGCGTTGGCGCGCGGCCTGCACGATCCGATGACGCAGTCGCTGCTGCATGACTTGAACGATGCGCGGCACCTGTTCGACACGCCTCCGCGCGCGGCGCTGGAGCGCGTGCCGATCGGTGAACTGGCCGTAGCCAATCACCGCCTCGGGCTGGCGCTGTCGGACGACGAGATCGCTTACTTGCAGCGAGCGTTCGGCAAACTGGGCCGCGATCCGTCCGACGCCGAACTGATGATGTTCGCGCAGGCCAACTCCGAGCACTGCCGCCACAAGATTTTCAACGCCAGTTGGCGCATCGACGGGCAGCCGCAGGAACGCTCGCTGTTCGCGATGATCCGCCACACCCAGGCGCGCTCGCCGCAGCTCACCTTGTCGGCCTACAAGGACAACGCGGCGGTGGTCGAAGGGCACGTCGCAGCGGCGTTCCGCGCCGACGCGCAGGGCGCGTACGGTGCCGGCGAAAGCCGACCGGGCGCGTTCTGCATCAAGGTCGAAACCCACAACCACCCGACCGCGATCGCGCCGTTCGCCGGCGCGTCCACTGGCGCGGGCGGCGAGATCCGCGACGAGGGCGCGACCGGCCGTGGCGGCAAGCCCAAGGCCGGGCTGACCGGCTTTTCGGTTTCGCATCTGCGCATCCCGAGCCTGCCGCAGCCGTGGGAATCGGTGCGGCCATTGAACCCACGCATGGCCGCCGCGCTGCAGATCATGCGCGATGGCCCGATCGGTGCGGCGGCGTTCAACAACGAGTTCGGTCGTCCGGCGCTGTGCGGCTACTTCCGCAGTTTCGAGATCGCCAGCGACGAGCCGGGCCTGCGGCGCGGCTACGACAAGCCGATCATGCTCGCCGGCGGGCTGGGCGCGATGGAAACCGCGCTGGTCGAAAAACTTCCGCTGCGCCCCGGCGATGCGGTGATCGTGCTCGGTGGCCCGGCGATGCTGATCGGGTTGGGCGGCGGCGCGGCGTCCTCGCTGGCGGCCGGGCAAAGCAGCGAGGATCTGGACTTCGCCTCGGTGCAGCGCGACAACCCGGAACTCGAACGCCGCTGTCAGGAAGTCATCGACCGCTGCGTCGGGCTGGGCGCGGCCAACCCGATCCGCTGCATCCACGACGTCGGCGCCGGTGGCCTATCCAACGCCATCCCTGAACTGCTACACGACTCCGACGTGGGTGGGGTGATCGACCTGCGCGCCATCCCCAGCGACGACCCCTCCCTTTCGCCGATGCAGATCTGGTGCAATGAAGCGCAGGAGCGCTACGTGCTGGGCATCGCGCCGGAGGACGTGGAACGCTTCACCGCGTTGTGCGAGCGCGAGCGCTGCCCGTTCGCGGTGGTCGGCACCGTCACCGCCGAACAGACGTTGATCCTCGAAGACACCGGTGCGGCGGCTGCTGCTGCGGCTGCTTGTGCTATTGCTTCTCACGAATCACGAATCACGAATCACGATTCACCGCTTTCGCCTCACGAATCACCGCTTTCGCCTTCCGATTCACGATTCACGATTCACGACTCACGGTTCCCCATTGCAATGCCCATGTCGGTGCTGTTCGGCAACGCGCCCAAGCTGCAACGCGACGTGCAGCGCCCGGCCGCCGCGCCGTGGCCGGCGACGATCACGCTGCCGCTGGACGACGACCGCGCGGGGCTGGAAGCCGCGGGTTTGCGGGTGTTGGCGCATCCGAGCGTGGCCTGCAAGAACTTCCTCGTCACCATCGGCGACCGCAGCGTCGGCGGGCTGGTGGCGCGCGATCAGATGGTCGGGCCGTGGCAGTTGCCGATCGCCGATTGCGCCATCACCCTGGACGATTTCGACGGCTACACCGGGCAGGCGATGGCGCTCGGCGAGCGCACTCCGCTGGCGCTGCTGGACGCAGCGGCGAGTGCGCGCATGGCGGTCGGCGAGGCGATCACCAATCTTTGCGCGGCGCCGATTGCATCGCTATCCGAAGTGAAGCTGTCGGCGAACTGGATGGCCGCCGCCGGGCACCCCGGCGAGGATGCGGCGCTGTTCGACGCGGTGCAGGCGGTGGGCATGGAGTTGTGCCCGGAGCTGGGCATCGGCATCCCGGTTGGCAAGGATTCGCTGTCGATGCAGTCGCGCTTCGCGCAGGCCGGGCACACCCAGCGCACGGTGTCGCCGGTGTCGCTGATCGTGTCGGCGTTTGCGCGCGTGGCCGACGTGCGTGCGCAGTTGCAGCCGATGTTGGATACGCGCATCGAATCGGATCTGTGGCTGATCGGTCTGGGTGCGGGGCAGATGCGCATCGGCGGCTCGATTTTCGCGCAGTGCCACGGTGGCTTCGCCGGCCTGCCGCCGGATCTGGACGATCCATCGCTGCTGCGGCGCTTCTTCGATCTGATCGCTCACGCCCGCCGCGATGGCCTGCTGCTGGCCTACCACGACCGCTCCGACGGCGGGCTGTTCGCGTGTCTGGCCGAACTGGCCTTCGCCGCGCACTGCGGGCTGGAGGTCGAACTGGGCGAGCACCAGCTCGACGCCGCCCGCGTGCTGTTCAGCGAAGAACTGGGCGCGGTGGTGCAGGTGGCGGTGGCGCACCGCAATGCGTTTGCCGCGCTGATCGAGCACCACCAGATGAGCGCCTGCGCCCGCCGCGTCGGTCGGCCGGTCGCTGCTCCGACGATCAGCGTGCGCCGTGGCGGCGCGTTGCTGGCGCAGTGGGACTGGAACCAGGCGTTCGCCGCGTGGTGGTCGGTGAGCCATGCCATGCAGGCGCTGCGCGACGACCCGGCCTGCGCCGATGAAGAGCGCGATGCGCGCGGGGACTTTGCGGCCCCCCCGCTGAGCGCACATCTGACGTTTGATGTGGCTGCGGGACTCGGGACTCTCAACAGCCGGGACTCGGGACTCGGGACTCGGGACTCGGAAGAGCCGGGATTCGGGAATCGGGACTCGGGACTGGGGACTCGCAACAGCCGGGACTCGGGACTGGGGACTCGGGACTCGGAAGAGCCGGGATTCGGGAATCGGGACTCGCAACAGCCGGGACTCGGGACTCGGGAGTTGGGGCTCGGCGAAGTGCACCCGGCTTCTGCTGTCACGAATCACGAATCACGAATCACCATTCACGCTTCTGCTTCCACCAATCACGATTCACGATTCACGATTCACGGGAGATCCTCCCGCCCCCGCATCGCCATCTTGCGCGAGCAGGGCGTCAACGGCCAGATCGAGATGGCCGCGGCGTTTGATCGCGCCGGGTTCGCGGCGGTCGATGTGCACATGTCCGACCTGATCGCCGGTCGCCATCGGCTGGATGGCTTTCAGGGGCTGGCGGCCTGCGGCGGGTTTTCGTACGGCGACGTGCTCGGCGCCGGGCGCGGCTGGGCGACTTCGATTCTGGAACGCCCGGCGCTGCGCGAGCAGTTCGCCGCCTTCTTCGCACGGCCCGACAGCTTCAGTCTGGGCGTGTGCAACGGCTGCCAGATGCTGGCCCGCTTGAAGGATTTGATCCCCGGCGCGCAGCACTGGCCCACTTTCGAACGCAACGCCTCCGAGCAATACGAAGCGCGGCTGGCGCTGGTGGAGGTGATGCCGTCGCCGTCGCTGCTGCTGGCCGGGATGGCAGGTTCGCGCATCCCGATCGTGGTCTCGCACGGCGAGGGGCGGGCGGTGTTCGCCACCGATGCCGACCGCGCGGCGGCCAACACATCGCTGCGTTACGTGGAAGGTGCGGGCAAGCTCGCCACGAGCTTCCCGGCCAACCCCAACGGTTCGCCCGATGCCATCGCCGGCCTGACCAGCGCCGATGGCCGCGCCACCTTGATGATGCCGCACCCAGAGCGGGTGTTCCGCAGCGTACAACTGAGCTGGAAGCCGGCCGGCTGGGGCGAGGATTCGCCGTGGATGCGACTGTTTCGCAATGCGCGGGCGTTCGTGGGGTAACCGTTCGTGTCGGGGCTGTTCAGGTCGGGGATGAGCGGCCCCCGATTTTTTCGTGAGCCGCCGCACATTTCAGTTTCGTAATGTGTTAGGGTTCCGTTGGTGTGGGTTCGTGCCGGTCGGCTTGTCGATCGTCGGGGCAGTGGCCGCTTCCTTGTTCCAACTCCGTTGGTGGGGTCATGGACGCAGGCGGCAGGGGTTACGAGTTCGCGGTGTTCTGTTTTGCTTTTAGACCGTTGATCCATCAATCGTTGGGCCATCAAACCTTGGGCAGCCGTAGCGGCTGGGAGAGAGAAGACACATGAAAACGACGCAGAAACGACTTCTGACGCTGGCCGTTGCGCTGGCCTTCGGTACCATCGGCGGCAACGTCTGGGCGCAGGAAACCTGCACCGGCCCGACCGGCGAGGTCGCGGTCAACCCCGGCGATGTGGCCTGCGGCACCAATGCCGTGGCCAGCGGCGGCAACAGCAACGCGTTCGGTACCAACTCGTTCTCGGCCGGCTATGGCAGCACGGCGATCGGTTGGAATGCCTACTCCAAGGGTGCCCATTCCATCGCCTCGGGCGATGGCAGCTATGCCGCCGGCAACTACAGCTCGGCGTTCGGCTCGGGCAGCAAGTCCGTGGGCGATTACAGCAACGCCTTTGGTTCGGACGCCTACGCCAACGGCCTGCATGCCAGCGCCTCGGGTGCGAACTCGGTCGCGTTCGGCAACGGTGCTACCGCCAACGGCGGCGATGCGGTCGCTTTGGGTTATTCGGCCTCCGCCAGTGGCTACAAGGCCAACGCGCAAGGCAGTGGCACCACCGCCACCGGCGCCTACAGCACGGCCTATGGCACCGGTGCCACCGCCACCGGCGTGGCCAGCCATGCCAACGGGCAGTTCTCCACCGCCACCGGTGCGGCGAGCTACGCCAAGGGCTACGCTGCCACCGCCGCCGGTTTCAAGAGTTACGCGTATGGGTTGGCCGCCACCGCGACCGGCGCCGCCAGCAGGGCGGTCGGCGAGTTCTCCACCGCGACCGGTGTGCTCAGCTACGCCAAGGGTACCAACGCTACTGCCACCGGCTCGCACAGCTATGCCTACGGCACCGGCGCCACCGCGACCGGCGCTTATTCTGCGGCGCTGGGCGATGGTTCCACCGCCAGCGGCTACCACAGCAAGGCGCAGGGCGCGTCTGCCTCGGCGTTCGGCAGCAATGCCTACGCGGTCGGCGACAACTCCACCGCCATCGGCGCTTCCAGCACGGCGTATGGCCAGGGTGCCACCGCGTTGGGCGTGAAGAGCACGGCCTACGGCCCGTTCGCCAGTGCCAGCGGCTACGGCAGCTACGCCAAGGGCGTGGGCGCCACCGCCAGCGGCTCGTACAGCAAGGCGACCGGCGACTACAGCACCGCTTCTGGCTTCAAGGCCAGCGCCAGCGGGCTGGGCAGCACGGCATCGGGCGCTTACAGCGACGCATCGGGTGCGCTGAGCACGGCCACCGGCGCGGTGAGCACGGCCTCGGGCGATGGCAGCACCGCCACTGGCGCGCGCAGCACCGCTTCGGGCACCTACTCCACTGCCAGCGGCTATCGCAGCACCGCCAGCGGCCAGGGCAGCACCGCCACCGGCGCCGGCAGCACCGCCTCCGGGCAGTTCTCCACCGCCACCGGTTACAAGAGCGCTGCGGTTGGTCCGGGCAGTACCGCCAATGGCGCCGGCGCCTACGCCGGCAACTACTTCGCCACCGCCTCGGGCTTCAACTCGCGGGCGACCGGGCAGGGCAGCACCGCCACCGGCTCGTACAGCTATGCTTCGGGCAAGTACGGCACCGCCAGCGGCGCGCACAGCACCGCCTCGGGCAAGTACAGCACGGCCACTGGCGCCAACTCGACGGCATCGGGCAAGTACGCGACGGCGACGGGCGCCCACTCGACGGCGTCGGGTTACTACGCGACGGCCACCGGTGCGTTCAGCAGCGCCACTGGGTACTTCTCTTCCGCCACCGGCTTCCAGAGTTCTGCCACCGGTCGCGGTGCGACCGCAACCGGCGCGCTGAGCAGCGCGTCTGGTTATTTCTCCACCGCCACCGGCGCCGGCAGCGTGGCTTCCGGTTACCAGAGCACGGCCACCGGCTTCTACGCCAAGGCCACCGGCGACAACAGCACCGCCACCGGCACCGACTCGCACGCTTACGGCTTGGGTTCGGTCGCCACCGGCTTCCAGAGCTCGGCTACCGGCGCGTACAGCTCTGCGGTCGGCTCGCACTCGGTTGCTTCCGGGGCGGTGTCCAGCGCCTTCGGCGCCGGCGCCGAAGCCACGTACGCCGGCGCTACCGCGCTGGGTAGCCTGAGTCTGGCTTCCGGTTCGGGCTCGACTGCCGTGGGCAATGGTTCCACCGCCTCGGGCACTTACAGCAGCGCGCTGGGCGTGGGTTCCAAGGCCACCGGCTATGCTGGTGTGGCGGTCGGCGCGCAGGCCGATGCGGCCGGCTTCGGGGCGGTCTCGGTCGGTTCGCAGTCCTCGGCGGCCGGTGACAAGTCCACTGCGGTCGGCGGGCAAGCGTCGTCGGCGGGCGTGGGCTCCAGCGCGTTCGGTGCGCAGGCGACGGCGGTCGGCAACTACAGCACGGCGGTGGGTGCCGGCAGCCACGCGGCCGGCCCGGCCGACAGCGCGTTCGGCGCCGGCGCGGTGGTTGGCGCCGACTCCAGCACGGCGCTGGGCGCGGGCGCGACGGTGACCGCCACCGCCACCAACTCGGTGGCGCTGGGTGCCAACTCCGTGGCGGACCAGGCCAACACGGTGTCGGTGGGGACGGTCGGCGGCGAGCGCCGCATCGTCAACGTGGCCAACGGCGTCAATGGCACCGACGCGGTGAATCTGGGCCAGATGCAGGCGGCGGATGCGGCGGTTCTGGCCGCGGCCAATGCCTACACCGATACCCAGATCACCAACCTCAACAACGTCGTCCAGCAGGAGTTCCAGGCGACCGACAAGCGCATCAGCCGCATGAGCTCGATGAGTACGGCGATGAGCATGATGACCGCCAGTGCCGCCGGCATCCAGTCGCCCAACCGCCTGGCCGTGGGTTACGGCCATCAGGGTGGGCAGAACGCGGTGTCGATCGGCTACCAGCGCCTGATCAAGTCCAACACCACGTTCACCATCGGCGCTTCGTTCTCCAATGGCGAGAGCACTTGGGGCGCGGGTCTGGGCATGGGCTGGTAAGCACAGCAACCGGTTCGTGTGATGCAGAGGGGGCCGCTTGCGGCCCCCTTTTTTTCGCAGCCGCCTGCGGCCCCTTGCGATTGTCCCTAGCGCATCACGGAAGCGGCCGCTGGGCTCGCGTCCGTCGCGCGCAGTCGATCCCTGCTAGAACTTCGGTTTGTCTGCGGCCATCTCGTAGCGCGCGATGCAGTCCAGGATTTCCTGCCGCGCCGCGGCGGCGTCCTGCCAGCCGTCGATGCGCACCCACTTGCCCGTTTCCAGATCCTTGTAATGGGCGAAGAAATGGGCGATGCGCTCGCGCCAGTGCGGCGGCACGTCGCCAATGTCGTGCATGCCGGCGTAACCGGAGAACACCTTGTCGATGGGCCGGGCGATGAGCTTGGTGTCGGCACCGGCCTCGTCGGTCATGCCCAGCATGCCCACCGGTCGGCAGCGGATCACCGAGCCGGGGATCAGCGGTAGCGGCATCACCACCAGCACGTCCACCGGGTCGCCGTCGCCGCACAGGGTGTGCGGGACGTAGCCGTAGTTGCACGGGTAGCGCATTGGCGTGGACAGCACGCGATCGACGAAGATCGCACCGGTGGCCTTGTCCACTTCGTACTTGACCGGTTCGGCGTCTTTCGGGATTTCGATGACGACGTTGATTTCGTGCGGCACGTCGTGGCCGCTGGGGACGAGGTCGAGGCCCATGCTGGTCTCCGATGAGTAGGGTTGCGCTCGCGCCGGCGACGCGGCAGGCGGATGAATGGATCGTGCGGCGGGCCGCTTTGGGCGCAAGGTTACGGCAATGCCGCCGCGCACGCACCGGCTTGATGGCGGGCGCTCACATGCCGGCCGCTTCCGGTTCAGCACCCGTGGCGGCTGGTTGGCAACCGGGCACCAGCGCATCGGCGCGGTACACCCACCAGGTACGGCGATTGGCGATGCCCACGCGGCGGGCGCGGGTGCGATCCACGCACGACCCGAGGGCATCGTCCACCGCGAACACCCAGCGCGTGGCGGGCGCTTGCCGCTGCCATTGCGAGGCACGCTCGAACTGGACGGCGGTGGATGCGCTGAAGCCGAAATCGTGCGCCGGACGGTCGGCCATCAGCAGGTTTTGTTCGCGCCAACCGACCAGTCCCAGTTCGGCGTTCGGGCCGATGCTGCGTCCGGCATCGCGCATGATGCCCAGGGCCGAACTGGAATCGTTGAGCAGTGGGTAAGCCCACAGGCTCCAGGCCGCCCAAACCGCGAGCAGGCCGGCCAGCAGGGCGTGCACGCCGCGGCGCGGCCGGAATGCCAGCGCGGCAAGCACGCACGCCGCGCCCACTCCGGCGAGCAAAACCCACAGCGCATGCCCGCCGTCGGCCAAGCCCCGTTCGCTGGCCATGCGCGCGCTCGCCGCGTGGCCTTGCAGCGCCCACAGCCCGTAGCCGAGCGCGGCTACGCCCAGCGCCAGCGCCACGCAAAATGCGCTGGTGCGCAACCAGCGTTCGCGCACGATGTCTTGCAGGTACGGCCCCGCCGCCAGTGCCACCATCGGCAGCATCGGCATCACGTACATGTCACGCTTGCCCGACGACAGGCTGAAGAACGCCAGCACCAGCGCCGCCCAGCCCAGCGGCAGCCAGATGCGCGCATCGCGCTCGCGCCACGCCTGCCGCCAGCGCGGCAGCAGGCCCGGATACGCCAGTGACAGCGGGAACCAGCCCAGCAGCAGCACCGGCAGGAAATACCAGAACGGCTTGGGATGCGACCAATGCTCGGCGTAGCGTTCGGCGGTCTGGTGCAGCAGGATGTCGCGCGCGTAGGCCGTGTACGCGGGCGTGGCGTGCGCGCGCACCGCCAGCAACATCGGCACCACCCACAGCGCGATCGCGGCCAGAAAGGCCAGCGCACCGGCCAGCCAGCGCCACGTCGCGTGCGTGGTCTTGCTCACCTCCCAGCCGCGCCAGCGCGCCAGCGCGTAGGGCAGCAACATCAGCAAGGCGAGAAAGCCAACCCCCTTGGTGATGACGCCGATGCCGGCCACGAAACATCCCAGCCAATACAATCGCCAGTTCGGCCCGCGCAGCAGGTGGATCAGCAAGCAGCCGTTGGCGAGCGTGATTTCCGCCATCACCAGCGGATCGATCTGCGCGCGCTTGACCTGATAGACGAACTGCAACACGCACAGCAACGCGCCGGCGGCGAACAGGCCGGCACGCGGATTCCACAAGCGCCGACCGAGGTCGTAGGTCAGCGCCAGGGTCAGCAAGCCGGCCAGCAAGGAAGGCAGCAGGAAGGCGATGCGCCAACTGCGCAGCGCTTCGTAACCCAGCGCCTGCATCCACATGAACAGCGGCGGCTTGTCGGCGTACAACTCGCTGCCGCGGTGCGGGAACATCCACTGCCCCGATTCCACCATCTGCTTTGCCGCCAGCGCGAAGCGCGGCTCGTCCGACGGCCACGGATCGCGCAGGCCGATGCCCAGCGCGAGCACCACCAAGGCCAACAGCATGAACCAGCCGAACGCGCGGCGGTCGGCGGTGGTCATGCGGGTGCGTGCTCGCGCGCGTGCATCATAGGTGGGGTCGGATCAACGGTCGCCGTCATGGTAACGGCAGGCGGCCACTTGCAGGTCGGTCGCGCTGGCGCGATAGACGAGGCGATGGGTGTCGTCGATGCGCCGCGACCACCAACCGGCCAGCTTGCCGACCAATGGCTCGGGCTTGCCGATGCCGCGAAACGGGTCGCGCTGGCATTCGCGCAGCAAGGTGTTGATGCGTTCGCCGATCCGCCGATCCGTCGCCTGCCAGTGCAGGTAGTCGTCCCACGCATCGGCGTGGAAAACGATTTGCCTAGCCACGGATGGTCTTGCGCTTGTTCGGTCCGGTGCGCTTGCCGGGCTTGCTCGCCTTGGTCGATGTTTTGTACGTGCGGCGCGGTTCGCCGACCGCGAGCGCGGCAGCCGGCTCAATCAACTCGCGCTTCTTGCCACGTCCGGCATCGAGGTCGGCGACGGCGTTCAACAAGCGTCGCGCATTGGCGGGATTGGCCAGAAGATATTCGGATTCTTTCCAGCGATTCCAGGTGGCCAGCGACATCATCACCACGTCCTGTGCGTCGCGGCGCTTGATGAGGGTCACGTCGCAGTCGTCCACGACCGTATCGAGCACGGCCTTGAGGTTGCTGCGGGCATCGGAGAAGTTGACCGTGCGCATGGGACTTGTACCTGATTTGGTACAAGTCTAGCAGGTCGCGCGCGCGCAAACTACCGCAGCCGATCCCACAGGAAGTCATACGCCAGCGCGTGCATGGTCGCCGCTTGTGCGTTGTCCGCACCGGCGCCGTGGCCGCCTTCGAGATTCTCGTAGAACCACACATTCTTCAGCCCGAAACCCTGCATCTTCGCGGCCATCTTGCGCGCCTGCACCGGCCCGACGCGGTCGTCCGTGGTGGCCGTGTAGAACAGCACCGGTGGGTAGTGGCCGTCGGCCTGCACGTTCTGGTACGGCGAAAAGGTCTTGATGAAGTTCCAGTCGGAGGTGTCCGGATCGCCGTATTCGGCCATCCACGACGCGCCCGCCGACAGGTGCGAGTAGCGCTTCATGTCCAGCAGCGGGATCTCGCAGGCGATCGCGCCGAACAACTGCGGGTAGGTCGTGAGCATGTTGCCCATCAGCAACCCGCCGTTGCTGCCACCCTCGGCACCCAGGTGCTTGGCCGAGGTGACGCCGCGCTTGACCAAGTCCTGCGCCACCGCCGCGAAATCTTCGTAGGCGCGTGGACGGTTGGCTTTCAGCGCGGCCTGATGCCAACCCGGGCCGTACTCGCCGCCGCCGCGGATGTTGGCGATCACGTACACGCCGCCGCGCTCCAGCCACGCCCGTCCGACGCTGCCGCTGTAGAAAGGTTGCTCGGACACCTCGAAGCCGCCGTAGCCGTACAGCAGGGTGCGGTTGGAACCGTCGAGCTTCATGCCCTTGGGTGCGATCTGGAAATACGGCACGCGGGTGCCGTCCCTGGAGGTCACGAAGTATTGGCTGGCCTCGAACTTGCTGGCGTCGAAAAACGCCGGCGTGGTCTTGATCGTTTGCGCCGGGCCTTGCCCGAGCACGCCGCGTTGCAACGAGGACGGGGTGAGAAAGCCGGCGACCGACAGCCAGTATTCGTCGCTGTGATCCGGGTCGGTATCGACCACGCCGATGGTGCTCATCGCCGGCGCGCCTTCCATCGGCGCCCGCTGCCACGGACCGCTGGCCGCAGGCGTGAGCACTTCCAGCCGGCTCTTCACGTCGTCGAGCAAATTCAAGATCAGGTGGTGCTGTGTCCAGCTGTACGCCGACAGCGCGGTGTGCGCGTCGGGCGTGAACAGCGCGGTGAAGTCGCGCTTGCCGGCCATGAAGTCATCGAACGAGATGGCCAGCAGCGCGCCCGACGGCCAGGTGTTGCCGCCGACCGTCCACGCCGATTTGGTCTGCACCAGCAGCCATTGCCGGTAGGCGTCGGCGCTGGCGTCGGCGGGCACGTCGATCTTCACCAGCTTGCCGTCGCGGCGCAGCCAGGTATCGCCGTGGAAAAAATCCTTCTGCACGCGCACGTAGTCGCGCTCGAAACCGGGTGTGGGGTCGTGGTACGCGCTGACCGCCAGATCGCTGGGTTTGCCGGCGTACACCAGCGCTGCGGCGGACAACGGCGCGCCGCGTTTCCACTCCTTGGCGATGCGCGGGTAGCTGGATTCGGTCATCGAACCCGGGCCGAAATCGGTGCCGACGTACAACGTGTTCTGGTCGATCCAGCCGGCCTGCGTCTTGGCCACTGGAATGTGGAATCCATCCTTCACGAACGCCTTGCTCGCCAAGTCGAACTCGCGCACCTCCACCGCATCGCCGCCGCCGGGCGAGAGCGAGATCAGGCAGCGCTCGTACTGCGGGCGCAGGCACTCGGCACCCTTGAACACCCACTTGGCGTTCTCGGCTTTGTTGAGCGCGTCGATGTCCAGCACCGTCTCCCAGTGCGGATCGGTCTTGCGATATTCGTCCAGCGTGGTACGCCGCCAGATGCCGCGCGGGTGCGCCTTGTCCTGCCAGAAGTTGTACAGCCAATCGCCCATCCGCGACGGATACGGGATGCGCGCATCCGAATCGAGCACCTGCAAGATTTGCGCACGGGTGTGCGCGAACTCGGGCGAAGCCATGAATGCCTTGGCGGTGATCGCGTTTTGCGCCTTCACCCAGTCCATCGAGCGCGCGCCGTGGATGTCCTCCAGCCACAGGTAGGCGTGGTCGCTGGTGGCGACAGGTGCAGCGGGCGCAGTGGATGGAGCGGCGGCGTGGGCCATGGCTGGCAGTGTAGCCGCGCCAATCAAGGCGATGGCGGCGAGGGTGATGGGTTGCATGTGCGACGGCTCGCGAGGGCGGTGAGGTGTCGATGATCGCGCAAGATGCGTGGATTCGCCTTGAGCGAAGTCAGGATGGGGCTGATGAATCCGTCGGTCGGAGCCGCACGCGAAACCCGGGCTGGGTGCCAAAAGAAAGCCCCGCACGGGGCGGGGCTTTTTCAGCTTCTGTCGAGGGATAAGGGGGGGCAGCCCCCACCCCTTGCCCTCCCCCGCAAGCAGGGGAGTGGGAGTGATCGTCGCGCGCGATCGCGCGACAGCGACAGCTTTACAGGAGCGGCACCAACAGCAGCGCCACGATGTTGATGATCTTGATCCGTGCCTGCGGCGCTCCCTCACCCCATCGCCCCTCTCCCGATGGGAGAGGGGCGATGGGGTGAGGGAGTCGCTTCGGTTACAGCAGCGGAACCAAGAGCAGAGCAACGATATTGATGATTTTGATCAAGGGGTTCACCGCCGGGCCGGCGGTGTCCTTGTAAGGGTCGCCGACGGTGTCGCCGGTGACGGCGGCCTTGTGCGCTTCGCTGCCTTTGCCGCCGAAGTTGCCGTCCTCGATGTACTTCTTGGCGTTGTCCCAGGCGCCGCCGCCGGTGGTCATCGAAATGGCCACGAACAGACCGGTGACAATCGTGCCGATCAGCACGCCGCCCAGCGCCTGCGCGCCGGCTTCGGAGTTGCCGGCCAGCCACTTGAAGCCGAACGCCACCACCACCGGTACCAGCACCGGCAGCAGTGAGGGCACGATCATTTCCTTGATCGCCGCCTTGGTGAGCATGTCCACGGCCTTGTCGTACTGCGGCTTGCCGGTGCCTTCCATGATCCCGGCAATGGTCTTGAACTGGCGGCGCACTTCCACCACCACCGAACCGGCCGCGCGGCCGACCGCCTCCATCGCCATCGCGCCGAACAGGTACGGGATCAGGCCGCCGATCAGCAGGCCGATGATGACGTAGTGATTGGACAGGTCGAACGCGGTGTCGTGGCCAAAATGCGTCTTCAGGTTGTGGGTGTAGTCGGCGAACAGCACGAGTGCGGCCAGCGCGGCCGAACCGATGGCGTAGCCCTTGGTCACCGCCTTGGTGGTATTGCCGACCGCGTCCAGCGGATCGGTGACGTTGCGCACGTCCTTGGGCAGTTCGGACATCTCGGCGATGCCGCCGGCGTTGTCGGTGATCGGGCCGTAGGCGTCCAGCGCCACGATCATGCCGGCCATCGACAGCATCGAGGTCGCAGCGATGGCGATGCCGTACAGGCCGCCGAGCGCATACGCGCCCCAGATCGCCGCACAGATCACGATCACCGGCAGCGCGGTGGCCTTCATCGAAATGCCCAGGCCAGCGATGATGTTGGTGCCGTGGCCGGTGGTGGAGGCCTGCGCGATGTGCTTGACCGGGTGGTACTGGGTGCCGGTGTAGTACTCGGTGATCCACACAATCAGGCCGGTGAGCACCAGGCCGATGACCGAGCACTCGAACAGCGCCATTTTCGAAATCGCCAGGCCCTCGCCGGAGGTCAAGCCCTGCGGCAGCAGGTCGCCGGTGACGAACCAGAACGCGACCGCCGACAGCACCGCCGACACGATCACGCCCTTGTACAGCGCGCCCATGATCGAGCCGCCGGTCTTCACCTTCACGAAGAAGGTGGCGATGATCGAGGCCACGATCGATACCGCGCCCAGCACCAGCGGGTACAGCACCGCGTTGGTGTTGCCGGCGAAGCTCAGCCCGGCCAGCAGCATGGTGGCGATGATGGTGACGGCGTAGGTCTCGAACAGGTCGGCGGCCATGCCGGCGCAGTCGCCGACGTTGTCGCCCACGTTGTCGGCGATCACCGCCGGGTTGCGCGGGTCATCCTCGGGGATGCCGGCTTCGACCTTGCCGACCAGATCGGCGCCGACGTCGGCACCCTTGGTGAAGATGCCGCCGCCCAAGCGCGCGAAGATCGAGATCAGCGACGAACCGAATGCCAATCCGACCAGCGCGTGCAGTGCGTCTTCGCCGGTGACGCCGATCTTGCCGAGCGCGAAGTAGTAACCGGCCACGCCCAGCAGCCCCAGGCCCACCACCAGCATGCCGGTGATCGCGCCGCCGCGGAAGGCCACGTCCATTGCCGGGCCCATGCCGCGGCGCGCGGCCTCGGCGGTGCGCACGTTGGCGCGTACCGAGACGTTCATGCCGATGTAGCCGGCCGCGCCGGAGAGGATCGCGCCGATCGCGAAACCGATCGCGGTATGCGCGCCGAGGAAGGCGAAGATCAGCCCGAACAGCACCACCCCGGCGATGCCGATGGTGAGGTACTGGCGGTTGAGGTAGGCGCCTGCGCCTTCCTGGATGGCCGCAGCGATCTGCTGCATGCGCTCGTTGCCGGCCGGCTGCGAGGTGATCCACTTCGCCGACACCAAGCCGTAGATGATGGCCAGCGCCGCGCATCCCAGCGCCAGATACAAACCGTACTGCTCAAGCATGAACGCGCTCCCCGAGGCCCAAGGATGGCCGACTGATGGTTTCGACAGGTGGTTTTTGTTGCCGGTTCGGGCCACCCGTGGCGGCTGAACCGGTCGATTATGGCAGAGGATGGCTGCGTGCGCCAAGCGGGGGAGACGGGAGACGGGAGACGGGAGACGGGAGACGGGGGCAGTGAGCGGGGAGCGGAAAACAAAGCCCCTCTCCCAACGGGAGAGGGGTGGGGGTGAGGGGCGAACGCCGTCGTGCAGACCGATTTTCCGATTGTTGCTCGCCCCTCATCCGGCGCTTCGCGCCACCTTCTCCCGAAGGGAGAAGGGTAATGCGTGACATCAAGCTCCTTTCCTGACGGGAGAGGGTTAGCAGACTGTTGAAAAACAGCCTGCTGATGCGATCCATGGACGGATCGCACGCCAATCAAACACGCAAGTGTTTGATTGGCGGAGCCGAGTACGGCATGTACCGGACTCGGCGCGTTGAAAGAGGGCAGGAAAGCCCTTTTTCAACAACCTGTTAGGCTGCCACGAACGGCGCAGACGACGATGCGACCCACGCCGAGCCGGCATCGGCCAAGAAAACGCGAGAGGCCACCGCAAGGGTGGCCTCGTTGCACGCAAGCGGGGGCGGCGCGATTACCTCTTCGGTTCGAGCTTGTCGTTGAGCACCCAGCCGGTGTTGCCGTTTTCGTCCTCGACCTCCCACCACATGTCGTCCTTGCCGCCGGTCGGGTACACCATCATTCCCGGGGACAGTTGGCGGATGGTGCTGGAGTTCTTCGACGGCGAACGCTTCATGTCCACCGTCACCCGGGCGACGAACGACTGGCGTGGCGCGGTGGCGACCTCGTTGGCGTTCATGCCGCCCATCTGCGTGACCAGTTGCCGGTAGGCGTCGAGGAAGGCCAGGCCGACCACCTTGCCGACATCGGTGTTCTCGTAGGCACCGCCGCCGGCGCCGCCCCAACCGATAAAGCCGCCGGCGCCGAAGCCGATGTCGGTCTTCTTGGCGAAGCCCTCGATGTTGTATTCCTCCTCCGAGGTGCGGGTGTTGACCAGCGACAGCACGGTCTGCGCCTCGACCTTGCTGGTGCGGATGCCCGCAGCCAGTGCGCCCACGCGCCCGCCGACCAGCCCGCCGACCAAGCCGCCCACGGCGCTGCCGCCGGAGTTCTGGTTCTCACCGGCCACGTCGGCCACCAGCAGCCAGTCGGCGGTCTTGATCTGCCCACCGCCGACGTTGGAGCCACGCTGCAGGTCACCGCCACCGGCCAGTTCGTGTTCGCGCTGGATGGCCGCCATGCCGGCACCGCGGTTGACCAGCTTGAAGCAGCCCGAGCGGTTGACGAAGGTCTTGAGCAGGGTCGAGGGCGCGCCGACGCCGTACGCCGTCCAACCGCGACCGTCGCCGTCCACCAGCGCGATCGTGCCCAGCACATGGCCGCACTGCGGGATCTCTGCGCTCTTGCTTGATCCTTTGTTGTTTTCTACGCCGCCACCGGCAACGGCGGGCATGGCCAAGGTCAGGGCGATGGCGGTGGACAGGGCGGCGAGCGTGCGTTGATGCATGGGTTTGATCCTCGGGTGGGATGCGAAATGGGCGAAATTGGAGGCGATATTAACGCGCTGCGCAACACGCTGCGAGCGTAGCGGGCTACTGCGCGAGCGAATGCGTCGTCGATCGCCCTGACCGTCACGATTCAGCAGGCTTGTGGCAGTCTGGAGGCTTGGGTCACCTTGGGAACGCATCCATGAACCGTATCCGGCCATTTGCCGTTGCCAGTCTGTCAAGTCTGTTCAGCCTGAGCATGGCCGCCGCCGCACTGGCCGCGCCTGCGCCGCCGGAAGTCGTGCGCCCGCCCGGCAGCACCACCGCGCAGGCGGTGGGCGTACTGCACACCTTGCGCAACATCCCCGAGGCGTGCGTGCGGCTGGAAGGATTGTTCACTGGCGATACGGCCGAACCGTACCGGGTGGAGGTGCTGCCCGGCGACCGCTGCGTGCAGCGTGCGCTGTATGTCGATGCGCGTGAGTTGAAGGCTGCGCCATCGCCGGCGACCCATTGGCTGCTCAACGATCGCATCGCGGTGCCGCTCGCCCAGGCGCCCGCGTGCGTGGCGACAGTGGAAATCTGGCGCAAACCCGGCACCGCCGCGCCGCCCAAGCTCGATGCACAAGGGCGGGCGCGCATTTTTCTCGACAAGCCACAGACCACCGATGGGTTGCCGCGTTTCAGCGCGGTGCTGGATGTTTCGAGCGCGTGCAAGTCCGTGCCCAAGGCCGGTTGAGGCAATGATCTGATCGATCGGTCACCGCGGTGCAGGCTCGCGCGAGCGCCGACCAGTCGTCGCGGTCATGCATCGGCAAGCGCGTCATCAACGATAGGGAGTGCCCATGAAGTGCTCAACGTGCGGTATCGACGCCGTGGACGGTGCGAAGTTCTGTCACGGATGCGGAAGCCCCTTCGCTGCCGACGCGGCGCCAACCAGCGCGGCATCGGGGTCGGCGACCGATGGTGCGCCCGCGCCGGCTGCGCCTGCCGTCGATCCGCCCGCGCCGGCTGCGGCCGCCGAGCCTCCGGCTGCCGATGCGCCGGGTGCGCCGGTGAGCCTGGACGGTATCGGCCCGATGAGCGCGCCAGTGCGCCCGATGTCGCGCAAGCCAAGCCGCGGCCCGCTGGCTGCGGTGCTGTCGGTGGTCGCACTGGCTGCGTTGGCCGGCGGCTATGGCGTGTATCACACCTATTATCAGAATCCGGCATCGGCCAGTGGCAACCCGACCACCCCCGTGCCTGCCTCCACACCTGCGCCCGCGCCAGCAGCGGCGCCCGCGACTGCTGCGACCGCCGCGACGTCGGCAGCCAATGCCGTCGATGCGTTGTCGCAGGCGTTTGGCGGCACCAGCAGCGCCGCCACTGCACCGGCTGCCGATGCGCCGGCAGCCGCTGCGGGCGCACCGCCGCCCGCCGATGGGCAAGCGCCGGCACCGGCAACAACGCCAGCCGATGCGCAGGCGCCGATGGCAGGGCAGGCGCCGCCACCCGATGCGCCCGGCGCGGGGCCCGGAGATGATCGCTCCGCGCAGTACCCGCAACCACCGCAAGGCGCCGGGACGCTGCAGCCGGCAACCGACTTTGTCGTGCAAGGCGAGCAGGCCTTTGCGCAGCGCGACTACCAGGGCGCCATGGGCTACGCCCAATCGGCGCTGCAAATCCAGCCCGGTTTCCGGCGCGCGCAGCGATTGCTGCAGCGAGCGCGCTACGCCCTGCAAGCACCCGCACGCCAGCAGCGCCTTGCGCAACGGCGGCGCGAAATGCGGCAACGCCAGGCCATGCAGATGGCGCAGCGGCCGCCGCCGCGCCCGCGCTATTACGGCCCATCGCCCGATCAGGTCTATTACCAGCGCGCGCATGACGAATGCGAGCCGGGCATTTTCGGCAAGGATTGCCGCCACCGCATCCGCGGCGAGGTCTGCGCGGGCGTGATTCCCGGCTATCCGGGCACGACCGTTTGCAGGTAGACGCGAGCGCTTTCGACCCAGCACCAATGACCGGCGCGCTTCCCGTAGCGGCGTGCCGGAGCTTGCACGAGCGCAGGGCGGGTGCTTGAATCGGGGCCGGCGTGCGAACGTTGATCGCGACTGCGCAAGGGGACGCCCATGAAGTGCGGAAACTGCGGATGCATCGCCGATGACGGCGCCAACTTCTGCCGGGCCTGCGGCACTCGCCTCGATGCGCCTGCGCTCGCCGCGGCCGGGGCCAGTTGCCCGGAGTGCGGCGCGATTCCCGCACCCGGAGCGTTGTTTTGCAGGCAATGCGGGCATCCACTGACGGCATCGGCGCCGCCGCCATCGCCGGCTGTTGCGGTACCTCCGCCAGTGCCAGCCCCGCCGCCATCGCCGGCTGTTGCGGTACCTCCGCCAGTGCCAGCCCCGCCGCCAGTGCCAGCCCCGCCGCCAGTGCCGGCCGTTGCGGTACCTCCGCCAGTGCCAGCCCCGCCGCCAGTACCGCCACGGCAGCCGCCGCAGTTGGCCAGTCATCCCTGCCCGTCCTGCGGTGCGCAGTGCGCTGCGGGCATGAAATACTGCATCCGCTGCGGACATGTGTTTGCCGCCGCAGAGCCGCCACCCCCACCGCCATCGCCGCCACCCCCGCCACCGCCGCCGCCAGTTGCGGCGCCCGTGATTGCTGCGGTTCCGATACCGCCATCGCCGCCACCCCCACCGCCATCGCCGCCACCCCCGCCACCGCCGCCGCCGCCGCCAGTTGCGGCGCCCGCGATTGCTGCGGCCCCGATACCGCCAGTCCCGCCATCGCCGCCACCCCCACCACCGTTGGTCGCGGCGCCCGCGATTGCTGCGGCCCCGATACCGCCAGCCCCGCCACCCCCACCGCCGCCAGTTGCGGCGCCCGCGATTGCTGCGGCCCCGGTACCGCCAGCCCCGCCGCCGGTTCCTGTCGAGCCTCGGATGCCCGCCGCGGCAACCGTGCTCACCCCCTCCGTACCGCCACCGCCATCACCACCGCCACCGCCACCGCCACCGCCACCGCCACCGCAGGGCACGCGCCCGGCTGCGCCGGCGCCGATGGCCCCGGTCGCAACCACCCCGCCGATGCCGCCAATGGTGGCTGGCCCGCGTGCGCGCCCGGTGCCCAAGGGTGCCTCCGGGCTGAAAATCGCGTTGGCAGTCGTGGTGGCCCTTGCGGTGCTCGGCGGCGGCGGCTTCGGTGTGTGGTACAAGTTCTGCCGGACGCCAACGGGGGAGGGCGCAGCGTCCCCACCCAGCGACGCACAGCCCAGCGCCTCCACGGCCGCTGCCAGTGGCAGTGTGGGATCGGCATCGCAGGCTAGCGCCGCCACCGCCACGACCACGACCACACCCGCGCCGACCACGGATGCAACGGCGAGCCAGACGGTGCCGACGCCGCCGGCGACGCCCCCCGAACCCACCGCCGCGCCGGTACCGGAGGCACCCGCCCAAGCCGACGCCCAGACGTCCGCGCCAGCGCAACCGGATGTCGAAACTCCTGTCACCCCGGCGCCCGCGCAACCTCCCGCACAAACAGCCGCCCCACCGCCCCCGACGGTGGACCCGGCCGTGCAGGCCGCCACCGATCAAGTGGTTCGCGGCGAACGGGCCTATTCGCGAGGGGACTATGCGGCCGCGATCGACTATGCGCGATCGTCATTGGACCAGCGGCCGGGGTTCTCGCGCGCCGAACGCCTGCTCAATCGTGCGCAGCGGGCGCAGCAGGATGCGCAGCAGCAACAGCTCGCGCAAGAGCGCATGCAGCAAGAACAGGCGCAACAGCAACAACAGCAGCAGATGGCGCAGATGCAGGCGCAGCAGCAGGCTGCCGGGCCCACGCCCGATCAGATCTACAACCAACGGGCGCACAGTGAGTGCGCCAACGGGATTTTCGGCAAGGACTGCCGCCATCGCATCCGCGAGCAAGCGTGTGCCAACGCCAGGGCGGGCGACCCGGGGACGTCGGTTTGCCACTAGAAAAACCCCTCGAACCCGAGTGTCCGTTCACGCGTCGAGGGGCTTGGCAGGCTGTTGAAAGACAGCCTGCTGGGGGAGCCGGGTACGGGCATGTACCGGACTGGGCGCGTTGAAAAAGGCAGGGCCAGCCCCCGCGCTGGCGGTGGAAAGCTTCAACAACCGGTTAGCAGGCCGTTGAAATTCACCGGCACTACAGCAGGGGTTCGGTAGTCTTTGCGGACGATACCGATGACAGGAGTTCGGCATGCGCGGCGCGGATGTGATGCAGGAATCGTTGTTCACGAGCGTG
>JAFEEL010000025.1 GCA_018241125.1 Pseudomonadota bacterium | reverse complement strand
GCGGCATGGGCAAACCCCATGCGGCGCTCCACAGCAAACGGACAAAAACCGACCGCGCCTGATGCCGAAGGCGTCAAATTCGAGCGCCGGATGATCGAATCAAGGCGTTTTTCAACAGCCTGCTAAACGTCGGTTTCACCGACATCACCGCACCCATCGACGGACGTGCCGGGCGCATCCTCGTGCAGCCGGGCAACCTGGTGAAAGCCAACGACACCGGCGCGTTGTTGACGATCAACCAGATCGCGCCGATCTACGTGACGTTCGCGATTCCCGGCGATGCGGTGGCGCGCGTGCGCGCTGCGAAGGCGGCCGACAAGCTCACCGTGCGCGTCGGCGGCGATGGCCTGTCGGCGCCGACCGAAGGCGCGGTGGCATTCGTGGACAATGCAGTCGATCCGGCCACCAACACGGTCAAGCTGCGTGCCCGCTTCGGCAACACCGATGAACGCCTGTGGCCCGGGCAATTCGTCAAGGTGGCGCTGAACCTGCGCAGCGATGCCGATGCCATCACCGTGCCCGATGCGGCGGTCAAGTCCGGACCGGAAGCCAGCTATGTGTTCGTGGTCGATGCCGGCGTGGCACATCAGCGCGACGTCGTGGCCGGGCGCAGCGTCGATGGCCGCACGCTGATCGCCAGCGGACTGCACGCCGGGCAAACCGTGGTCGTCGATGGGCAGTCGCGATTGGCCGACGGGGCGCGGGTGCGTGTCGTGGACGCGGCCGCCAGTGGCGCGGCGGACGGCTCGCCGCCGTGAACTTGTCCGCAGTCTTCGTCCGCCGGCCGGTGATGACGTGGCTGGTGATGCTGGGCATCCTCGTATTCGGCATCGCCGCATACCGGCAACTGCCGGTGTCGGATCTGCCCAACGTGGACTTCCCGACCATCCAGGTTACCGCCAACCTGCCCGGCGCGTCGCCGGAGACGATGGCATCGGCGGTGGCAACGCCATTGGAAAAACAGTTCTCGTCGATTCCCTCGATCGATTCGATGACCTCGGATTCGGGCTTGGGCCAGACCCAGATCACGCTGCAGTTTTCCCTCGACCGCGACATCGACGCGGCGGCACTGGATGTGCAATCGGCAATTTCGGCGGCACTCAAGCAATTGCCGCCGACGATGACCACCCCGCCGACCTTCCGCAAGGTCAACCCGGCTGACGCATCGATTTTTTACGTCAGCCTGACCAGCAAGACGCTACCACTGTCGAAAGTGGACGAATACGCCGAGTCGCTGCTGGCGCAGCGCCTGTCGATGGTCGATGGCGTGGCCCAGGTCAACGTGTTCGGTTCGGCCAAGTATGCGGTGCGCATCGACCTTGATCCGTCCGCGATGGCCGCCCGTGGCATCGGCATCGATCAGGTGAGGCAGGCTGTCACCGATGGAAACGTCGATCTGCCAACCGGCACGCTATATGGCGCCAAGCGCACTTTCAACGTGATGGTCAACGGTCAGTTCACGGCGGCCAAGCCGTTTGGCCAGTTGGTCGTGAGCTATCAACATGGCGCGCCGGTGCGGCTGGCCGACATCGCCCATGTCTATGACGGCATCCAGAACGACATACACCGCGACACGTTCAACGGTCAGATTGGCGTGTTTCTCGGCGTGCAGAAGCAGCCGGGCGTGAACACCATCGCCGTCGTCGAACGCATTCGTGCGGTGCTGTCGGGATTCGAGAAGCAGTTGCCCGCGGGCGTGACGTTGAAGGTGTTCTACGACCGCACCCAGAGCATTCGCGCCTCGGTGAACGACGTGCAGTTCAGCCTGCTGCTGGCACTGGCGCTGGTGGTGATGGTGATCTTCGTATTCTTGCGCAATCTGCCGGCCACGTTGATCCCGTCGTTGGCGCTGCCGATGTCGATCGTGGGCACCTTCGCGGTGATGTATCCGTTCGGCTACAGCCTCGACAACCTCTCGCTGATGGCGCTCACGCTGTGCGTGGGTTTCGTGGTGGACGATGCCATCGTGATGCTGGAAAACATCAGCCGCCACGTGGAAATGGGCAAGAGCGCCTTGCAGGCCACGCTGGAGGGCAGCAAGGAGATCGGATTCACCATCTTGTCGATGACCTTGTCGCTGACAGCCGTGTTCATCCCGTTGCTGTTCATGGGCGGCATCATCGGACGGTTGCTGCACGAGTTCGCGGTGACCATCGTGGCCGCGGTACTGGTGTCCGGCCTGGTGTCGCTGAGCCTGACGCCGATGCTTTGCAGTCGCATGCTGCATGCGCACGGCCAAGAGCGTCATGGACGCATGTATCAGGCGTTCGAGCGATTGTTCGACGGACTGCAGGGCTACTACCGACGCACGCTGGACACCTGCCTGAAGCATCGTCGGTGGGTACTCGGCGGCTTTTTTGCCATCCTGATCGCCACCGTGGGACTGTTCTGGGTGGTGCCCAAGGGCTTCCTGCCCAACGACGACATCGGCCAGCTGTTCGTGTTCACCGAAGCCGCGCAGGATGTGGGCTTCGACGATATGGCCCGCAAGCAGGAACAAGCCGCGAAGATCATCCGCGCCGACCACAATGTCGATGGCGTACTGTCCTTTATCGGCATATCCGGCAGCGCGTCGACGTTGAATCTGGGTCGCATGATCGTCACGCTCAAACCGAGCAACGAGCGTGCTTCGCCCGAGGCAGTGATCGAGGAATTGCGACCCAAGCTCACCGGCATTCCGGGCTTCAAAGTCTATCTGCAGAATATCCCGATCATCCGCATCGGCGGACACCTGACCAAGACCCAGTACCAGTACACGCTGCAAGACACGGACACGCACGAATTGTTTGCATTCGTGCCCAAGCTCGTCGCCGCGGTTGCCAAGTTGCCGGGATTTCAGGATGTCACCAGCGATTTGCAGATCGCCACCCCACAGGTGGACGTGCATATCGACCGCGATGCCGCCGCGGCGGTTGGCGTGACCGCCGCGCAGGTCGAAAACGCGCTGTACACCGCGTTCGGGCCGCAGCAGGTGTCCACCATCTACACCGCCATCGACCAGTACTGGGTGCTGCTGCAGGTCGATCCGAAACAGCAGGGCGATCCGAGTGTGCTCGGTCGCATCTACTTGCATTCGAGCAGCGGCCAGCTCGTACCGCTGTCGGCTGTCGCGAAGTTCAGCCAGTCGGTCGGGCCAGCGACGATTACTCACCTGGGGCAAGTGCCGTCGGTGACGATCTCCTTCAACCTCGCGCCGGGCGTGTCGCTGGGGCAGGCGGTGGAGCGCATCGATGGCGCGGTGCACCAGCTCAAGCTCCCTGACACCATCACCGGCTCGTTTCAGGGCACCGCGCAGGCGTTCCAGTCCTCGATCAACGGCATGGGATTGTTGCTGGTGCTGGCAATCTTCGTGATTTATCTCGTACTGGGCATCCTCTACGAAAGCTTCATCCACCCGCTGACCATCCTGTCCGGGCTGCCCACCGCGGCGTTCGGCGCGCTCATCACACTGCTGGCGTTCCGCATCGACCTGAGCCTGTATTCGGCGGTCGGCCTGATCATGCTGATCGGCATCGTCAAGAAGAACGCGATCATGATGATCGACTTTGCAGTGGCGGCGCGGCAGCAGGGCCAGAGCGCGCACGACGCGATCTTCGAAGCGTGCATGGTGCGCTTTCGACCGATCATGATGACCAGCTTCGCGGCGCTGTTCGGAACCCTGCCGATTGCCCTTGGCCTTGGCGCTGGCGCGCAGTCGCGACGGCCGCTGGGGCTGGCGGTGGTCGGCGGCTTGCTGACTTCGCAGGTGCTGACCTTGTACCTGACGCCGGTGATCTACCTGTACTTCGAACGCGTGCAGTCGCGGATGCGCCAGCGCCGCGAGCGGCGGGCAGCGCCGGCGCAATCGGCCGCCGGATGACGCTTGCCTCCTCTAACAGGTTGTTGAAAAAGGGCTTTCCTGCCCTTTTCCAACGCGCCGAGTCCGGTACATGCCCGTACTCGGCTCCGCCAAATCAAACACTTGCGTGTTTGATTGGCGTGCGATCCGTCCATGGATCGCATCAGCAGGCTGTTTTTCAACAGCCTGCTAACCGCCGAAACCCTGGACGGTGTTGGCGTCACCATGCCAATCGCGCTCTGGATTGCATGAGTGCATGCTGATGGTTCACGGATCGTCGTAGCCAAACTGCCGCAGCGCGGCTACATCGTCGGCCCAACCCTCGCGCACCCGGCACCAGGTTTCCAGAAACACCTTGCATCCGAACAGTCGTTCCATGTTCTCGCGCGCGGCGCGTGCGATCTGCTTGATGCCCTCGCCGGCCTTGCCGACGACAATGGCCTTCTGCCCCTCACGTTCGACCCAGATGGTGGCGGCGATGCGGAACATGGCACCTTCTTCAACAAAAGAGTCGATGGCAACGGTCGCCGAATATGGCACCTCATCGCCCAGCCGCAGCATCAGCTGCTCACGCAGCAGCTCGGCAGCGAGAAAGCGCTGGCTGCGATCGGTGATCTCGTCTGGCTCATAGTGCGGCGCAGACTCCGGCAGCAGGGCCAGCAAGTCGGCCGTCAGTGCCTCCAGGCCCTTGCGCTTGAGCGCGGACAGCGGGTGCACGCTTGCGAAACCCGCATCCTTGGCGTGCCGGGCGATGAACGGAAGCAGCGTCGCCTTGTCCTTGACCCGGTCGACCTTGTTGAGCACCAGCACCGTCGGCACGTTCGCGCCCTTGAGGGCGGCCAGCGCCAGATCGTCCTCGTCGGTCCAGCGCCCGGCTTCGATTACCAGCAGCGCCGCATCCACCCCATCGAGCGCGCCGCGCGCGGCACGGTTCATGTAGCGATTGATCGCTCGCTTTTCGACCCGATGGATGCCGGGCGTATCGACCAGCAGCAACTGGCCCTCGGGGGACGTGGCAATACCGAGCAATCGGTGGCGGGTGGTCTGCGCCTTGGGCGAGACAATACTCACCCGGGCCCCGACCAGCGCATTGACGAGGGTGGATTTGCCGACATTCGGGCGTCCGATCACGGCGACCGTGCCGGTGCGGTAGCGGGCCTCAGCCATGATCGGCTTCCAGTTCCCGCAGCACTTCGGCGGCGGCCTGCTGTTCGGCCGCCCGCCGTGACGGCCCTGCGCCCTCACGGGTGATGGTCGGATCGCTGGTCGTGCAGGTTACTCGGAACGTCCGTTCGTGCTCGTCGCCAGTGGTTTCGAGCAACGCATATTCAGGCAATTGCAACTGTCGCGCCTGCAGCCATTCCTGCAGTCGGGTTTTCGCGTCCTTGGCGGCCGTGCCGGTCGGCAGCGCCTCGATGCCCGGCTGGAACCACGGCAATACGGTATCCCGACAGGCTTCGAAACCCGCATCGAGATAAATCGCCGCGACCACGGCTTCCAGCGCATCGGCGAGGATGGAATCACGGCGGTGACCGCCGCTCTTGAGTTCTCCTGGCCCGAGCGCCAGCCGTTCACCCAGGCGCATCTGTCGGGCCAGGGACGCCAAGGATGACTCGCGCACCAGTTCGGCGCGCGCCCGCGTCAACGCACCCTCGTCGGCCTTGGGCCAGCGCGCGTACAGCGCATCGGCGACGATCAAGTCGACCAGCGCGTCGCCAAGGAACTCCAGTCGCTCGTTGTGCTTCGGGCCGGCACTGCGATGGGTCAGGGCCTGCCTGAGCAGGCCCGGGTCGGCGAAGGGCCGCGGCCAGGATTCATGCACCACCGGGGAGGGGCTTGCCTGCGGCAGGCTGCGCTCCGGCTGTGTGCTCGAAGTGCCCAACCAGAAAAATATTGTAGATGAAGGGCACTCTGGCATCGTAGTTCACGCTGAGTGCCAACCCGTTCGGTGTATGCTGAATCACGACACCACCCGGATAAGTCTTGACCAAGGGGTCTACCGAGTTGACGTAGCTCGTTTCAAAATGCCGCGAGATCATGTCCCGAATCTTCACCTCATCGGCATTGTTGGCCGAGGGATCTTTTGCTACCGCGTCCAGCGCTTTGGAAATGCTTGAGTACTCGCTATACATCGGCACGATGCGCATCACCATGTACGCGAAGAACCCCACTACGATCAGCATGATGACAAATCCCATCAACGTGATGCCACGCTGCGCTTGCTGGAGTTGCATGACCTTCTCCCCTGGGTGGATGTGAACTGTCAGCGGATGATAGTCCCAATCCGCGATCCGTCCATCTTTTTAGCACCAAAGTCGATGTTCAGCCAGACCAGCTCGGCCTTGCCCACGATGTTGGCCTCGGGCAGGAAATGGGTCGGCCAGAAGCGGCTGTCCTCGCTGTTGTCGCGGTTGTCACCCATCATGAAATACTCGCCGGCCGGCACCGTCCAGGTGCCGTTGGCGCGCGGATCTTGCACCATCTCCGGAATGTTCTTCTGCAAGATCGTATGGCTGCGTCCGGGCAAGTCCTCGCGCACCACGGTGGCACCAGTCATGTCCGCGCCACTGCCCTTGCCCACGTAAGGGCCCAGATCCTCGGACGCGACCGCCTGACCGTTCACGGTCAGCTGGTAGTTCTGGTAGGAAATCACGTCGCCGGGCACGCCGATCACCCGCTTGATCCACACCTGATCGGGCGCCATCGGCGGGTGGAACACGATCACGTCACCGCGCTGGGGCTCGCCGACCTTGACGATCTTGGTGTCCAGCACCGGCAGGCGCAGGCCGTAGGCGTACTTGTTGACCAGGATGAAATCGCCGATCAGCAAGTTGGGCATCATCGATTCGGACGGAATGCGGTACGGCTCGGCCACGAACGAACGCAGCAACAAGATGATCAAGATCACCGGGAAGAACGAGCGTGAATACTCCACCACCAGCGGTTCGCGGATGCGTGGCGCGGCCGCCGGTACTCCGGCCTGCAAACCATCGCCTTCGACCTGCACGTCCAGTTCCGGCATTTCCCGCGTCAGCAGGTTGCGCAGGCGCTCCACGTCGCCCTTGTCGGGCACGCCGATACCGATTCCGGCTTCGTTGCGCCCGACTTCAACGCCCGCCACGCGCTCGCGCGCGAACAGGCTGCGGACACGCCCGGCGGCCGCTTCCACGACGCCATCGAGCTCCTCCCGCTCGACCGCCGCAGCCTTGCGTCGCGCACGGGCGAAAAACAGCGCATCGATCAGCCAGATCAGGCCGAACAAGGCCGTCAAGACGGTGAACAACAGGGCGAAGTCGTATCTCATGGAATATCCGTGTGGTAGTTGTGTGCATGCGGCGAGCCCGACGCGGCAGCATCGCCCACGCCGCGGCACACGCGCCCGTGCAGATGGTCATGCCCTGGCGCGTATGGGTTCAACTGCCGCCATCGGCCTGCAACACCGCCAGGAAGGCCTCCTGCGGGATCTCCACCTTGCCGACCTGCTTCATGCGCTTCTTGCCGGCCTTCTGTTTTTCCAGCAGCTTCTTCTTGCGGGTGGCGTCGCCGCCGTAACACTTGGCCAGCACGTTCTTGCGCAGCGCCTTGACCGTGGTGCGGGCGATGACGTTGGCACCGATGGCTGCCTGTACGGCGACGTCGAACATCTGCCGCGGGATCAGATCCTTCATCTTCTCGGTGATCTCGCGGCCGCGGCGGTCGGCGTGCGAGCGATGCACGATCAGGCTCATGGCATCCACGCGATCACCGTTGATCAACACGTCCACGCGCACGAACGGACCGGGCTCGAAGCGCACGAAATGGTAGTCGAGCGAAGCATAGCCGCGACTGCACGACTTCAGGCGGTCGAAAAAATCCAGCACCACCTCGGCCATCGGCAACTCGTAGCTGATCTGCACTTGATCGCCCAGATACACGATGCCCTGCTGCACGCCGCGCTTTTCCTCGCACAGCTTGATGACGTTGCCGACGTAGTCGGGCGGGGTGAGGATGGTGGCGAGGATGATCGGCTCGCGGATTTCCTCGATCTGGTTCACCGGCGGCAGCTTGGCCGGGTTGTCCAGGGTGACGATGGCGCCATCGGTCCTGAGCACTTCGTACACCACCGTCGGTGCGGTGGTGACCAGATCGAGGTCGTACTCGCGCTCCAGTCGCTCCTGCACGATCTCCATGTGCAGCATGCCCAGAAAGCCGCAGCGGAAGCCAAAGCCCATCGCCTCGGACGATTCGGGCTCGAAGCGCAGCGCGGCATCGTTGAGCTTGAGCTTTTCCAACGCCTCGCGCAGCGCCGGGTAATCATCGGTGACCACCGGAAACAAACCGGCAAAAACCCGCGGCTTCATTTCCTGAAAACCCGGCAGCGGATGTTCTGCCGGCAACTGCGCGGAGGTGAGCGTGTCGCCGACCGGCGCGCCGTGCACGTCCTTGATGCTGGCGCTGACCCAGCCCACCTCGCCCGCGCCCAATGCATCGAGCACCTTGCGCTTGGGCGTGAACACTCCCACGCCATCGACCAGATGCGTGCGTCCGGTGGACATCACCAGAATCTTGTCACCCGGTGCGATCTGGCCTTGCATCACCCGCACCAACGACACCACGCCCAGATAATTGTCGAACCACGAATCGATGATCAGCGCCTGCAAACGCTGCGTATCGCGCGGCTTCGGCGGCGGGATGCGCTGCACGATGGCTTCCAGCACATCGACCACGTTCAGCCCGGTCTTGGCGCTGATCGCCACCGCGTCGTCGGCGTGGATGCCGATCACCGCCTCGATCTCGCCCTTGACCTTGTCGATGTCGGCGGTCGGCAAGTCGATCTTGTTGATCACCGGCACCACTTCCAGGCCCATCTCGACCGCGGTGTAACAGTTGGCGACCGACTGCGCTTCCACGCCTTGGGCGGCATCCACCACCAGCAGCGCGCCCTCGCAGGCAGCCAGCGAGCGGCTGACTTCGTAGGAAAAATCCACGTGGCCTGGGGTATCGATGAAGTTGAGCTGGTAGGTGTTGCCATCGCGCGCGGTGTACGGCAGCGACACCGACTGCGCCTTGATGGTGATGCCGCGCTCGCGCTCGATCGGGTTCGAGTCGAGCACCTGCGCCTCCATTTCGCGCGCCTCCAGACCTCCACAGAGCTGGATGATGCGGTCGGCCAGCGTGGACTTGCCGTGGTCGATGTGGGCGATGATGGAAAAGTTGCGGATGAGCTGCATGCAGGCCGGGTGCACAAACGCCGAAGTCGATCCGATGACCGACCCCGGCTGGGCAACGAATGAAGTTGACCGCTGATTATCGCACACCCGGTAGCCGTGAGCCGTGAGCCGTGAGCGGTGAGCGGTGGCCGTGAGCCGGTCGTCGGTATCCGGAAGCGGAAACTCGGGATCGCGTGAAAAAGATGCTGCTGTCCTTGGCTGTCCTGCTCCCTGCTCCCTGCTCCCTGCTCCCTGCTCCCTGCTCCCTGCTCCCTGCTCCCTGCTCCCTGCTCCCTGCTCCCTGCTCCCTGCTCCCTGCTCCCTGCTCCCTGCTCCCTG
>JAFEEL010000024.1 GCA_018241125.1 Pseudomonadota bacterium | reverse complement strand
GGGCTGCATCGGGGCCGAGGCCGCGATCGAACCACGTACCCCAAAGGGATGCAATGCAGCCGGCACAAGCGTGGTTCGAGACGGATGTGCTCGATCTGCGATCTCGACACATCCTCCGCACCACGAACGGTGACTTGGAGGCTGCGCAAAATACCCGTTCGTGGTGAGGCGCTGCCCGAGGCCTACCCCGTTCGTGGTGAGGCGCGGATCGAGGCCCCGGGCTGCATCGGGGCCGAGGCCGCGATCGAACCACGTGCTAAAAAGTGATGCAAACAAGCCCGGTTAACCGCCCCCGCCTCCCGTTCGCCGACAAGGAAATCCGCATGACCGAACGCCCACCTGAATCCTTCCCGCGGCGCATCCTGCTGGCGGTCAGCGGGATGTCGCCGCAGATCGTCACCGAGACGCTGTACGCGCTGGCGTGCACGCGCCAGCCGGCGTTCGTGCCCACTCAGGTGCACATCCTGAGCACTGCCGACGGTGCGGCGCACGCACGCTTGAACCTGCTGCAGGGGCAGGCGCATTTCCACGCGCTGTGCGCCGACTACCGGCTCGATCCGGGCATCTTCAGCGAAGCCAACATCCACGTGCTCACCGACGCGGCGGGCGCGCCGCTGGCGGACATTCGCTCGGTGGCCGACAACGAGGCCGCCGCCGACCAGATCGCCCGCCTGATCGGCCGGTTCACCGCCGACGCCGATACCGCCTTGCATGTGTCGATGGCCGGTGGGCGCAAGACCATGGGGTACTACGCCGGCTACGCGCTGTCGCTGTTCGGGCGCGCGCAAGATCGGCTGTCGCACGTGCTGGTCGGCGAGGGCTTCGAGGGTCACCGCGATTTCTACTACCCCACCCCGTACAGCCTGCCGATCCACCGCGACGGCAAGGTCACCCTCGATGCCCGTCAGGCGCAGGTGACGCTGGCCGAGATCCCCTTCATCCGCCTGCGCGACGACATCCCGTCCAAGCTCCTGGATCGGGTGACCAGCTTCGCCGCTGCCATCGCGCAGGCGCAGTTGGGCCGGCACTCGCAGCGGCTGCGGCTGGATCTGGCACGGATGCACTTCGAGTTCGCCGGCATCGCGCTCGATGCGCTGGGCGATGCCGAGCTGGCGTTTTTCCTGTGGCTGCTCGAACGCAAACGCAACGACGAGCCAGACCTTTCCGGCGCCTTGCTGGAGGCGCAGGGCAAGGCGTTGGGCGCGGCGTTCGCCGATTTTTGCGGCGCGCTGGCCGACCGCGGCAGCGCCAGCGGCAAGTTCGCCCGCATCGGTCGCAGCGAGGACGCGCTGCGCCGTGGCCTGTCACTGGGCGACGTGCAATACCGCCGCTCGCGCCTGAACAACGCGCTGGGCGCGTTGCTCGGCGGCACCCTGGCCGCGCAGGTGGAACTGAAGAACATCGGCAGCAAGGGCGTGCCGATCTACGCCATCGCCATCGACGCCGAACAGGTGGACTGGATCGCCGGCGACTGAGCGGCGGCGATCAGGGGCTCTCCCACCGCAATATCGCAGCGTGGGAGCGGCTTGACCAGCCTTCGGCTGGTGAAAGCCCGCCGCGACGGCGGAACGCATCGGGCCGAGGACGGCCCTCCCACCGGGATGTCGTCGTGTGGGAGCGGCTTTTAGCCGCGACCGGCAAAGCGCGCCTTGAGCAAACCGTGCATCGCGCGCAGGCCCAGCGCCTCGCCGCCGGCCGGGTGGCCGGGGCGGTCGCGGTCGTTCCACGCGTAGGTGTCCAGGTGCGCCCACGGGATGCCATCGGGGACGAAACGTTGCAAGTACAGCCCGGCGACGATCGCGCCGGCCATGCGGCTGGCGCCGGAGTTGGCGAGATCGGCGATGTTGCTCTTGAGGTAGGCCGCATACGGCGGCCACAACGGCATGCGCCAGATCGGGTCGCGTGCATTGGCCGATGCGGCCAGGCAATCGGCGGCCAGCACGTCGTCGTTGCAAAACAGCGCCGGGATTTCCGGCCCCAGCGCCACCCGCGCCGCGCCGGTGAGGGTGGCGAAGTCGAGCAGCAGCGCCGGTTGCATTTGGGCCGCAAATGCCAGCGCATCGCACAGCACCAGCCGGCCTTCGGCATCGGTGTTGTCCACCTCCACGCTGATGCCGGCGCGCGAGACGATCACGTCGCCGGGCCGGAAGGCATCGCCGGCGATGGCGTTTTCTACCGCCGGGATCAGCACGCTCAGGTGGATCGGCAGTTTCGTGGCCATCACCAATTGCGCCAGCCCCAGCGCATGCGCCGCGCCGCCCATGTCCTTCTTCATCAGGCGCATGCCGTCGGCGGTTTTGATGTCCAGCCCGCCGGTGTCGAAACACACGCCCTTGCCGGCGACCACCACGTGCGGATGCGACGGGTCGCCCCAGCGCAGCACGATCAGCCGCGGCGCGCGCGGGCTGGCGCGGCCCACGGCGTGGATCACCGGAAAGTTTTCCTTCAGCAGGTCGTCGCCGAGGGTGGTCGTCACTTCACCGCCGTAAGCCTTGGCCAAGCGCAGCGCGACCGCTTCGAGTTCGGCCGGGCCCATGTCCTGGGTCGGGGTGTTGACCAGATCGCGCACCAGCGTGCAGGCCTTGAGGATGGCGAAGGCTTCCGAGCTGGTGGCGCGGGCGTCTTCCAGCACCAGCCGCGCCGGCGCGCGCTGCGGCTTGCGGTAACGCTCGAAGCGGTACGCGCCCGAACCCCAGCCGAGGATCGCATCGGCCAGTTCGATACGCACGCCGGCACCTGGCACGCCGTGCTTGGCCAGCGCGTAAGTGCCCGGCGGCAACCCGAACGGGCAGGCCGCCAGCGCGAACGGATCGGAGGCATCGCCGATGCCGGCCAGTGCTGCCAACGGCGCGCCGTTCTCGCCGGGCACCAGCAGACAGGTGTGCGCCTGCGCCTTGAAATCGGCGGTGGCGATCCAGCGCCGCACGCGCTCGGGCTGCGCGTCGAGGTACTTCGGCAACGACGCCGCATCCAGCGCGATCAGCGGGGTCGCGTGGGCGACATCCTCGTGCGCGGTGCTGGCAAAACAAGGGGGCAGGCTCATGCGAAGTCCCGTCGAGGGTGTGCGGCAAGCGCGCCAGTATGCGCCGCCGCAGCGGCGCGCGTAAAAAAAAGCGGTGGCGACCGACGAGGATGGCCGCCACCGCCTGTAGTTTTCGCGTACCGCCCGTCAGTGGGCGCGCTTGGTCTCGAACATGTGCGTGAGTCGATCCTTGGCGTGCAGTTTTTCGCGCTTCATCTGGGCCAGCGTGATGTCGTCGAGCGGCAGGACGCCCAGTTCGGCATCCATCACCTGTTTGTCCAGCTCGCGGTGGCGATGGTAGAGCTGGCGAAACTCGATGTCGGACTTGAGCAGCGTATCCAGCTCATCGCGCGATTGGCTTTCGAACATGGCGCTAAACCTCCTCTTGCGGCGGATTGTCAGGGGGCGAAAATGCAAACGCCCCGCACGGAGGGCCGGCGGGGCGTTGCGTCTTGCGGATCGGGAGCGGCTGCATGGGCCGCCTTTGCGTCGGAACCCGCATGGCGGAGCTGGATGCTCCAGACGCTGCGGTGCTCCGGAAAATCGACTGCGCTCATGGGCCAGATCCGATCCTCCATGCACCAAGGGGTGCATGGAAGATGGAAGCTACTCTTGCACGCCAGCGTCCGCAAGTGCCCCGCCAAGTGCTTGATTTGTCGATGTGGCTGGTCTCAGCCGCGGCGATACGCGGGCCCAGAGATGGCCCGTGGCTTCATTACAAGCTGTTGATTGAAATATCAATTTCCGCCACCCAACGCGATCACCTCGACGCGATTGTTGCGCGCTCGTCCGGCCGCGGTGGCGTTCGAGGCAACCGGCTGCTCGGCACCCAGCCCGACCACCTGGATGCGCGTCGGGGCGATGCCGGCGGCTCGCAGGTAGTTCTTGATCGCCTCGGCGCGCTGCCTGGACAAGGCCAGATTCTTTTGCGGCCCGCCGCTGGTATCGGTATGCCCTTCGATGCGGATCGCCGCATCCGGATGGGCGCGCACGAAATCGACCACCGCCTGGACCTGCGCCTGCGCGGCGCGATCCTTGCGCACGCTGCCACTGCCGGCGGCGAATGCCGCCCCGCTCACCAGCACCGAAGGGCCACGCGCGCCGCCCGCGGCCGGGGTGGCGCCGGCCTTGCCGCCGGTCAGGGCCGCTTCCTGCTGCGCCAGCGCGGCGGCCTTGGCGCGCGCCTGCGCCAGCGCCTGCGCCTGATCGGACTCGTCCGCCGCCAGACTGGCTTGCTGTTGCTGCTGCGCCTGCTGGGCGTCCGCCGAGCGCTGGGCTTCTTCCTGTCGCGCCTTGTCCTGCATGCGCAGGCGCTCGTTTTCCATGCGCGCGCGGTCGGCATCGCGGCGACTGGCGTCGAGCAGGATGCGGTCGTGCTCACGATCGAGCTGGTCGATCTGCTTTTGCGCCAGATCGGCTTGCGCGGCGAACTGCGCGGCCTGCACACGGCGCTCGGCGATGTACAGGGCCGGTTTGCGCTCGGATGAATGCGGCGCGGTCTGCGCCAGCGCCGCCAGCGCCTGATGCGCCTTCAGGCGATCCACGCCACCCAGCGGGCCCAGTTCCGGATCGGTATCGAGCTGTGCCAGTTGCGCCGACAGGCGTTGCAGCTCCGGATCGTGCGGCGGCTTGGCGCAGGCCGGTGCGGCAGCCAAGATCAGCGCCAGCAGCGGCGCGGCCAACGCCAGACGCAGCGCACCTGCGCGCCGCAGGGGAGTGCCCATGATACGGCTCATGGCAACGGCTCCTGATCGAGCAGGCGGCGCCGCAGTTCGGCGTTGTCGCGGGTCTTGGCGGCCACTTGCGCCTGCCCGGCCAGCGCCCTGCCCTTGGCACCGGCCAGATCGGCGTCGGCCTGCGCGGCGGCAATCAGGGCGCGGGCGCGGGTGTAGTCTTCCTGCGTCATGGCGGTGCGTGCCTCGTTCAACTCGCGCTGCGCGGTGGCCAGTTCGTCGGCCGCATAGCGTTGGCCGTCTTGACCGGCTGCGGCCACGGCTGCTTGCGCCGCGCCCAACTCCTGATTCGGTGGGGGCAGGCTGGCGCAACCGGCCAAGGCCACGAGCAAGCCGGCTGCGACAAGGGTACGATGGATTTTTCGCCGCGATGGTGTCATAAGCACTCCACGGATCGGGGACGCCAACCGGGCCATTGTCCACAAGCCGGGCCCGGCCTTGCAACGACTTCCGTTCCGCAGAACTTCCGGGGACTCTCACGATGGATATCGAATACTTCCTCAAGTTGATGGCCGAGAAGAACGCCTCGGACCTGTTCCTGACCACCGGCGCGCCGGTGAACATGAAGGTCGAAGGCAAGCTGTACGCGCTGGGCAACACCGGCCTGCCGCCGGGCCTGGTCAAGAAGATCGCCTATTCGCTGATGGACGAGACCCAGGTGGCGGTGTTCGAACGCGACCTGGAGATGAACATGGCGATCTCGGTCAGCGAGGCCGGGCGCTTCCGCGTCAACGTGTTCAAACAGCGCGGCGAGCTGGGCATGGTGATCCGTGCGATCAAGTCCGAGATCCCCAGCGTCGAGGATCTCAAGCTGCCTTCGATCCTCAAGGACATCGTGCTCGAACAGCGCGGCCTGGTACTGCTGGTCGGATCGACCGGCTCGGGCAAATCGACCACGCTGGCGGCGATGATCGACCACCGCAACAAGAGCCAGTCCGGGCACATCCTCACCATCGAAGACCCGATCGAGTTCCTGCACCGCCACAAGAAATCCATCGTCAACCAGCGCGAGGTGGGGCTGGACACCCACGCGTTCCACAACGCGCTCAAGAACGCCATGCGCGAGGCGCCCGACCTGATCCTGATCGGCGAGATCCTCGACGCCACCACCATGGAAGCGGCGATCGCGTTTGCCGAAACCGGCCACCTGTGTCTGGCCACCCTGCACTCCAACAACGCCGACCAGACGCTCGAGCGCATCCTCAACTTCTTCCCCGAGTCGGCGCACAAGAACATCCTGATGAACCTGGCGCTGAACCTCAAAGCCGTCATCAGCCAGCGCCTGGTGATCGGCATCGACGGTCGGCGCATCCCGGCCAGCGAGATCCTCATCAACACCCCGCTGATCCGCGATTTGATTCGCCGCGGCGAGGTGCACGAGATCAAGCAGGCGATGGAAGAATCCCTGCAAGAGGGCATGCACAGCTTCGACCAGTCGCTGTATCGCCTGTACAAGGATGGCAAGGCCGAACTGGAGGAAGTGTTACGCAAGGCCGACTCGCGCGACGGCTTGGCGTTGAAGATCCGCCTGTCGGAAGGCGCGCAGGGCGAACACGACCCCTACGCCGACGTGTTCGCGCCGACCTCGCCGGGCATCACTCAGGGCGAGGGCTACTGACGCGGTATCTGACGCCGCTCCATCCGCAAAAGCCCGCACATCCCAGCGCGGGCTTGCAATGATCAACCTGGGCTGGGCGCGTCCGGCTGGCGCTCCGGGCGCGCCGCATCGAACGCCGGCAGCTTCATGCAGGCGTCGTGGATGCGACGGATGGTCGGATAGGCATCGACCGGAATGCCGAAGCGGCGTGCGTTGAACACCTGCGGCACCAGGCAGCAATCGGCCAGACCCGGGTGCTCACCGTCGCAGAACGTGCCGGTGGACAGATGCTCGGAGAGCATGTTTTCCACTGCGCCGAAACCTTCGCGAATCCAGTGCCGCACCCATTCTTCGCGTTCGGGTGCCGGCACATTCCACTCGTTTTCGAAATACTTGAGCACCCGCAAGTTGTTGAGCGGGTGGATGTCGCAGGCGATGGCCTGCGCGATGGCGCGCGCGCGCGCGCGGTCGCGCGCGGTGGCCGGCAGCAGCGGCGGCTCCGGCCAGGTCTCGTCGAGGTACTCGATGATCGCGATCGACTGCCGGATGATCCGATGCCCATGCTTGAGCGAGGGCACCAGCGCCTGCGGATTGACCGCCCGATATTCCAGCGCGTGCTGCTGACCGCCATCGTCCAGCAGGTGCACCGGGATGGTCTCGTAGTGCAAACCCTTGAGGTTGAGGGCGATGCGCACGCGGTACGCGGCGGACGATCGCCAGTAGCTGTACAACCGCAGCCGCTCGTGGTGGTGTTGCTCGGTCATCGGATCCGGCCCCCGCCGCAAGCGGCGCCATCGGTGCAGGCTAGCTTGCCGCAGCGATAATAAAAAGGGGCTTTGCGCGATCGAACCGACCCATGCGAAAAATGTGCGCTAGCGCACATTTTGATGCATTCAGGTGTCGCCTTGGGCGCCGTGCGCAGAGCCGGTGGGCAGCGCGCCTCAGCCGGCCTTGCGGATGACTTGCTCGATCGCGCCGAACACGCTGCGCCCGTCGCGGTCGAGCATCTCGATGCGCACGGTGTCGCCGAAGGCCATGAACGGGGTCTTGGGCGCGCCGGTTTCCAGCGTCTCCACGGTGCGCCGCTCGGCAAAGCACGACGCGCCCAGCGCGGTATCCTGATTGGCCACCGTACCCGAGCCGACGATGGTGCCAGCCGATAGCGGCCGGGTTTTCGCGGCGTGCGCGACCAACTGGGCGAAGTCGAACTGCATGTCCACGCCCGCCTCGGGCGCGCCGAACCACTGCCCGTTGATGTGGGTGAGCATCGCCAGATGCACCTTGTTGCCCTGCCACGCATCACCCAGCTCGTCGGGGGTGACAAACACCGGCGACAGCGCCGAACGCGGCTTGGATTGCAGGAAGCCGAAACCCTTGGCCAGTTCCGGCGGGATGAGATTGCGCAAGGACACGTCGTTCACCAGCCCGATCAACTGGATGTGCGCGGCGGCCTGCGCCGGGGTGGCGGCCATCGGCACGTCGTCGGTGACTACCACCACCTCGGCTTCCAGGTCGATGCCATACGCCGCATCCGGGACGACCACCGCATCGCGCGGGCCGTAGAAACCGGCACTGACCGCCTGATACATCAGCGGGTCGCTGTAGAAACTGGCCGGCACCTCGGCCCCGCGCGCGCGGCGCACGCGCTCGACGTGCGGCAGGTAGGCGCTGCCGTCGACGAACTCGTACGCGCGCGGCAGCGGCGCGGCCAGCGCGGTCATGTCCAGATCGAATGCGCCGGGCGCGCAGCCTGCGTTGAGTTGTTCGGACAGTGCGTTCAGGCGTGGCGCGGCGTTCGACCAATCCTCCAGCGCGCGTTGCAACGTGTCGGCGATGCCGGTGGCGCGCACCGCGCGGGTGAGGTCGCGGGATACGATCACCAGCGTTCCATCGCGACCACCTTCTTTCAAGCTGCCCAGCTTCATTGCGATTCTCCTTTCGGCCCGCGCACCACGACGCGGGCGCTCGTTGGCGCCGGATGCCATTCAAGGCATCCGTCGAAAGCCCCACCTCGCCCATCGCGACCGCCTTGCTTGAGTGATCCGAGCTTCATTGCCGTGTCCGTCTTTTCCGAGCAGGGATTGTACGTCGAACATCGCCGCATCGATCCGTCCGGCGCGCCGCAATCGTGATAGGGGCGGTCAGGAAATCTGATCGAGCCCCTCCCACACCACCCGGCATGCGGATCCGCACCGGGCGGTCCGAGAAGTTGAGGTCATGAGAGTCGAGGACCGCCTAGGCGGTCGAAGTAGGCGATGGACAGAACCCGGTTCGAGTCCGTAATCCCGACTGTGTAACTGCTCCCTGATGGACAATGCGGCGGAGGCCGCGAAGGAGCAGACGATGGCGATCAAGCTGGATGATGCGATGCTGGAAGGGCTGACGGCGGACTGCAAGACGCCCGAGGACGTGGCCGGGCTGTACACGCAGATGCTGCAGCGGGTGCTGGATCGGGGTCTGAATGCGGAGCTGGACGCGCACCTGGGTTACGCGCGGCACGACAAGTCGAGTCCGGGTCGGCGAGCGAACGCACGCAACGGGAGCATGCCCAAGCGCGTGAAGGGCACGTTCGGGACGGTCGAGGTGAACACCCCGCGTGACCGTGCGGGGACGTTCGAGCCGCAGTTGGTGAAGAAGCGGCAGACGCGGCTGGGGGACTTCGAGGACAAGATACTGGCGTTGTACGCACGCGGGATGAGCACGCGCGACATCGAGGGGGCGCTGTTGGAGTTGTACGGGGTGACGGTCAGCCACGATGTGGTGGCGCAGGTGACCGCGCGTCAGGTTCCTGACTGACGAGCGTGAGCGATCTGAAGGCAGGCGGTCGTGGCCCCATGCACGCTAAAATGCAAATCCCACCTGCGGCAGATGCATGCGCACCCTGATTGCCGTACTCGCCTTCCTGCTGCCCGCCCTTGCGTTCACGAAAGGGCCGGTCGTGGGCGCTTCTGCGCCGGAGGTCGTCGCGACGACGCTGGACGGCAGTCGTTTCGACCTGTCCGCCGAACACGGCAAAGTGGTGGTGGTGCATTTCTGGGCGACGTGGTGCGAGCCGTGCCGAATCGAAATGCCTGCGCTGGATGCCTTCTACCGCGCGCACCGCGACGAGGGACTGGACGTCATCGCGATCACCCTGGACACCCACGACGACCTGCCCAAGGTGAAGGCCGTGATGGCCCCGTTTGCGTTCGCGGCGGCGTTGCTGGAAGACACTCAAGCCCGCGCGTACGGGCGCATCTGGCGGGTACCGCTGACGTTCGTGATCGACCGCCACGGCGTATTGCGCCGTGACGGTTTCAAGGCATCACCTACGCTGGATGCCGCCGCGCTGGATCGCGAACTGCCGCCGCTGCTGCGCGAGCCTGCCGAGCCGATCAAAACCCCGCGCTGACCCCGACGGTGGCCGTCCAGTGCGGGAACAACTGATAACCCTGCAAGCGGCTGAACACGGGCACCTGCACGAAGCCGTACAGTTGCAGCGTGTCCTTCAGGCTGACGGTGAGGCCGGGGCTTAGATAGGCCACGGTGCCGGCGCTGTCGAACGCATCGGCCAGCGCACCCTGATCGCGACTTTTGCGCAGCAGGTTGACCTGCACCTGCGGCACCCACGTCGGGTTCGCCTCGTAGCGCAGGCCCGCGGTCAGGCCGAGCTGGTTGCCGGGGCGGAAATCCGCGCCGGGCCGGTCGAGTGCATGCATGATGGCGGCCTGGTATTGCACGTTGGCATAGGCGTCGAAATCCTGGCTCACCGCCTGATACCAGTACGCACCGACGATCGCATCGGTACTGCCGTTGCCGGCTTGCAGGCTGGTGTCCAGCGCAGAACCGGTCTGCGGGCCGGTCTGAAAGCGCGCCGGATGACCAACGAATGCGCCGGTGTTTACGTCTTGCCCGCCGTACTGGCCGGTCGGCAGCTTCAGTCCGAACTGCAAACCAAGGTTGTGCGTGGGCAACAGCCCCTGCCAGCTCGCCAGCAGCTTGATGTCGCCGATGCCCGACAAGGCCACGCCACTGATCTGGTCGGGCGCGATCTGCGCGGTCGTGAATGGCGCGTCCTGAGTACCGAACGTGGTGTGATTACGTGCGATCCACGGAACGATCGCGGTGAAAGCCCAATCCGCATTCGGCCGATAGGCGACGGCGAGACTCAGATAGCGGTTGAGGGTGTCGCGCTCGATCTCCCCGCCGCCGGCAGCAGGATCAGCGGGCTGGTTCACCACCTGATCGGGCGTGGCACTGCTGCCGCCGTGACGCAACTGCGACTGGTCGATGAAGCTGTAGTCCAGGTTGACCCGCCAACCGGGCTGCGAGGAATAGCCGGCGGCGGCATCGGTGCTCAACGTGCAACCGCAACTGGCGCAGGCGAAGGCGGGCACGGGAAGCAGTGCGATGACAGTAATGAAACAACGCGCGGGCAGGAGCATCGATCACGCATGGGGCTTGTCGGAAGGGCGGCATTTTACCCATCCTGCGCGGGTGGTCAGATGCGACGTGTGCAAAGTCGCGGCGGCGCGATGTCCCGCGGCATGTCGCGGCGGGGCTCCGCCAAGCCGATAATCCGGCGCAGGGCGCTCCTTCGGGCGCGGAAGGAGACGATCCATGCGCGTGACGATTTTTGCATCGATGCTGATGCTGTCGATGAACGCGGTTGCTTCGCCAATGGCCACGACGACTGCCGCCATCGACCGGACTGCAACCGCCGGTATCGACGTCTTCAATCGCGCGCTCGAACAAGCCACCCGCAGCATGGACAACGCCGCCACGCTGGCGTTGTGGGACGACGATGGCGTCAGCCTGCTGCCATCCACGCCACCGATCATCGGCAAACCGGCCATCGCGCATTTTTTCGACCAGGTAACCGACGCACTGCACGGCGCGCACATGCAATCCTACGAACAACAGTGTTTCGACATCCACGTCTCCGGCGACCTCGCTTCGGAATGGTGTACCGAGCATCAGGTGGTGGTATTCGCCGACGGCCGGCCTGCATTCGACGGGCGCGGCAAGATGCTGTTCGTCCTGCATCGCGGCGAGGATGGCCGCTGGCGCGTGCGGCAGGAAATGTGGAATCAGGCCGAAGCGCCGAAGGCTGCGCCATGAGATGTATTCCCTGCGCTCGTAACACGTAGCAGCCTGCGGCAATCACGGCCAAAACAAAAAACCCCGCATCGCTGCGAGGTTCTTGTTTTTCGCAAAGGGCATGACGGCAACCCCACCCCAACCCTCCCCTTCGCTGCGCGAAAGGGAGGGAACGGTCTGAAGCGGACCTGGCGCGGATCAGAAATCCATCCCGCCCATGCCACCCATGCCGCCACCGCCGCCGCCGTGGCCGGCGTGGGCTTCTTCCTTCTTCGGCAGCTCACCCACCATCGCCTCGGTGGTGATCATCAGGCCGGCGATCGATGCCGCGTTCTGCAACGCCGAACGGGTGACCTTGGTCGGGTCGAGGATGCCCATCTCGATCATGTCACCAAAGTGGCCGGTGGCGGCGTTGTAGCCGAAGCTGCCCTTGCCGTCGGCAACCTTGTTGAGAATGACCGAGGGCTCCTCGCCGCAGTTGGCGACGATCTCGCGCAGCGGGGCTTCCATCGAACGCTTGGCGATGGCGATGCCGTGATGCTGGTCTTCGTTGGCACCCTTGAGCTCGCCCAGCGAATGCAGGGCGCGCACCAGCGCCACGCCGCCGCCCGGGACGATGCCTTCCTCGACCGCCGCACGGGTGGCGTGCAGGGCGTCTTCCACGCGCGCCTTCTTCTCCTTCATCTCCACCTCGGTGGCCGCGCCGACCTTGATGACGGCAACGCCGCCGGCCAGCTTGGCCACGCGCTCTTGCAGCTTTTCCTTGTCGTAGTCGGAGGTGGTTTCCTCGATCTGCGCCTTGATCTGCTTGATGCGCGCCTGGATGCCATCGGCCGCGCCGGCGCCGTCGATGATGGTGGTGTTTTCCTTGCTGACCTGGATCTTCTTGGCGCGGCCCAGATCCTTGATCGTGGCCTTCTCCAGTTGCAGGCCCACTTCCTCGGAGATCACCGTGCCGCCGGTGAGGATGGCCATGTCTTCGAGCATCGCCTTGCGACGATCGCCGAAGCCCGGGGCCTTGACCGCGCACACCTTGACGATGCCGCGGATGGTGTTGACCACCAGCGTCGCCAGCGCCTCGCCTTCCACTTCCTCGGCCACGATCAGCAACGGCTTGCCGGCCTTGGCCACGCCCTCGAGCACGGGCAGCAGCTCGCGCACGTTGGAGATCTTCTTGTCGTGCAGCAGGATGAACGGGTCTTCCAGTTCAGCCGACATCGACTGCTGGTTGTTGATGAAATACGGGCTGAGGTAGCCGCGGTCGAACTGCATGCCCTCGACCACGTCGAGTTCATTGTCCAGACCCGAGCCGTCTTCGACCGTGATCACGCCTTCCTTGCCGACCTTGTCCATCGCCTTGGCGATCAGCTCGCCGATGTGATGGTCGGAGTTGGCCGAGATCGCGCCGACCTGGGCGATTTCCTTCGAGGTGCTGCACGGCTTGGACATCGCCTTGAGCTGCTCGACCGCGCCGGCCACGGCCTTGTCGATGCCGCGCTTGAGGTCCATCGGGTTCATGCCGGCGGCGACCGCCTTCATGCCCTCGCGGATCATCGCCTGCGCCAGCACGGTGGCGGTGGTGGTGCCGTCGCCGGCGGCGTCGGAGGTCTTGGAAGCCACTTCCTTGACCATCTGCGCGCCCATGTTCTCGAACTTGTCGGAAAGCTCGATCTCCTTGGCGACGGACACGCCGTCCTTGGTGATCGTCGGGGCGCCGTAGCTCTTCTCGAGCACGACGTTGCGGCCCTTCGGGCCCAGGGTGACCTTGACCGCATTGGCCAGGACGTTCACGCCCTTGACCATGCGGCTGCGGGCGTCTTCACCGAAACGAACTTCTTTGGCTGCCATTTTGGAGCTCCGTGAATAGTGAATTGTGAAACGTGAATGGTTGGAAGCAGGAGTTGGAACCGTGAAAGCTCTTCGTCAAACCGGAAAGGCGCTGTGCGCTTCTCACGATTCACGATTCACCACTCACGATTCACGCTCGGCTATCAGCCGAGAACCGCAAAGATGTCGTCTTCCTTCACCACCAGGTACTCGACGCCGTCGAGCTTGACCTCGGTGCCGGAATACTTGCCGAACAGCACCTTGTCGCCGGCCTTCACGCTCGGGGCGCGGTGGTGGCCGTTGTCCAGGGTCTTGCCGGGGCCGACGGCGACGACTTCACCCTTGATGGGCTTTTCGGTAGCCGAATCGGGGATGACGATGCCGCCGGCGGACAGCTTCTCTTCTTCCATGCGCTTGATGACGACGCGGTCGAACAACGGGTGCAGCTTCATGGGTGACCTCATGCGGTTGAACGGAGGGGATGAACGGGGCGATGCTACAAATCATTGATAATCAACGACTCCAGCACGATTGTTAGCACTCGGCCTCGTTGAGTGCCAATGATACGCGCGGACGGTGGCCTTGCAAAGGCAACGCCCCCGATGTGGGAGACCGGCAGGCGAATTTCAAGGGGCTGGCCACTACCCAAGGGAAATCGCGGTGCGGGCAGCCCGCCGACCGGCCAATCACCACCGCGCAGCCGATGGGGCGGTCGCATCGGGCGCGCGCCATACCGGCCACATGACAGCCGACGGCGCGACCATTACGCTGCGAGGTTGCCTCTGCCCGACTCAGCCGATGACCGCCCTGCTGGTTCTGTGCACCTGTCCCGACGCCGCGAGCGCGCAAGCCATCGCCACCGCGCTGGTGCAGGCGCGGCTGGCCGCGTGCGTGAACATCCTGCCCGGATTGCGGTCGGTGTACCGCTGGGAAGGGCGGGTCGAGCAGGCCGAGGAAGTGTTGCTGCTGGCCAAGACCACGCCGGCGCTGTTCGAACAACTCAAGGATCGGATCGTGACGCTGCACCCGTACCGCGTGCCGGAAATTCTCGGATTCCAGTCCACCACCGGACTAGCGCAATACCTGCGCTGGATCGAATCCGAAACCACCGACGGATCCGCATCGCCATGAATCGCGGCCACTGCATTTGGCAAATGACGGTCGTGTTGCTGCTGGCGCTGACCGGCATGATCGCCACCCCGCCGGCGCGCGCGGTGAACGAGGCCGACCTGCTGCCGGTCGATCAGGCGTTCGTGCTGAGCGCGCACGCCAGCGACCGCAGCCATGTCGAAATCGACTGGCAGATCGCCAAGGGCTATTACCTGTACCGCGAGCGCATGGGCGCGGTTCCCGACGCCGCATTCGCACAGGCCAGCCTGCAACTGCCCGAAGGCATCCGCAAGCACGACCCGTTCTTCGGGGACGTGCAGATCTACCACGACCGCGTGGTCGCCACCCTCACCGGCACGCCGGCGGCCAGCGCGCAGTTCGTCGATCTGGCGATCAAGTACCAAGGCTGCGCCGATGCCGGGGTCTGCTACCCGCCGCAGAAGCGCAACCTGCGCGTGGCCCTGCCCGCGGTAGCGGCCGGGCCGGTCGCGCAAGCGCAGACGAAGACGGATCTGGCCGGTGCGGTGGCGAAAATCGACGGCACGGCCACCGCCGCTGTGTCGCTGCGGGCACTGGCCGGCGCGCACGACCCATCATCGGGCGCCACCGATGCCGCCGCGCTGCCGCCTGAACAAGCGTTCGGCTTCGAGGCCATCGTCGATACGCCCAACCGCCTGCTGCTGCGTTTCACCCCGGCCAAGGGCTATTACCTGTATCGCGACAAGACCACGGTCAGCACCGCCGGCGGCAACTCCCTCGTCCTGCCCGGCCCACTGCAATGGCCAGCCGCCAAGGCTTACCACGATGAACACTTCGGCGACGTGGCGGTGTATTTCGATCCGGTCGAGGTGCCGCTGCCGCTGCTGCGGCAAACCGCCGACGCGCAATCGCTGACCGTCACCGCCAACTTTCAGGGTTGTCAGGACAACGGCATCTGCTACCCGCCGATGCAGCGCAGCGTGGCGTTGGCACTGCCCGCCGGCGGCACGGTCAGCACGATGCAACCGATCCCGCCCGGTGCCGCGCCGCGCGAACTGCCATCGTCCACCTCGATCTGGCTGGCCCTGCTGCTGGCGCTCGGCGGCGGGTTGATCCTCAACCTGATGCCCTGCGTGTTGCCGGTGCTCTCGCTCAAGGCGCTGTCGTTGGTGCAATCCGGCGAAAGCCGCGCGCGCGCGCGCGGACATGCGTTGTGGTACACCGCCGGGGTGGTGCTCGCGTTCGCCGCGCTGGGCGGGGTGGTGATCGGCCTGCGGCAGGCCGGATCGGCGCTGGGCTGGGGTTTCCAGTTGCAGCAACCGCTGGTGGTGGCCGGACTGGCCTACGTGATGCTCACGGTCGGGCTGGCGCTGTCGGGGGTGGTGCAGCTCGGCGCTGGATTGGCCGGTGTCGGCCAGAAGTTGACGGAAACATACGGCCACGCCGGCGACTTTTTCACCGGCGTGCTGGCGGTGGTGGTCGCCAGTCCGTGCACCGCGCCGTTCATGGGCGGCGCGCTGGCGTTCGCGTTCGCCGCACCGGCAACGCTGGCGATGGCGGTGTTCGTCGCGCTCGGCATCGGCCTGGCGCTGCCGTTCTTGCTGATCGGCCTCGTACCCGCACTGGCATCGCGCCTGCCCAAACCCGGCGCGTGGATGGAAACGCTCAAGCAATTGCTCGCCTTCCCGATGTATCTCACCGCCGCTTGGCTGATATCGGTGCTGGCCAGCCAGCGTGGCGCGCAAGGGGTGCTGTACGCGCTGGCCGGCGCGGTGGCGCTGGCGCTCGGGCTGTGGCTGTGGGAGCGCGGCCGCTATGCCAAGCGGCAGCACCTCGTGCGCGGTTTCGCGGTGGTCGCGGTGCTGCTGGCGATCATGCCCCTGCCCGCCCTGAACCGTTTGCCGACGCCGGCGACCGCTCCGTCGCAGGCCGGGATCGTGCCCTATTCAGCGTCGAAACTCGCCGAACTGCGCGCAAACGGCCAGGTCGTGTTCGTCGATATCACCGCCGACTGGTGCATCACCTGCAAGGCCAACGAGCGCGCCGTGCTGGCGCGACCCGCGTTTGCTGCGGCCCTGCGCACCGCCGGCGCGGTGTACATGGTGGGGGATTACACCAATGTCGATGCGCCGATCACCGCCTTCCTCGGCGAGCACCACGCGGTCGGCATCCCGCTGTACGTGGTGTATCCGCGCGGCGGCGGCGACGGCGAAGTGCTGCCGAACATCCTCACCCAAGCCATCGTCGACGGCGCACTGGCGCGCGCATCGCGATGAAGCCGGCGCACATCCTCGCCACGCTCGCGGTTGCGCTGCTCGGGGCGGCAGGCGGCTGGCTGCTCGCCGCCGGGCCGGCACAGCGCGTGTGGCTGGCGAACTCGACGGTCGGCCGCTGGTTGCACCTTCCGGCGCCCAGCACGGCCCCTGCGGGCGTGAAGACCGTCAACGGCGTCGCCATGACTGGCGTCGGGCAAGCGGTCGGGCCGCTGTCGCTGACCGATCTGGACGGCAAGCCGCAGGCGCTGCCGAGCGGTCGGCGCGTGCTGGTCAACCTCTGGGCGAGCTGGTGCGGGCCGTGCCGGGACGAGATGCCGCTGTTGGACGCCTTCGCCCGGGCACAGGGCGGAACCGGCGTGGTGGTGGTCGGCATCGCCGAGGACGACGCCGCACCGATCCGGGATTTCCTGCGAACGTCGCCGATTTCCTATCCCACCCTGCTCGACGACGCCAACGGCCATTCCGCCACGCGGTTGGGCAACCCGCTGGGCATCCTGCCGTTTTCGGTCCTGCTGGACGCCGACGGCAAGTTGCTGCGCTCCCGCCTCGGGGCCTTTCCCGACCAGCAATCCTTGCAGCGCTGGGTGGCTTCGGGAAACTGAGCATTCGCTCCAGTCAGCGCAGAACATTCATTCAATTTCCGTGAACTTCGCGCAATCCGGCGCGATTGGCTGGACATGTCCGCCGCGACGGGCGACACTGCGCGCCTTCCGATGACGCGGCACGATTCCCACGGATGGCGAAGATCCTCGTCCTGCACGGCCCCAACCTCAACCTGCTCGGCAGCCGCGAGCCGGAGATCTACGGGCGCACCACGCTGGCGCAGATCGACGCCGATCTCGCCACCCGCGCGCAAGCGGCCGGGCACGCACTGGAGGTCTTCCAGTCCAACGCCGAGCACGAACTGGTCGGGCGCGTGCAGGCCGCCGCCGGCGACGGCACGGCCTTCATCCTGATCAACCCGGCCGCCTTCACCCACACCTCGGTGGCCCTGCGCGACGCGCTGGCCGCCGTGCACATCGGCTTCATCGAAGTGCACCTGTCCAACCCGCACGCCCGCGAACCGTTCCGCCGGCAGTCGTATTTCAGCGATCTGGCGGTGGCCGTGATCGCCGGGTTCGGCGCGCACGGTTACCGCTATGCGCTGGAAGCAGCCTTGGCACGGCTCGGCACATCCTGAAAAACCGACCTCCGCCCCATCCCGACCTTCCCCCGCACGCGGGGGAAGCAGACAAGCCAGAGGCTCATGTCATGGATCTTCGCAAAATCAAGAAACTGATCGACCTGCTCGACGAATCCAACCTCGCGGAAATCGAAATCAAGGAAGGCGAGGAATCCGTCCGCCTCTCGCGCATGCCCAAGGGCGGCGTGCCGGTGCCGACCTATGCCGCCGCGCCTGCGACGGTTCCGGTCGCCGCTGCGACGGCAGTTCCCGCAGCCGCCCCGCATCCGGCGCCACCGGCCCCTGCACACGCCGATCTGGCGCATCTGGGCAAGGGCGGGCGCGAACTGCCCGAAGGCCACGTGCTGCGCTCGCCGATGGTCGGCACGTTCTACGCCTCGCCCAATCCCGAATCGCCGGCGTTCGTGAAAGTCGGGCAGACGGTGAAAGCCGGCGAGACCCTGGCCATCATCGAGGCGATGAAGATGTTCAACCCGATCGAGGCCGACGTCTCGGGCACGGTGAAGGCGATCCTGGCCAGCTCCGGCCAGCCGATCGAGTTCGACGAGCCGTTGTTTGTGATTGGGTGACAGGCGTGAATGGTGAATCGTGAATAGTGAATCGAAAAAGCGGCCACACGAGGAACTGGATGTCTGGCGGGAAGCCATGGCACTGGTGGAATCGATCTACGCCTGCTCATCTCGATTCCCGGACAGCGAACGCTTCGGTTTGACCTCACAAATCAGGCGATCAGCGGTCAGCATTCCATCGAACATCGCAGAAGGCGCAGCGCGACGCTCAACACCCGAACTACTTCGCTTTCTCGCCATTGCCCGCGGCTCGCTTTCCGAACTCGATACCCAACTGCAAATCGCGATCCGGCTGCTTTATGCCGCGACAGACCCAGCCATCGCCGAGCAAGTCGACTCACTGTTCGCAAAGCTGACTGCGCTCATCCACGCCCTCGAAAGACGCGGAGCTGCCGATGCCCGGCCTTGAACCATTCACGATTCACGATTCACGATTCACTTCCCTATGCTAGACAAAGTCGTCATCGCCAACCGCGGCGAAATCGCGTTGCGCATCCTGCGCGCCTGCCACACGCTGGGCATCCGCACGGTCGCCGCGCACTCCACGGTGGACCGCAACCTCAAGCACGTCGGCATGGCCGACGAGTCGGTGTGCATCGGCCCGCCGGCACCGGCCGACAGCTACCTCAACATCCCGGCGCTGATCGCCGCGGCCGAGGTCACCGACGCGCAGGCGATCCATCCCGGCTACGGATTTTTGTCCGAGAACGCCGACTTCGCCGAGCGCGTCGAGCAATCCGGTTTCATCTTCATCGGCCCGCGCGCCGAAACCATCCGCATGATGGGCGACAAGGTGGAAGCGATCCGCGCGATGAAGGCCGCCGGCGTGCCCTGCGTGCCCGGATCGGGCGGGCCGCTCAGCGACGACGCGACACAGAACGCGAAGATCGCGCGCGAAATCGGTTACCCGGTCATCATCAAGGCCTCCGGCGGCGGCGGCGGGCGCGGCATGCGCGTGGTGCACACCGAGGCGGCGCTGATCAACGCCATCGCCACCACTCAGGCCGAGGCCAAGGCCGCGTTCGGCAACCCGCAGGTGTACATGGAAAAGTATCTGGAAAATCCACGCCACGTGGAAATCCAGGTGCTCGCCGACGGCCAGGGCAACGCCATCCATCTGGGCGAACGCGATTGTTCGATGCAGCGCCGCCACCAGAAAGTGGTCGAGGAAGCCCCGGCACCGGGCATCAGCGCCGAACAGCGCGCGCAGATCGGCGGCGTGTGCGTGGCCGCGTGCATTCGCATCGGTTACCGCGGTGCGGGCACCTTCGAGTTTCTCTACGAGGACGGGCGTTTCTATTTCATCGAGATGAACACGCGCATCCAGGTCGAACACCCGGTGACCGAGCTCATCACCGGCGTGGACTTGGTGCGCGAGCAGTTGCTGATCGCTGCCGGCGGCAAGCTGTCGCTCACGCAGGACGACATCGTGCTCGACGGTCACGCCATCGAGTGCCGCATCAACGCCGAGGACCCGGACACCTTCATGCCCTGCCCCGGTCTGGTCAAGCGCTTCGAGGCGCCCGGCGGCCCCGGCGTGCGCATCGACACCCACGTGTACGACGGCTACAAAATTCCATCCAACTACGACTCGATGATCGGCAAACTCATCGTGCATGGCCGCGACCGCGCCACCGCGCTGGCACGCATGCGCATCGCCCTGTCCGAGACGGTGGTGGAAGGCATCAAGACCAATATCCCCTTGCAACAACGCATCATGGCCGACGGCGGTTTTCAGGCCGGCGGACAGAACATCCACTACTTAGAAAAGCGGCTGGCCGAGCGCAAGGACAAGGGGATGGGCTTGGGGTGATCCGACGGATGCGATCAGCCCCATGATGTGTCGCATCGCGGACATCACCCGATCCTGCACGCCTGTGCGCGGGTGCGTACCGCGCGAGCGACGCGCTTCCGGCCGCCGAATCCGTTCGTGGTGAGCCGGACCGGTCGAGAACGCAGTTCGAGATGGTCCGTGTCGAACCACATCTTTGGCGGCGACTGCCCAAGCACGTTGCCTGCGCATGCGATCGATTGGTTTCAGCGCCGGCCAAGCGATAATCACCCGCCATGACCGCCGACCGCCCACCGCACTTTTCGATGATCCGCGGCTTCCACCTCGCGGACTGGTTCACCATCGGCAACGCCGCCTGCGGCATGGGCGCGGTGCTGGCGTTGATGGGGCATCTGGCCGGAAAGAACCCGCAGGGCGTGTTCCACGCCGCATGGCTGATCCCGCTGGCGCTGGTGTTCGACGTGCTCGACGGGCGGGTGGCGCGCTGGCGGCAAAAGCAGTCGGCGCTCGGGCGCGAACTGGATTCATTGGCCGATGCGATCTCGTTCGGCGTCGCCCCGGCAGCGATGGGCTATGCCTGCGGATTGGACAGCCATCTGGACTGCGCGGCGCTGATCTACTTCGTCGCCTGCGGGGTGAGCCGACTGGCGCGCTACAACATCACCGCCGACGCGCTCTCGGCCAATGCCGCGGGCAAGGTGAAATACTTCGAGGGCACGCCGATCCCGTCCAGCGTGCTGCTGGTGCTCGCGCTCGGCGTAGCGGCATGGCAGGGCCGCATCGGCGAGGCGATCTGGTTCGGCACGATTCCGATTGGATCGCTGAAGCTGCATCCGCTGGTGCTGGCATTCGTACTGTCGGGTTCACTGATGATCAGCAAGACGATCCGCATACCCAAACTCTGATGCCCTTTCTCGAACTCACCCTGCGCAGCACGCAGCGCGAGCATCCGCGCATCGAGGCCGCGCTCGACGAGCTGGGCGCGCTGGCGGTCACCTTCATGGACGCCGATGCGCAAACGCCCGACGAGCACGCAATCCTGGAACCGGGCGTGGGCGCGATGCCGTTGTGGCAGGCGCTGCAACTGACCGCGCTGTTTGCCGACGACGCCGATGCCGATGGCCTGCTGTATGCGCTGGAGGTGCTGGTGCCCGAGGCCGATCTGGCATCGGCGCAGTTTCGGCAGGTTCCCGATCAGGATTGGGTGCGGGCGTGGATGGACGACTACCCGCCGCTGCGTTTCGGGCCGTCGCTGTGGATCGTGCCGTGGAATGCGGAAATTCCGCCCGATGCGGTGGCGCAAGGCGCTGCGGCGACCCTCGTGCGCCTCGATCCGGGCTTGGCGTTTGGCTCGGGCACGCATGCGACCACCGCGTTGTGCCTGCAATGGCTGGAGTCGCTGGCCGCGCGCGGCATCGTGCAAGAAAAAACCGTGCTCGATGTCGGCTGCGGTTCGGGGATCCTCGCCATCGCGGCGCTGAAGTTGGGCGCGGCACACGCCGATGGCATCGACAACGACCCGCAGGCGCTGCTGGCCAGCGCCGACAATGCGCAGCGCAACGAGGTCGCCGAGCGGCTGTCGGTGTTCACGCCCATCGCCGCACCCGACGCGCGCTACGACATCGTGCTGGCCAACATTCTGGCCAGCGCGCTGGTCGAGTTGGCCGAGTCGATCGCCGCCCGCGTGCGCCCGGGCGGTTTGCTGGCGTTGTCGGGTATCCTCGATGGCCAGCAGGACGAGCTGCTGGCGCGCTACGGCGCGTGGTTCGACGATCTGGCGGTGACCCGGCAAGACGATTGGGTGCGGATCGACGGGGTGCGCCGACACGCTGCCCCGGCGCCCGACGATCCGATTCGCTGAGGGCCCCTGCCCGCGCATCGATACGCGGCACCGGCAAGCGATCACCGTCGTAGAAAACGTGCCCGCAAGCCGTTCCAACTGGCCGCGAACACCACGATCAGACTCAAGGCGATTTCGATCAGGGCCGGCCCGCGCAACGGCGGCGCGCCCATCGCGAACATCACGCCGTGGCAGAAATACAACAGCGCGGCGATGGCCCCGGCCAGCGGTGCGTTGGCATTGCGGCGCAGGGCCAGCCACAGACACGGCAGCAACGGCAGACTGTAGAACGTCGCCAAAGCCCACGGCGCGACCGCGGCCGGGGGCGCCAGTTGCGCATGCCAGCGCCACTGCAACAGCAACAGCGCCAGCGTGGCGGCGATGGCCAGCGCGCGCGAACTCACGACCCTTCCAGCTTGGCGGCGATCCGCGCCACGCGCCGGCCCAGCGCCCGCGCCAGCGTCTTTTCGTCATCGCTCAGCGGGCGGTCGTCAGCCGCTCCGGCGACGTGGCTGGCGCCGTAAGGCGTGCCGCCGGTGGTGGTGGCCGTCAGTGCGCCTTCGGTGAACGGAATGCCCACCGGCAACATGCCGTGGTGCAACAGCGGGATCAGCATCGACAGCAGGGTCGATTCCTGCCCGCCATGCATCGTGGCGGTGGAGGTGAACACTGCGGCCGGTTTGTCCACCAGCGTACCCGAGGCCCACTGCGCGCCGAGGCCATCGAGGAAGTGTTTCACCGGCGCGGCCATGTTGCCAAAGCGGGTGGGACTGCCAAGGATCACGCCGGCGCATTCTTCCAGGTCACGAGGTTCCACATAAGGCGCGCCTTGCTCGGGCACCGCCGGCGCGGCGACTTGCGTGACCGGCGCCACCGGCGGCACCGTGCGCAGGCGTGCCACCATGCCGGCGACTTCTTCGATGCCGCGCGCGATCTGCCGCGCCAGCGCCGCCACCGCGCCGCCACGGCTGTAGTAAACGATCAGGATGTCCGCCATGCGTCGCCTCCGGGAGGCGCAAGAGTAACAGGGCATCGACGGCTTCCGAATGCCTGCAATGTCATCGCGCATGCTTTGGTTTCGAGCTCGATCATTCGCGGACAAGTGCGCACGCTGCCCCGGGCTTCAACCGGGTCGAAATCTTCAAACTGCCGTTCGTGGGCAGGCGCGGATCGAGACACGAGCTTCATGCGGGCCGCGGCCGCGATCGAACCAGGGTTTGGTTCTGTGTCGTGCAGGAGGGGCGTGGTTCGAGACGGATCGGCTCGAACTTCGTTCTCGACCGATCCTCCTCACCATGAACGGGGATTTCGAGACGGATCGGCTCGAACTTCGTTCTCGCCCGATCCTCCTCACCACGAACGGGGATTTCGAGACGCCGTCTGCCTCGCACTGCGCACGCATCGACGGCTGCTCACCACGAACGGGGATTCCGAGACGCCGCCTCGATCGCGTCTCGCGCGCCTCGATGTGTACGTTTCAAACAAAGGCTCGGCCTGCCATCGGCTATCCTTGCCGCGTGCAGCCACCCACCCATCGCTGGATGCCCTCCGTAGACCCCGAACGCCTCGGCGCGTTCGCGCGCTTTCTGTGGCGGCGGTTTCTCGACGACCGTTGCCTGGAAACCGCCAGCGCGCTCAGCTACACATCGGTGGTGGCGCTGGTGCCGCTGACGGCCACGCTGCTGGGCGTGGCGGCAATGTTCCCGGTGTACGCGCACGGCGGCGACGCGCTCACCGCCTTCTTGTTCCGGCACTTCGTGCCAGGCGCGGCGGCGAGTATCGCCGACGACGTGCGCACGTTCGCGCACAGCGCCCGCAGCCTGACCGGTTGGGGCGCGGCCGGCTTGCTGGTCACCGCCTTGCTGACGATGGCCAGCATCGAGGACGTGTTCAACCGCATCTGGCGGGTGGCGACACCACGCCGGGCATGGGCGCGGTTCCTCGTCTACTGCGCGGCGCTGGTGTTCGGCCCGCTGTTGGGACTGATCATCCTGGCGATCTCGTCGTATGTGGTTTCGCTGCCGCTGGTGGCCACCGCCGAGCAGGCGGCGGGCGTGCATTCGGGCTTGCACCTGCTGCCGGGCATGCTCGAGTGGATCGCCTTCGCCGCCGCGTACGTCGTGGTGCCCAACCGCAGCGTGCGCCTGTTGCACGCGCTGGCCGGCGGGTTGTTGGCCGCGGCGCTGTTCGAGGCGTCCAAGTTCGTGATTGCGGTCTATCTCGCGCACGCATCGTATCGGCAGATCTACGGAGCGGTGGCGGTGGCGCCGATCTTCGTGCTGTGGATCTGGGTGGCGTGGCTGGTGGTGTTGCTGGGCGCGAGCTTCACCGCGGCGTTGCCGGCGTTCCGCCACCGTCCACTGCCACAAAAGCACTCGCCCGGCTTCGAGTTCTACGCGTTGCTGCGCCTGCTCGGTCGCCTCGCGCACGCCGATGCGCGCGCGCGCGGGCTGCACAGCGAACGCCTGCTCACGCTCGAACCCATGCTCGACGACGACCTGCTGCAGCACTTGCTCGGACTGCTCGCCGTCCCGCGGGTGATCGAACGCGGCGGTCACGGGCAGTGGCGGGTGCTGCGTGATCTGGATACGCTCGAGCTGGGCCAGCTGCATGCGCTGGTTGGGTTGCCGCTTCCGTTGGGCGATGCCGTTCTGCCTTGCAATGGCGATGCGCTCGGACGCCGCGTCGGTGCGGCGTTGGCGAGCCTGCGCGAACCCTTGCGCGGGCCGCTGCGACGCAGCATCGGCAGCATTTTCCAGAACGACCGCCAGACCAACCCCGGGCCATCGAACGCATGAACCTTGCTCGCCAGCTCTGCCCTGCGGCCATCGCCATCGCACTGCTTGCATTGGGGGCCTGCAACTCGCCGCCACCCGGCAACCCATCGCACGCAGCGCCGGCGGCGGCGCGCGGGTCGGCAACCGCCACCGCGCCCAGCCGCACCGCCAGCGCCCAGCACTGCCTGATCCAGCCTTCCGATGGCAGGACGACGCCGTCCTCCGACCAGCCGCGCCCGACCTTGAAGGTGACCACCTTCGACTGCGGCAGCTTCGATCTGGCGCAGCAGCGCGGGCGCTGGGTATTGGTGAACTTCTGGGCGACGTGGTGCGGGCCGTGCCTCGAAGAAATGCCGGCGCTGTCGCGCTTGGCGCAATCGCGCAAGGACGTGGTGGTGATCGGCCTGGACAGCGAGGACGGCATCGACGCGCCGACACTGGCTGCGTTCATCAAACAGCACGCACCGGCGTATCCGATCGCGGTGGTCGATCCCTACCACCCACCGGCGGATTTCGAATCCCCGCGTGCGCTGCCCACGTCCTACCTGATCGGGCCAGACGGCGTGGTGGTGCAGAAGTTCCTCGGGCCAGTCGCGATCGAGGATGTGCAGAAAAAAATCGGGCCGGTCAAGGGCGGAGGTTGAACGATGGAAGCGGTGTTCTTTCTGGTCAGCGGGCGCGTGCAGGGTGTGAGCTTTCGCGCCAACGCCCGGCATCAGGCGCTGGCATTGGGATTGGCCGGTTACGCGCACAACCGCCCGGACGGGCAGGTGGAAGTGTTCGTGCAAGGGTCTCCGCCGGCACTGGAAGCATTCGCGCGCTGGATCGCGCAAGGCCCGCCGCTGGCGAAGGTCGAACGGGTCGGCCGGCAGCGCGCGCAGCCGCGCGAAATGGCCGGGTTCGGGATGAGCTGAGCCTCAATCGATCTGGAATGGACGGATCGGCTTGACCGGCCCGCGGAAGTGTTCGCGCTTGGGTGCGTGGCCGAGCGCGGGCAGCTCGATCGCGGCTTCGGCCAGTTTCATTTCCGGCAGCGCATCGAGCAAGTGACGGATCAAGCTCAGTCGCCCGCGCTTCTGGTCGTTGAAGTCCACCAGCGTCCACGGTGCGTTCTTTGTGTGCGTGGCTTCCAGCATGGCGTCGCGGGCGCGCCCGTAATCGTCGTAGTGGGTGCGGGCCTTGAGGTCGATCGGCGAGAGCTTCCAGCGCTTGAGCGCGTCGGCCGCACGCTCGGCGAAACGCTGTTCCTGCTGGGCCTGATCCACGCACAACCAGTACTTGCACAGCACGATGCCATCGTCGGTGAGGAGTTTTTCGAATACCGGCGTCTGCGCGAGGAAGGCGTGGTACTGCGCATCGCTGCAAAAACCCATCACTTTTTCGACCCCGGCGCGGTTGTACCAGCTGCGGTCGAACAACACGATTTCGCCGGCGCCTGGCAGGTGCGCGAGATAACGCTGGAAGTACCACTGGGTGGTTTCGCGTTCGGTCGGCTTGGCCAACGCGACCGTGCGGCACTGGCGCGGGTTGAGGGTGCGCGCGATGTCGCCGATCACCCCGCCCTTACCGGCGGTGTCGCGGCCCTCGAACACGATCAGCAGGCGCTGGCCGGTGTTTTCGACCCAGCGCGCCATGCGCAGCAGTTCGCCCTGCATCGGCGCGAACAACTCCGCGTAGCGCTTGCGCTTGAGCGGCTCCATGTGCGGTTCAATCCTTCGCGGCGCGCCGGCGCTCGGCGCGCACGTCGGCCAGCCCGCGAGCGATCTCCAGCAGTGCACCTTGTTGTTTCGTGGTCAGCTCGCGGTAGGCCGCCAGCAGCTCGTGCTCGCCTTTCGTGCGCGATGGATCGAGCGTGCTGGCGATCTCCGCCAGCAGCGCACCGGCGGGCACGCCAAAGGCCTTGGCGAGTGCATCGAGCTGCTCCTTGCCGGGCGTCTTGTCGCCGCGCATCCATGCCGCGACCGTGGCCACCCCGGCCTTGGGGATGGCCATGGCGATGTCGGTGGGCGACAGCCCGCGCGCCTTGGCCAACAAGCGAAGCGTGGAATCGAGGGACATGGGTAAGACTCCGGGGATGGGTGAGCGAACGGTGGAGCCCCTCTCCCATCGGGAGAGGGGTTGGGGTGAGGGGCAAACCGCACCGTATGGATGGTGTTCCGGGAGCGGCCAAAATCGAGTCGATCGATCGACGCACAAGACCGGAGATCGCGCAGTGAAATCCTGTCCGTACCCGTCAGCAGGCAGCCATCATCTCTCGTCTCTCGTCTCTCGTCTCTCGTCTCTCGTCTCTCGTCTCTCGTCTCACGTCTCTCGTCTCTCGTCTCACGTCTCTCGTCTCTCAGCCCGAACATCCGCACTTTCTCGCAACCTTGGCCGCAGCGCCACCAGGTTGCACGGCTTGGTGGTGGCATCGAGTTGGGCGCGGATCAGGTGTTCCCAAGCGGTGCGGCAGGCCGATGTCGATCCGGGTACGCAGAACACGAAGGTGCCATTGGCCAACCCGGCGAAAGCGCGCGACTGCATGGCGCTGGTGCCGATTTGCTGGTAGCTGATCGCGCGAAACATCTCGCCAAAGCCATCCATGATCTTGTCCAGCAGCGGCATCAACGCCTCGGGCGTGGAATCGCGGCCGGTGAAGCCGGTACCGCCGGTGATGAGGATGCCGTCCACCGCCGCATCGGCGATCCAGCGCGAAACCAGAGCGCGCAGTTGGTAGCGGTCGTCCGGCAACAGGGTGCGCTCGTGCAGGCGATGGCCGGCGTCGCTCAAGGCCTGCACGAGGTAATCGCCGGAGGTGTCGTTGGCGGGCGTGCGCGAGTCGGAGACGGTGAGCACGCACAAGCTCAACGCGGTGGCGCTCGGGGCGGTGCAGCCGCTGCTCATGGCAATCCTCGGCAGTCGATGTGGAAGTGCAGGTTCGTATCCTGCGTCCATCCGGCCCGCCGATACAACGCCTGCGCTTGCCGGTTGTCGCCGCCGGTTTCCAGTTGCAGGCCGAGCGCGCCATCGCCACCTGCGAAGGCGACCGCAGCATCCAGCAGGGCGCGGCCGACACCATGCCGGCGCGCATCGGGTGCGACGTACAAGTCGTTGAGCGTCCACACGCGGCCCATGCGCACCGAGGAAAACGTCGGGTACAACTGCACGAAACCGACTGCCACAGCGTCGCGCTGCGCGATCAGCAACACCGATTCGTCGTTCGCCATCCGCTGCGCGAGAAAGTCATGCGCACCAGCGATGTTGCTGGTCTGCTCGTAAAATTGCCGATAGGCATCAAACAGCGGCGCGAGCGCTGGCAAGTCGCGGGTGGTAGCGCGGTGGATGATGGCCATCGTTTGCTCTGTTCGATGGGGTGATGATGCCATGCCTATCGGGGTTGCGATGCTGCCGTCATCGGTCGTGGCAAGCGTGGTTCGAGACGGGTTTGCTCAGCCTTCGGCTTCGACAAACCCTCCTCACCACGAACGGTTGAGTCACCGCATGTCCGTGGTCGTGGCAAGCGTGGTTCGAGACGGGTTTGCTCGGCCTTCGGCTTCGACAAACCCTCCTCACCACGAACGGTTGAGTCACCGCATGTCCGTACCACAAACGGTTGAGCCACCACATGCCCGTTCGTGGTGAGCCGGACCGGACGAGAACGCAGTTCGAGCCGGGCCGTGTCGAACCACGGTCAGCGATGAAAATACTCAGTCCGCCTCCGTCAACAGCTTCAACTCGTCGGCCTGATGTTCGCGCGTGAGCCGTTCGATCAGTGCATCGAGGTCGCCGTCGATGATGTTGGGCAAATCATAGACCGTGAGCCCTTCGACGCGGTGATCGGTGATGCGTCCCTGCGGAAAGTTGTAGGTGCGGATGCGCTGGCTGCGGTCGCCACTGCCGACCTGCAGGCGCCGTGACGCGGCGGTCGCGGCGGCGGCTTTCGCGCGCTCGCCTTCCAGCAGCGCGGCCTTGAGCCGCTGCATCGCCTTTTCGCGGTTGGCGTGCTGCGAACGCTCGGTCTGGTTTTCCACCACGATGCCGCTGGGGACGTGGGTGATGCGGATCGCCGATTCGGTCTTGTTGACGTGCTGGCCGCCGGCACCGGAACTGCGATACGTGTCGATCTTCAAGTCGGCGGGATTGACCTGCACGTCGGCCACTTCCGCATCGTCGGGCAGGATCGCCACGGTGGCCGCCGAGGTGTGGATGCGGCCCTGCGCCTCGGTGGCCGGCACGCGCTGCACGCGGTGCGTGCCGGACTCGAACTTGAGTCTGGAATATGCGCCGCGACCCTCGACGCGCGCCACGATCTCCTTGTAGCCGCCGTGTTCGCCGGGGTTGGCCGATTCGATCTCGACCTTCCAGCCGCGTCGTTCGGCGTAGCGCGCATACATGCGGAACAAGTCGCCGGCGAAGATCGCCGCCTCGTCGCCGCCAGTACCGGCGCGCACTTCGAGGAACAAGTTGCCTTCGTCGCGCGGATCGACCGGGATCAGCAACAGACTCAGTGCTTGTTCCAGATCGCCGATGCGCGCTTGCGCGAGCGGGATCTCGGCCTGCGCCAACTCGCGCAAGTCCGCGTCCTCGCGCAGCGCCAGCGCCGCGGCCAGGTCGGCCTGCGCCCGTTGGTAATCGTGCAGCGCATGGGCGACCGGTTCGAGCTGGGCGAACTCGCGCGACAGGTCGCGAAAGCGCTTGGGGTCGGTCAGCGCATCGGGTTGCGCCAGCAGGCGCGCGACTTCCTCGTGGCGCTCGGCCAGCGCCTCAAGCTTGCGGATCAGGCTCGGCGTCACTGGCGTCTTCCGTGTCCACGCCGGACGCAGCGTCGGCGTGCCCGTACAACCGCGCCGCCGCGGCGAGCAGTTGCGCGTCGCCAGCGTGCGCGGCATGGCGCAGGCCGACGGTGGGCGCGTGCAGCAATTTGTTGGTCAGTCCGTTGGCGAGTTGTTCGAGCACCTGATCGACGTCGCGTCCGGCGGCGATCTGCTCGCGGGCGCGCGCCAGCAGCGCGTCGCGGTCGGCTTCCCCTCGTGTACGCAGCGCCTTGAGCGTGTCCTGCTGGGTACTGCCACGCCACCACGCCATGAACTGCTCGACTTGCAGGTCGATCAGGGTCTGCGCTTCGCCGGCGGCCTGCTGGCGCGTCCGACGGTTCTCGTCGATGACTTGTTCCAGATCGTCCACCGTGTACAGGTACACGTCCTCCAGATCGGCCACGCTGGCCTCGACGTCGCGCGGCACCGCCAGGTCGAGCAGGAACATCGGCGCGTGCCGGCGCGCGTGGATCGCACGCTCGATCATCGTGCGCGAAATCACCGGCTCGCGCGCGGCGGTGGCGCAGATCACGATGTCGGCCTCGGCCAAGTGGCGGTCGAGGTCGGACAAGGGCAGCGCGACGCCACCGAAACGGTGCGCCAGTTGCTGCGCGTGTTCGACCGTGCGATTGGCCACCAGCAGCCGGCGCACGTTGGCATCGACGAGGTGGCGGGCGGCCAGCTCGATGGTCTCCCCGGCCCCGACCAGCAGCACGCAGGCATGATCCAGACGCGCGAACACTTGCTGAGCCAGCCGCACCGCGGCATACGCCACCGACACCGGGTGTGCACCGATGCGGGTGTCGGTACGCACCCGCTTGGCGATCGCGAAGCCGTGCTGGAACAGGCGATCGAGCGGGGTCTGCAAGGCGTGGGCGGTGCGCGCCAGTTGCCAGGCTTCTTTCACCTGCCCGAGGATCTGCGGCTCGCCCAGCACCAGCGAATCGAGCCCGCAGGCCACCCGGAACAGGTGGCGCACGGCGGCCGCGTCGGCGTGCCGGTACAGATAATCACGCAGTGCCGCCACGTCCAGTGCATGGTGGCGCGCCAGCCAGTCGGTCAGTGCCGGTTCCGCGACCGCTTCGACGCGTGCGTACAGCTCGGTGCGATTGCAGGTCGAAAGCAATGCCGCCTCGTGCACCCCGGGCAGCGCCCGCAGCGACGCCAGCGCCGCTGGCAGCGCATCGGGCGTGAACGCCACCTGTTCGCGCAGCGCGATCGGGGCGGTCTGGTGGTTCAGGCCAAGGGCCAGCAGAGGCATGGTGTGGCGGTCGATGCGATAGACTGGCGTGATGCGCGCAGAATCCAGATCCCATTGTACCTGCCGCGGTCGGGCCCGGTCGCGGCCCGCCGTGCGCTGTCCCGCCGTGCACTCCGGCAACTGCACCAGGATCGGCACCGGATGATGGGCCGCTTCGGGATTGCATTGCGGTGTGTGGTGGTGTGCGCGGTGCTGGCCATACCGACCGCCATGGCCGCCTCGCCGGCGCCATTGCCGCCCTCGCGCGAAGCCCGGCAAGACGGCGAGCGCCTGTCGGCGCTGCTGCGCGGCGAGTTCTTGTTGCAATCGGGCGCCACTGGGCGGGCGGCAGCGGACTACCTGCAAGCAGCGCAGGCTTCGACCGATCCAGCGCTGGCGCAGCGCGCCGCCGGCATCGCCCTGCTCGCCCACGACGACGCCATGGCCGCACGCGCGCTGGGGCGCTGGCGACAGCTCGCACCGCAGTCGGTCGATCTGGCCCAGCTCGAAGCCCTGCTGGCCTTGCGCGAAGGCGATCGCGCCGCCGCGAGCGCGCGCCTCCGCGCGTTGCTCGGCACCACCGATGGCTGGAAGCGGGTGGTGCAGACACTGGCGTTGGCCACCGACAGCCCGGTGGCGGACGCGGTGGCCGGCGATGTCTATGCCAGCGGGCGCTGGCCGACGGGCATCGAAGCCCTGCTGGCGCTGGGCGATGGCGTGCGTCGACTGGGCGACATCGCGCTGGCGTCGCGGATCGTGGATGCGGCGATCACGCGCTACCCACGCGAGCCGCGGGTGTGGTTGCTCGCTGCTGACGTGTTCAAGGAGGCGGGCAACGTGCCGTTTGCGCGCAAAGCCATCGACAGCGCGCTGGCCGAAGCGCACGGCGATCCCAAGATCCGCGCGCTCGCCGCCGACGCTTACGCACGACTGGGCGATCCGCGCCTTGCCGCCGAAACGCTGGCGCACGGCGCGCAGGACGATACGACCTACGGTGGGCGCGCGGCGTGGTTGGCGAGCGCCGACGATCGCGCGGGGTTGGCGGCGCTGTACGCCGAGGTGAAAGCGCACACGCAAACGCCCGGCTCGAACCGCGGGCTGCTGCTCGGTCAACTCGCCGAGTACCTCAAGCGCCCGGACGAAGCACTGGCGTGGTATCGCGGGGTCGCCGACGGTGCCGCGCACGACGAGGCACAAAACCGCATCGCCATCGTGCTCGAAGGCCGCGGCGACCTCAGCGGTGCGCTGGCGGTACTGCGTGCCCAGCATGGCACGGCCGTTGCCAGTGTCGATGCGCAGGCCGACAGCTACCGCATCGAGGCCGAGCTGCTGGCCAAGCACGGGCAGAAGAAAGAAGCACTGGCCGCCTACGACCGCGGACTGGCGTTCTTCGACGGCGAGCCGAATCTGCTGTACGGTCGCGCGTTATTACTCGAAGACATGGATCGCATCACCGAGGCCGAGGCCGACCTGCGCGCGATCATCGCCGCCGACCCGAACAACGCCGCCGCGCTCAACGCGCTCGGCTACACCTTGGCCGACCGCACCAATCGCTACGCCGAAGCGCAGGAGCTGATCGAGAGCGCGCTGCGCCTGCAACCCGACTCCCCGGCTTTCCTCGATTCACTGGGCTGGGTGCAGCACCGACTGGGCCGCGACGAGCCGGCGCTGCGCAACTTGCGGCGGGCGTTCTCGTTGCTCAAGGACCCGGAAATCGCCGCCCATCTGGGTGAGGTGCTGTGGTTGCGCGGCGACAAGAACGACGCGCGCGCGGTGTGGAAGCAAGGGCTGGCGCTGGACAAGGACAACCGTGCGATGCAGCGCGTCGTCAACACCTATCACCCGTGACCGACCATCGTGGCAACCGACGCGGAAATCGGGGACAGACCCCGGGTTTCCTCACAACCCTTGTCTGTCCCCTGGTGTTGCTGCTCGCCGCCTGCGCGCCGGTGCCGGTGCGCCGTAGCGCCGATGCTGCGCTGCTGGCCGCGCAGGCGCAGCGCGAAGCGGCATTGGCCGCACAGCCGGATTGGTCGCTGAGCGGGCGCATCGCCATCAGCGATGGCAAGGATGGCGGCAGTGGGCGCATCGACTGGCGTCAGCACGGCGACGATTTCGACATCCGCCTGAGCGCGCCAGTGACGCGCCAGAGCTGGCGCATGGTGCGTTCGGACGGGCACGTGCGGCTGGAAGGGCTGGAAGGCGGCACGCGCGAAGGCGACGACGCGCAGGCGTTGCTGCAACAGGCGCTGGGCTGGGTGGTGCCGGTGGATGCGCTGGCGGCGTGGGTGCGCGGGATGCGCGCCGATGCCGACGACACGCAACTGCAGTTCGGTGCCGATGGCGCACCGGCGCGGCTGGTCGAGCGCGGCTGGACGGTCGACTACCCGGCATGGGATGCAGGCAGCGCGATCGCGTTGCCGAAAAAAGTGTTCGCCAACGACGGCCGCGACCGCGTGCGCCTGGTGGTGGATCAATGGAATCCGCCGGCACCGTGAACGCCGCGGACGATGCCGACGGCTGGAGCGCGTGGCCGGCACCGGCCAAACTCAACCTGTTCCTGCACATCGTCGGCCGCCGCGCCGACGACTATCACCTGTTGCAGACGGTGTTCCAGTTGCTCGACTGGGGCGACACGGTGCATCTGCGCGTGCGCGCCGATGGCCAGATCGTGCGCGTGGCCGGCAATGAATCGGTGCCCGCGGATGCCGACCTGATGGTGCGCGCAGCGCGCCTGCTGCAAGCCCAAACCGGTTGCACCAAGGGCTGCGAGATCGCCATCGACAAGGTGATCCCGATGGGCGGCGGCTTCGGCGGAGGTTCATCGGATGCAGCGACCGTGCTGGTCGCGCTCGATCACCTGTGGGGCACGCAGCTGGGCGAGGAGCGACTGGCCGCGCTGGGGTTGCGCCTGGGCGCGGACGTGCCGGTGTTCGTGCGTGGTCGCAACGCCTGGGCCGAGGGCGTGGGCGACATTCTCACTCCCATCGAGCTGCCGCCGCGCTGGTATCTGCTGGTCGATCCGGGCGTGCCGGTACCCACTGCGGAGTTGTTCAAGGCGCCTGAATTGACCCGCGACAGCCCGCGAAGGACAATACACGACGTTTTTTCGGCCAGTTGGGGCAATGCGTTCGAACCCGTGCTGCGCGCACGCGAGCCGCAGATCGCGGCGGCGCTGGATGCGTTGGCCGCGTTCGGCCACGCGCGGGTGACCGGCAGCGGGGCGGGTTGTTTCGTCGGCTTCGACTCACTGGTGCAAGCCCAGGCCGCGCAAGCGGCGCTCGGCAGGCGCTGGCAGACGTGGGTGGTCGCCGGCGCAGCGCATTCGCCATTGCGCGAGCGGGTCGAGAGTTGGCGCTGATGCGCCATGAGAGAATCTGATGTTCACGTCGGCCGGACGCCGCGTGTCCATCGCCAATGTTGGGGCGTCGCCAAGCGGTAAGGCACCGGGTTTTGATCCCGGCATACGCAGGTTCGAATCCTGCCGCCCCAGCCAGATGCAAGCGGAACATGGGGACTGACACCGACTTTCAGGGACGGGCCAGTGCCTGAGATATCCCCACAAGATATCCAATCAGTGCAATGTGTTGCGGCGTGCCCAAGGGTGAAACAGGGGCAGGATCAGACTTCGCGCCCATGATGCAGCCATTTTCGTGGTTGCCAGGCCGCAAGAGACCGCACCATGCGCACCGGCCGGTTCCCGTCAGAGTTACCGCCAAACTTGGCGGTACTCAAGGGATGTTCCGATGCCTTGCCGGACGTGCGGACAAAAAAAAAAACTGCGTCGTAGCGCGGTTTCAAGGGTGTTGCGGGGTATGGCGGGAAGTGTGTTTGGTGGGTCGTGTCTCTATCAAACAATCGCCGGAAACGTAGTCGTGGCGCGGCTTTCAGTTTTCACCGCTTGCAATGTACCGCCAAAACTACCGCCATCGTGGCGCGACGCCCCCCGAAAGCAGGCCGCGTGAACGTTACGTTATAACGTCATCTATATCAGCCAGCCTGCCGACTGCATCCGCGCAGCAGAGTCATTCGCGCCTTTGTAGGATTCTGGAATTTCGCCGCGCGGCCCATGCCTTCGCCAGATTGAGCGTGACCTTGCGGATGCCCTCGGGCGTGCGTGGGC
>JAFEEL010000023.1 GCA_018241125.1 Pseudomonadota bacterium | reverse complement strand
TACCGCTACCGCTACCGCTACCGCTACCGCTACCGCTACCGCTACCGCTACCGCTACCGCTACCGCTACCGCTACCGCTACCGCTACCGCTACCGCTACCGCTACCGCTACCGCTACCCGCTACCCGTTACCCGTTACCCGCTACCCGCTCCAATCTCCATCTCCCGACGACCCCCCATGAACAAGCCCGTGACCCATCCGATGGTCGAGTTCTCACGCCGCCGCAAGCAGCTCATGCGCATGCTCGGTCCTGACGCCATCGTGGTGCTGCCGGCTGCGCCGCCGCGCATCCGCAGCAACGACACCCATTACGGCTATCGGCAAGACAGCGACTTCTGGTACCTCACCGGCTTTCCCGAACCCGAGGCGGTGCTGGTGTTGGTGCCGGGGCGCGCGCACGGCGAAACCCTGCTGTTCTGCCGCGACCGCGATCCGGCGCGCGAGGCGTGGGACGGCCCGCGCGCCGGGATCGAGGGCGCGGTGGCCGGATACGGCTGCGACGACGCCTATCCGATCGCCGATCTGGACGACATCCTGCCCGGCCTGCTGGAGGGCCGCACGCGCGTGTATTACCACTTCGGCCGCGACAGCGATTTCGATCTCAAGCTGATCGGCTGGGTCAACCGCGTGCGCGCACAGGTCAAGCAGGGCGCCCGCCCGCCGCACGAGTTCCTCGAACTGGGGCACTTCCTGCACGAGCTGCGGCTGTTCAAGAGCCGCGAAGAACTGGCATTGATGCGCCGCGCGGCGCAGATCGCCGCCGATGCGCACGTGGTGGCCATGCGCACCGCGCGCCCGGGGATGTACGAGTACGAGATCGAAGCGGCGATCGTCCACCACTTCCGCCGCCACGACGCGCAGGTGGCTTACGAGTCCATCGTCGGGGCCGGCGCCAACGCCTGCGTGCTGCATTACGTCGCCAACGCCGCGCAGATGCAAGACGGCGACCTGCTGCTGATCGACGCCGGCGCCGAGTACCGAAACTACGCATCCGACATCACCCGCACCTTCCCGGTCAATGGCCGCTACACGAAGGAACAGCGCGCGATCTACCAGCTCGTGCTGGATGCGCAGAAGGCGGCGCTGGCCAAGGCGCGCGTGGGTGAACCGTATGACGCCGGGCACAACGCCGCGGTGGCCACTCTGGTCGAGGGCCTGCTCAAGCTCGGCCTGCTCAAGGGCACGCTGGAAAAAAATCTGGAAAGCGGTGACTACAAGCGCTTTTACATGCACAAGACCGGGCACTGGCTGGGGCTGGACGTGCACGACGTGGGCGAGTATCGGCTGTCCGGCGCGTTCCGCGAGCTCGAACCGGGCATGGTGTTCACCATCGAACCGGGCCTGTACATCGCCCCGGGCAGCAAGGGCGTGGCGGCCAAATGGCAGGGCATCGGCGTGCGCATCGAGGACGATGTGCTGATCACCAAGACCGGTCACGAGGTGCTGACCGAGGGCGTGCCACGGGAGATCGATGCGATCGAGGCGTTGCTGGCGGTCGGATGACAGGCGGCGAGAAGCGAGGGGGGAGGGCGAGGGGCGAGGAAAAGCTTGGCATCCCGAGCGAAGCGAGGGATCTACTGTTCGTCGCTGCGGGCGTCGCCACCCAAAGCAGATCCTTCGCTGCGCTCAGGATGACAGGAGGAACAAAACTCGCAACTCATAACTCGTAACTCCGGACTCACAACTCACAATTCGGGTTCACCGCCTACCCTGCCGCCGCCGGCACACGCTTGGGAATGCGGATCGAAAACCGTGCGCCCGCTCCCGGCGTGCTCTCGCAGGCGATGCGCCCGGCCAGCCGCTGGGTGACGAGGTTGTAGACGATGTGCATGCCCAGTCCGAGGCTGCCGGAGCCACGGCGGGTGGTGAAGAACGGGTCGAAGATGCGCAGCAGCACGTCGCGCGGCATGCCGGCGCCATCGTCGGCGAGCTCGATCCGTGCCTCGGTGCCGGCGTCGACGGCACGGATGGCGATCGCCAGCGATTTGCCGGGCACGATCGCGTGTTCGAGCGAGTTGGCCAGCAGTGCGGTCAGCACCTGCTGCAACGCGCCGGCGTAGGTCTCCAGTTCGAGCGTGGGCGGGCAGTCGATGGCCAGCGCGTGCGAACCTTGCGCCAGCGATCCGGCGAACGGTCGCACCGCTGCGGCGATCACATCGGCCAGCGCGAGCGTTTGCGCCGGTTCGCTGGACTGCCGCACCTCGACCTGCTTGAAGCTGCGTACCAGCTTGTCGGCGCGCAGCAGGCTGCGCTGCACCAACTGGCCGCATTCGCGCATCAGTGCCGTGCGTTCGCCCAGACCGTCAGCGTCGAGGCGGCCTTCGGCCAGTTCGCGTTCGAGCGCCTCGATTTCCTCCAGCAGTTGGGAGGCGCCGGTGATGCCCACGCCCAGCGGCGTGTTGATCTCGTGCGAAACGCCGGCGACCAACGCACCCAGCGAGGCCATCTTCTCGGATTCGACCAGTTGCGCGCGGGTTTCGTCGAGGCGGGCGATGGTCTGTCCGAGTTCGGCGTTGGCGCGGGTCAGTTCCGCCGTGCGCTGTGCGACGCGCTGTTCGAGCTGCTCGTTGAGCACGCGCAGTTCGTCCTCGATCTTCTTCATCGCGCTCACGTCGTGCAAGGTGCCGGCCATGCGCCGCGCGCGACCGTCGGCATCGCGCTCGGTCACCGTGCCGTGGGTGTGCACCCAGCGCCAGCCGCCCTCGTCGGTTTCAAGGCGGAACCACACTTCCAGCTTCTCGCTCAGCCCTTTGACTTGCGCGACCATCCCCTCGCGGATCGCCAGCGCGTGTTCGGGCGCGACCGCGCCCATCAGGTCGGCAAACCGGATCGTCTCGCCCAGCACATTGATCTTCAGGCCCGGCAGCACATGGCTGCGATGGATCGTGCCGGCGGTCAGATCCACATCCCACAGCTCGGCGCCGCTGCCCCACAGCACCGTGCGCAGGCGTGCCTCGCCTTCCTTCAGTTCGGTGATGTCGCGATTGGTGCCGATGATGCGCGTGGGCAGCCCGTGGTCGTCCGGGTCCACCGCGCAGCCGTGCGAGTCCATCCAGCGCCAGTCCCCGGCGACGCCGCGCGAGCGGTACACGGCGTGGAACTCGGTGGCCTTGCCCCAGCGCAAGTCGGTGTAGATGCGGTGGATCCGCGTCACGTCGTCGGGGTGGCACAGGCGAGTGAAGACCTCGGTGGCCGGCGCGTGCTCGTAGTCGGCCGTGGCCTGCCGGTCGAGCGCGTTTTCACGCCAGATGCGATTGCGGGTGAAATCGAACTCCCACAGCTCTTCACCGGCGGCTTTCAGCGCCAGCCGCAGGCGGTCGGCGTTGTGCCGCATGCGGGTGATGTCGCGCGCCGAGCCGACGATCAATACCGGCTTTCCGGCGTCGTCGCGCGCGCCGACCCGGCCGCGTAACTGCACCCACACCCAGCCACCGCCGCGGCGCTGTCTGCGAATGGTGACTTCCTCGAAGGCGCTGCGCCCTTCTTTCATCGCTGCCAGCGTGGCGAGGAAGGCCGTGCGATGGTCGGGGTGGATGGTGGCGAGGAAATCGGCGACGCTGACTTGGCCACGCACGAGGGTGGACGGTGGCGTGGCGGTGTCGGCGGCATTCCCGCGCGGCGTGGATGCGCTCTCGGCCAGGTCGATGCGCGCAGGGGAATCGCCCTCCGCGCCGGCGATCTCGTGCTCGAAGGCGATGCGGTCTTCGGCGATCGCGTATTCCCAGATCTCGTCGTCGCTGGCCAGCACCGACAGGCGCAAGCGGCGCTCGCGCTCTTCCAGCTCGACGATGCGCGCCTGCAAGGCTTCGACGCGAGCATCGCCCGGCGTCTCCGCCGAGGTGCGGCGGTTGGCGCCTTGCGGTTCGTGCGCGCGGTGCTTGTTCACGCCGGCAACCCCGTCCGACTGCAACCCACCCGACCGCGATCATGCGCCCGCGCCGCGCCGAAGGCGAGCGCTCGGGCCGGGGGGGCGATTTTCAGTGCGCGGCCGCGAATGCCTCGCGAGTGAGGTTCTCCGGCGCGCCGGTGGTGCAGTGCACGTCGTCCTCGATGCGTACCCCGCCGTAACCGCGCAGGTGTTCGATCGCCGTCCAGTCCACCGCGCCGGCGTGCGCGCCGGCCTTGAGCCTGGCCAGCAACATATCGATGAAATAGATGCCCGGCTCGATCGTGACCACCATGCCCGCTTCCAGTTTGCGGGTCAGGCGCAGATACGGATGGCCTTCTGGCTTGGGAATCGTGTCGCCGGCGTCGGAGGCCATGAACGCGCCCACGTCGTGCACCTGCAAGCCCAGCGGATGGCCGAGCCCGTGGGGGAAGAAAATCGAACTCACGCCGGTATCCAGCATCGTCTGCGGAGCCATCTTCACGATGCCCAGTTCCTGCAGCACGCCGGCAAGCCGCAGGTGCGCCTCGATGTGCAGATCGCGGTAGTCCTGCCCGGGGATCACCTTGGCCGCCAGCGCCTGCTGCTCGCGATCCACCCCGGCCACCAGCGCGCCAAACAACGCATCGCCATCGTGGTGCGTGCGGGTGATGTCGGCGGCATAACCGGCGTGCTCGGCGCCGGCGTCGATCAACAGGCTGCGTGAATGCGCGGGCGCTTTATCCTGTTGATATTGGTAATGCAAGGTCGCGCCGTGTTCGTTCAATCCGACGATGTTGCCGTAGGGCAGATCGAGGTCGGTGTGGCCGCTGGCGGCCAGATACGCGGCGTGGATTTCGCGTTCCGATGCGCCGCCACGGAACCGTGTTTCGGCGGCGTGGTGCCCGGCCACCGCGTGGCGCTGGGCGACCTTCATCATCGCGATTTCGTAAGGCGTCTTGAAAGATCGGTGGTAGTGCAGGTAGTCGACCAGCGGCGGCGGGTTGTTGGGCACGAACCCGGGCAGCGCGGCGTCGGCTTCGCCGAGGATGGCGCTGCGCCCCGACTTCGGGAAATGCGCCGCGGCATCGGCGGCTTGCCGCACCACGCGCACGTCCAGCGCCTGCGTCCAGTAGCCCGAGGGTGGTGCCGGCGGCAGGTGCCAGTAGTCGTCCGGCTGCACGTACACCAGCAGCGGAACGCTGCCGGGCGTGTAGGCGATCCAGCAGTCCGGGTGGTGGGTCAGCGGCGCCCACGCCTTGAATTGCGGGTTGACCTTGAACGGGTAGGGCATGTCGTCCACAAAACGCATCTTCTCCACGCCCGCGGCGATCAGCACGTGGTCGTGGCCGGAGCGCTCCAGCGCCCGATCCATGCGTGCGCTCAAGGTGGCGATGTGGTCGCGGTAGGCGGTGGTGGGCATGATGATCCTCGTGATTCGTGAATGGTGAATCGTGAATGGGCAACTGCCAGAGCGACAGCACATGCTCTGCCGAATCACGATTCACGAATCACCATTCACGAATCACCATTCACGGCATGTTCAATGCGCACTGGCATCGGCCGCAACCCATTCGCGCACGCGCGCGGTGTCGTCGGCGGACAGGTCGATGAAGCGGAAACCGATCCACGACTGGCCGGGCGTGGCCGCCGGTTCTGCCCACAGATGATGCGCGCCGACTTCGATGGAACGGCGGTTGCCGTCGGCGGCGATCAGGCTGAAGCGGAACTGGTAAAGCCCGTCCTCGACGAGGGTCTGCCCGGCCTGGATCAGCATTCCCGATTCCGACAGGTTGCCCAGCCAGCCGACCACGGCTTCGGTCATCACGTCCTCTACCTCGACCGCGCGATCGAGATGTCGACGGGGTTTGCGACGGTGCTCGTTCATGCCTTGGCGCCGGTTTCGTGCGCGGCGTGGGCCGGGCCGCGCAGCAGATCCTTGACCCGGAACAAGGCGCGATCCAGCAGCGACTCGCGCTTGGGTTCGACGATGCGCACCTGGTTGCGCGCCATCGCCCGGGCCAGCGTGTCGAGCGTGTAATCGCCGATTTTCTGCCCGCGATGATTGATGAACAGGCAGTGCCCGCTGATCGGGCTGAACCACGACAGGCGGCGGCGCACGCAGTCGCCCTGCTGGTTGGTGACGAACTCGAACCAAGCGCCGAACGGCAGCTCGCGCACGCGTTCCAGACAGCGCTCTTCGTGTGCGGTCAGCGGCGGCAACTCACCGTTCGGGGTTGCCGCGACGGTGTGATCGCCCAGCCGTGAGCGCGTCTTCATCTTCAAGGCCAGCTCGGTACGACTGGCCAACTCCGCACTCTCCTCCTCCACCCCGCTCAGGCGCTGGCCGATCGCGGTGGCTTCGTCGGCGTGGTAGCCGACTTGCATCAACGATTGTTCGACGTGCTGGCTCAGGCGCTCTTGTTGCGCGCTGTCGACCGCTTCGGGCGGCGTGTCGCCGCTGGCGGTGGCCGCGGTGGTGGCGATCTGGTTGGCGACCTCCACTTGATGACGCCATTCTTCGGAATCTTCGCCGTGGCGCAGCGCGGTCAAGGCCAGCACGTCCGTCCACGCCTGATTGAGCAGCGAGCGGGTGAAGCCCGGCACCGGATGGGCGCTGGTGATTTGCGCCATGATCCGCGCTGCATGCGCCTGCGCGATCGCCAGTCGCTCGCGGCCCTGTGCGGCTTCCACGTGGCGCCGCTCGGCCAGCTCGGCACGGCGCATCACCGCCTGCGTCTGGCTGGCCAGATCGCTGAGCAGGGTGTTGAACAGGCCGATGTCGCCATCGAACTCCAAGCTGATGCGCTCGACCAGACGTTCGACGTTGCCGATCAGCTCGCGGTCGGCGGCGTCCTCGCCGGCCCAGTACGCACCGGTCTCGGCGACCGCATCGAGCACCTGCCGCGCCGGGTGTTCGGTCTGACTGAAGAATGCCTTGTCGGACAAGGCCACGCGCAACAGCGGTACCTGCAGGCGGCTGAGCAGGTGCGCGGCGGTGCTGTTGGGGCGCACGTCCTTCATCACTTCGTCGAACAGCATGCCGACCAGATCGATGGTGTCGGTGTCTTCGCTGGGCAACGCCGGTGCCGCTTCGTTGCCGGAGATCTGGCGCAACTGCGCGAGCAGGTCCTGCTTGATGTGGGTGATCGTCGGCGGACGCATTTGCCCGTTGACCATGACCGCGGACGGCGGCCGCCGCTGCAACACGCCCAGCACCGACTGCACGTCGCCGGTCGAGACCGCCCCGTGCCCGGGCGTCGGCGTCGGGCCGGTCGGCGGCAGGCCGCGCGCGTTGTGCAGCAGGTCGCGCAAGTTGGTGTAGATCGCGTCTTCGGCCCGGCGCTGCGGCGCTGCGGCGGCGATGCCGAAGCCCTCGCCGGGCCAGCCGGTGACGACGGCAAGGCGCGGCGTGCCGCCGGGCTCGGCCGCCACGTGCGCCGGCGAACTCGCGCGCCGGCCGCTGACTCGCGGCGGCGGTACCACGGGCGCAGGCGCTGGCGTTTCCTCCTGGCGGTGGCCGGCCTTGTGCCGCGCCGGCACGTACACCAGATGCGGCAACACGCCTTGGTTGACGAGGTAGCTGTTGACTGCTTCGACGAGGGCCACGTACTCGCTCATCACATGGCGGTCGAATTGCCGGAACAACAGCTGTCGATGTTCGGGCGGCAGTTCGAAGCAGCGACTGGCGTGACGCAGGTGCCGACACAACATCGCCGGCCCGATCGGCTGACTGTGTGCATCCAGCGCGGGCTTGCCGGCGATCACGCCGAACCGTTGGCTGAGCAGGAACAGCGGCAAGCTGGCCTTCATCTCCGCGCGCGCGGTGATTTCGTGCAGCAGCGTGGTCTCGTCCATGTCCGCTTCGGCGACCAGGGCCAGGTCGTTGAAACCCAGCGCCTCGACCGCGACGGCTTCCGCATGCGCCGAATCGCGCACCACCGCCAGCCCGGATTCGAGCAGGGCCACGAAGCGCGGCGTGAGGTCGAAGCGACCGTGCTTGATCGTCCCCAGGGCTTCCAGGCAACGCAGCTGACTGTCGTTGCTGCGCGCCTGCTCGGCCAGCTTGAACAGCTGTTGTTCCAGACCGTCCAGGGTGGCGGTGAGCCCGCGCTCGAGTTCGCCGGTGACCAGTTCGAATATGCCTTCCAGCAGCGTGCGCACGCGTCGCGGCAGCGCGCGCGAGGACAGCGTCACCGGTTCGGTGGCGGGGTTGGTGGGCGGCGAACCTGTGAACGGCATCACGCTTCCTGAACCAACGGATGCCGGCGATCATATGCCAGCCGGCGGCTTGCGCCTAGCCGCCGGCCCAGGACGGCCTCAGTCCGGCCGCTGCCAGCTCACGGTGAGCAGGACGTTGCGGTCGGGGGTGTCGTAGCCGCGCGCCAGTTCGTAATCCTTGGCGAACACATTGTCCAGCCGCAGTTGCGCGCGCCAGCCGTGGTGGAAGTTCCAGCTCGCGGCAAGGTTGAACACCGCATAGCCGCCCAGCGGGCCGCCGAAATCCTGTCGCGAGGAAGCGGTCAATCCATCGACCGCCAGCTGCCAGCCATTGCCGAAGTCGTAGCGCAGGTCGGCGGCGAGCTTGCGGCGCGGTCGGCGCAGCAGTTGCGCGTCGGTATCGGCGTTTCGCGCGTCCTGAATGGTGAGCGCCGCGCCGGCGCTCCACGATCCGTGCGTGTAGCGATACGACAGCTCGGCCCCGTCCAGCGCCGCGCGCGCGACATTGATCGCCGAGAAGTTGACGCCATCGAAGGAGATCAGATCGCGCACGCGCGTGCGCCACGCCGACAGCGTGAAGACGTGCTCGCTGGACGGCTTGAACTCCACGCCGGCCTCCCAGTTCTGCGAGCGCTCCGGGTGCAGGTTCGGATTGCCGGAATAGAAGCCGAAAAATCCCGGCGAGTACAGTTCGTCGAAACTCGGCGCGCGGAATCCCTGCCCCCACGAGGCGCGCAGGCGCCACGCTGGGTCGATCTGCCAGCCCCATGCGGCGCTGCCGGTAGTGGCGCCGCCGAACTGGCTGTTGCGGTCGTGGCGGATCGCCAGTTCCACGTGCTGCGCGCCCAAGCGCCCGTCGTAACCGACGAAACCGGCGGCATTGGTGGTGCTGCGCGCGTAGTCGATGCCGTCCGGGTTGACGCTGAAGCCGTTGTACGAAACTCCGCGCTGGCGTTGCCAGTTGCCGCCGAACACGAAAGCATTGTCGGCATTCACGGTCAGCGTGTTCACCCAGTCCACCGAGCTGCGCCGGCTGGCGTAGCGGCTGGCGTACACCGGCGTGTCCAGATCCGCATCGGCCCCGCCGACGCTGAGCGATTGCGCCCAGCCACCCACCACCGTGCCGGCCAGCGTGGCGCCGCCGGAGGTGTTGCGCGCCTGTGAGCGCGCCGGCGCAGGACCCGGGCCGCCGGCGAACTGGGTGTCGCCGTCGGTGTGCAGGGCGGCCACGCTCAGCGTCTGCGTGCCCAGCACGATCGCGCCGCGCACGCTGGCGTTGCGGTTTGCATAGCCGTCGTCGGCTGGGCTGCCGAACGGGTTGAACGGATCGGTCGCCGGGAAGCCGCGCTGGTGGTCGATCCCCGCGGTCATGCCGATGTAGGCGCCGTCGGCGTTGGACGCACCGAAAGCCACATCGCCGCCGCGGCGCGCGTAGCTGCCGGCGAAGGCGTCCGCCGAAAATCCCTTCGGCTTGCGGGTGAAGATCTGGATCACCCCGCCGATCGCGTCCGAACCCCAGTACGCCGCGCGCGGGCCGCGCACGATCTCGATGCGCTCGATCTGGCCCAGCGGCAGGTGCGCGAAGTCGAAAAAGCCGTTGCTGGCCGAGGCCACGCGGATGCCGTCGATCAACACGAGTGTCTGGTTGGCGTTGGCGCCGCGCAGAAACACGCTGCTGGATTGCCCGGCGCCGCCGGTGCGCGCGACGTCCACGCCGACTTGCTGGGCCAGCAACGTGATGACATCGGTCGCCGGGCTGCGCTCGATGTCGGCGCGGGTGATGACGGTCACCGCGGCCAGCGAGTCATCCACGGTCTGCGCGTGGCGCGTGCCGGTGACCACGACCGAATCCAGATCGGTGGGCGGATCGGCCAGTGCGGATGCCGAAACGATGATGGAAGCCACCGCGACCGCGAGCGCGCGGCGGCGTGGAAAAACGTTCGAATGCAAAGACATGACGACTCCGTTGGTGCAACCCCGTGGGAGGCACGAACGGAAGGCAGCGATGCACGAAGCGCGCGACGAAGCGAACCTCGCCCACGTCGCCCTCCGCAACGCGCCGGTGATGCCGCGAGCCGGTCTCCGGGCTGGCCAGCGACACCCGACATCGCAATGGTGGCGATGCGGGGCATCCGTCTTCCGCCTTCCCGCTTGCGCAGTGGCGTGATGGAAGACTTGTCTGGCTTACCGTTGCGGGGGCAGCGCCGGACTTACACCGGCTTCCCGTGCACTCGGGGCGGGGACAGTTTAGCGGGGCCAGAGGACAGAAGACAGAGGACGGAGGACAGAAGACGGAGGACGGAAAGGTAGGCAGTCGTCTGTAGTCCGTTGCAAAGGAACTGCGATACTCGACCACGTTGCTGGACGCGCACTGACTACTGTCTGCTGAACACCGTTCTGTCTTCTGTCCTCCGTCCTCCGTCCTCTGGAAGAAATAGCGCAATCACGTCATTGGTGAACCGCTGCCCCAGTTCGGTCGGTTGCACATGCTCGCCGTCGTGCGTGATCCAGCCGCGCGCGAGTGCGGTCTTCAGCTGCGCCCCGATGGCCGCACGCGGTAATCCCGTGCGCGCCTCGAACAACGACAAGTCGAACCCTTCCGGCAAACGCAAGGCGTTGAGCATGAAGTCGAACGGGCGCCGCGTTGCGCTCAGCCATTCGTCGCCGCCGATGCGCTTTTCGCTACCCGCCGCGGCCATGTAGCTCGTGGGCGACTTGAGCTTCCAGCGCCGCAAGATACCGCCGCCGGGGTGTTCGCCGGTCGCATCGTCGCGGCACGCTGCATCGGCGTCGGTGGGCGGCAAATGTCCGGGCACGGTGAGCTTGCCGTGTGCGCCGGCGCCGATTCCGAGGTAATCGCCGAACAGCCAGTAATTGCGATTGTGCTGGCACTGCGCGCCGGGCTTGGCGTAGGCGGAGACTTCGTAGTGCTCGAAGCCCGCAGCGGCGAGCAGGCGCCGGCAATGTTCCTGCATGTCCCACGCGGCATCCTCGTCGGGGATGCCGGCCGGTGGGCGCTTGGCGAACGCGGTTTCCGGTTCGAGTGTGAGTTGGTAATGCGACAGGTGGGTCGGAGACAGCGCCAGCGCACGGTCGATGTCGTGTGCGGCCATCGCCAGCGTTTGCCCGGGCAGGGCGTACATCAGGTCGATGTTGAAGTTGTCGAAGCCGGCATCTTGCGCCAGCGTGATCGCGTGCACCGCCTGCGCGCTGTCGTGGATGCGGCCCAATCGTTGCAGGCAGCCGTCGTCGAAACTCTGCACGCCGAACGACAAGCGGTTCACCCCGGCGGCGCGGTAAAGCTCGAAGCGCCCGTGCTCGGCGGTGCCCGGATTGGTTTCCAGAGTGATTTCCAGATTCGGCGCGAAGCGCAGGCGCGCGCCGGCCGCTTGCAGGAAGCAGTCGATCGCCGCCGGCGGGAACAACGACGGCGTGCCGCCGCCGAAGAACACGCTGTGCACGACCCGTCCCCAGACCAGCGGCAGGTCCTGATCGAGGTCGGCGATCAGCGCATCCACGTAGGCCTCGAACGGCAGCTCGCCGTGGCGCTGGTGCGAGTTGAAATCGCAGTACGGGCACTTGCGCACGCACCACGGCAGGTGGACGTAAAGCGACAGCGGCGGATGGGACAGCATGGAAAGGCGGCACTCGGCCTCAGTCGCGCGATAGCCGCTCGCGTAGCGCGGCCAGCGCCTGCCCGCGGTGGCTGATCGCGTTCTTCATCGCCGGGTCGAGTTCGGCGGAGCTGACTGCATGCCCGTCGGGCTGGAACAACGGGTCGTATCCAAAGCCGTTGACCCCGCGCGCGGCGTGCAGAATGCGGCCATGCCACGCACCTTCGGCGATCAGCGGCTGTGGGTCTTGCGCATGGCGGAGCATGACCAGCACACAGTAGAAATGCGCGCTGCGGGCGGTATCCGGCACATCGCGCAGACGTTGCAGCAGCAGCGCGTTGTTGGCCGCGTCGTCGCCGTGGCGGCCGGCGTAGCGCGCCGAACGCAGGCCCGGTTCTCCGTCGAGCGCGTCCACCACCAACCCCGAATCGTCGGCCAGCGCCGGCAGGCCGGTCGCGCGGGTGGCGTGGCGCGCCTTGATGATCGCGTTCTCGATGAAGGTGGCGCCGGTTTCCTCGGCATCGCCCACGCCATGGTCGGACTGCGCGATCAGCTCGTACCCGCATGGCGCCAGCAGGTCGGCCAGCTCGGCGAGCTTGCCGCGGTTGGAGCTGGCGAGGATCAGGCGGGTCATTTCGGTTCAATTCTTGCAGTTTGCGTCCCTCACCCCTTGCCCTCTCCCGGAGGGAGAGGGGGAGTGATTGTCGCGCCGTGCGCGACGGCGGCATGTGATTGAAGCGGGGGAGTGATCGTCGCGCGGTGCGCGACGTAGTCATTCTGCAAGAGCGGCCTGCTGCAACGTCAGCAACTCGCGCACGCCTTTTTCGCCCAGCGCCAGCAACGCGTCGAGGTCATCGCGACGGAAGGCATGGCCCTCGGCGGTGCCCTGCAGCTCGATGAAACCGCCGCCGTCATTCATCACGATATTCATGTCGGTGTCGCAGGCCGAGTCCTCGGCGTAATCCAGGTCGAGCACCGGCACGCCCCGGTACACGCCCACCGACACCGCAGCGACCGCCCCGTGCAGCGGGTCCTTGCTGATCTCGCCGCGCTTTTGCAGCACACGCAGCGCATCGACCAGCGCCACGTAAGCGCCGGTGATCGCGGCGGTGCGGGTGCCGCCGTCGGCCTGCAACACGTCGCAATCCAAAGTGATCGTGCGCTCGCCAAGCGCGCGCCGATCCACGCAGGCGCGCAGCGCGCGGCCGATCAGGCGCTGGATTTCCAGCGTGCGCCCGCCCTGTCTTCCGGATGCTGCTTCGCGATTCATCCGCGAATGCGTCGAGCGCGGCAGCATGCCGTATTCGGCGGTCACCCAGCCCTCGCCCTTGCCGCGCAGGAAGGCCGGCACGCGGTTGTCGATGCTGGCCGTGCACAGCACGCGGGTGTCGCCGAAGCAGGCCAGCACCGAGCCTTCGGCATGGCGGGTGTAGTGGCGTTGCAGCGCGATCTGGCGCAACTGGTCGGGCGCGCGGCCGCTGGGGCGCACAGAGCTGTTCATCGCGAGATACCGGAAAAACCACCGCAAGCGCGGCGCGAGAGTTTACCATCCATGCCTTCGACTATCGGTGCGTGGCCCATGTCCATCCGCAGCATGACCGCTTTCGCGTCCTGTGAGCGCAGCACCCCGTGGGGCACGCTCGGCTGCGACCTGCGCGCGGTCAATCATCGATTCTTCGAACTGGGCGTGCGCCTGCCGGAAGAATTGCGCTCGGCCGAAGCCACGTTGCGCGAGCGGCTGGCGGGCAAGATCAGCCGCGGCAAGGTCGATGCGACGCTGCGCTGCCGACCACCGGAGGGTGCGCACGCCGAACTGCATCCCAACGCCGCCCTGCTGTCGCGGTTGGAACACCTGGCCAAGGAAATGGACGCGCGTTTCCCCGACATGCACACTGATTTCGTGCAGTTGTTGCGCTTTCCCGGCGTGCTGGAAGAAGCCCCGCGCGATGTCGCCGGCTTGCAGGCGCAGGCGTTGGCGTTGCTGGATGAAACGCTTCAGGAATTTGTTGCCGCGCGCGAGCGCGAGGGCGCCAAGCTGGCGGCGGTGATGGGCGAGCGGTTGGCTGGCATCGATGCGCTGGTGAAGCAGGTCCGGGCGTGGATGCCGGAGATTCGCGCGGGGTTGCGCGCCAAGCTCGACGCGCGCCTGGCCGATCTCAAGCAGCCGCTGGATCCGGGGCGGCTGGAGCAGGAACTGGTGCTGTCGTTGCAGAAGCTCGACGTCGCCGAAGAACTCGACCGGCTCGATGCGCACGTCGCCGAGGCGCGGCGCGTGCTGGCGCTGCCCGAAGCGGTCGGGCGACGGCTGGATTTCCTGATGCAGGAGTTCAACCGCGAGGCCAATACGCTCGGCTCCAAGTCGGTGGATGCGCGCACCTCGCAGGCGTCGGTGGAAATGAAGGTGTTGATCGAACAGTTGCGCGAGCAGGTCCAGAACCTTGAGTAAGTGATGGCATCAGGGAGACTCGCAAGATTGAATTTTTGCTCGTCATCCCGGCGAAGGGCGGAATGACGTGTAGTGAATTTTTTCGAGGTACCCGTCAGGCAACGGGTGTCGTGCGTAACACTGCCGATTGCAGTTCCCGACCGTGGTGAGCCAGAGCGATCGAGAACGCAGTGCGAAACGATGTGTTCCCGTTCGTGGTGAGCCAGAGCGATCGAGAACGCAGTGCGAAACGATGTGTTCCCGTTCGTGGTGAGCCGGATCGGTCGAGAACGCAGTTCGAGACGATCCGTGTCGAACCACGTGCACGACGTAGCGTGGATACATCGCGTCTGTATTGGCGAGCCCGTCACCGCAAGAGAGTCAGAGACTGCCGAGGTGGTCATGCGCGGAACGCTGTTCATCGTCTCGGCCCCATCGGGCGCCGGCAAATCGAGCCTCGTGCAGGCGGTGCTGGCGCGCGATCCGTCGCTGAGCTTGTCGGTGTCCTTCACTTCGCGTGCGCCGCGACCGGGCGAAGTCGACGGCAAGCACTACCATTTCGTGGACGCCGCGCAATTCCAGCGCATGGTCGATGCCGGGAATTTCTACGAGCACGCGTTGGTGCACGGCGACTTCAAGGGCACCGCGCGGCAGTCGGTGGAGCCGCAACTGGCCGCTGGCCGTGACGTGCTGCTGGAGATCGACTGGCAGGGGGCGCGGCAGGTGCGCGTCAAGTCGCCCGAGGCGATGAGCGTGTTCATCCTGCCGCCGTCGCTGGGCGAACTCGAACGCCGGCTGCGCAAGCGCGGGCAAGACAGCGAGGAAGTCATCGTGCGTCGACTGGCGGCCGCGCGCGGAGAAATGGCGCACTACGGCGAGTTCGATTATCTGGTGGTCAACGAAGTGTTCGAGCGCGCCACCGACGAGCTGTGCGCGATCTTCACCGCCCAGCGCCTGCGCCGAGCGGTGCAGGAAGCGCGTCACGCCGACTTGTTGGCGGCATTGCTGGGCGGGACGAACTGACCGGAGCAGCGCCGGAATGTGCGGTCGTCGGTCTTCGCATTGCGCCAAGCGTGCCGCGCCGCTATACTTCGCAGTCCATTTTATTCTCCGGCATCCATGCCGGGATCGACCGGAGTTCGCATGGCCCGCGTAACCGTTGAAGACTGCCTGGAAGTCGTGGACAACCGCTTCGAGCTGGTGATGATGGCTTCCAAGCGCGCGCGCCAGCTCGCGCGCGGCGTGACCTCGGTGCTGGAAGGCGAGGAAGGCGGCGACAAGCCCACGGTGCTGGCGTTGCGCGAGATCGCCGCCCGCAAGATCGATCAGCCGACCATCGATGCCATCGACAAGACCGAGCGCGAGCGCCGCGAACGCGAGGCGCTGGAATGGGCCGCCGCCGAAGTGGTGGACGACGATCTGTCCAAGGGCGACGACTGATCGCTCGCCGGGGACTGTGAAATCTGGAACCCCCGGGACGGCAAGCCGCCGACTCGCGCACCGGTTCTGTTGACGATCCATTGCGGTCAATGGTGTGTGCGCGAGTCGCTGCGTAGGGCTTGCACGCGCCGCATGGGTTCCGGTTAGCGCTTCCCCGCTCTCCGCTCTCCGGTCTCCGGTCTCCGGTCTCCGGTCTCCCGCTCACCGCTGACCGCTGACCGCTTCCCCGCTCACGGCTCACGGTTGCCGGTTCACGCTTCCCCGCTCACCGCTCACCGCTCACGGCTCACGGCTGCCGATCCACGCTTCCCCGCTCCCGTCTCCCGTCTCCCGTCTCCCGTCCGCGCCGTTGCCGCCTGTGCCGTGGGCGGTTACGCTCCGGCGATGGACGCCCCGCCGCAGCTGCCGCCCGTGCCCGATCTGGATTCGATCCCGGAAGACGTGGCCGCGCTCGAAGCCAAGTTGCGCCAATACCTGCCCGCCGAGCAGGTGGCAACGGTGCGGCACGCCTATGCGATGGGGGCGGCAGCGCACGCCGGGCAAACCCGGCGCAGCGGCGAGCCCTACATCACCCACCCGGTGGCGGTGGCCTCGATCCTGGCCGATTTGCGCATGGATGTGGAGACGCTGTGCGCGGCGATCTTGCACGACGCGCTGGAAGACACGCCACTGCAGAGGCAAGCGCTGGCCGCGGCCTTCGGGGAAACCGTCACCGACCTCGTCGAGGGAGTGACCAAGCTCGACCGCTTGAAGTTCCGCGACCGTCAGGAGGCCGACGCCGAGAGCTTCCGCAAGATGCTACTGGCGATGTCGCGCGATTTGCGGGTGATCATGATCAAGCTCGCCGACCGTCTGCACAACATGCGTACGCTCGATGCGATGGCCGACGCCAGTCGCCGGCGCATCGCCCGCGAGACGCTGGACATCTATGCGCCGATCGCGCAGCGGCTGGGGATGAATCGCATCCGCAGCGAGTTGCAGGATCTGGGCTTCCGCGCCCTGTACCCGCGCCGCCATGCGGCGATCGGCCAGCGCATCCGCAGCCAGCCGGTGGTGCGCCGGGAGGCGATGGCGGCGATCGAGAAGCGCTTGGGCGAGCGCTTGCGTGAGGAGGGCCTGCCGTTCCGGGTGGTCGGGCGGGTGAAGACGCCCTACAGCGTCTACAACAAGATGCGTTCCGAACGAAAGTCGTTCACGCAGGTGATGGACGTGCTGGGTTTCCGGGTGGTGGTGAACACCGTGAGCCAGTGTTATCAAGCGCTGGGCGTGGTGCACGGGCTGTACAAGCCGCTGGACGGGCGTTTCCGCGATTTCATCGCCATCCCCAAGGCCAACGGCTACCAGTCGCTGCACACGGTGTTGTTCGGCCCCTACGGCTCGCCGCTGGAAGTGCAGATTCGCACCGAGGACATGGACGTGATCGCCGAGCGCGGCATCGCCGCGCACTGGGTGTACAAGCACGGCGGCGTCGGCCCCAACAGCGCGCAGGCGCGCGCCCACGACTGGCTGCGCGGCCTGCTCGAATCGCAACAGTACGCTGGCTCGTCGCTGGAGTTCCTCGAGCACGTCAAGGTCGATCTGTTCCCGTACGAGGTGTACCTGTTCACCCCCAAGGGCGCGATCCTGGCCTTGCCGCGCAACGCCACGGCTTTGGATTTCGCCTATGCGGTGCACACCGACGTGGGCAATCACGCGGTGGCCGCGCGCGTGGATGGCAAGCTGGCGCCGCTGCGCAGCAAGCTCGCCAGCGGCCAGCGGGTGGAGATCATCACCGCCAAGTCGGCCTCGCCGCACACCAACTGGCTGGACTTCGTGGTGTCCAGCAAGGCGCGCACCGCGATCCGCCATCATCTCAAGCATCTGGAGCACGAAGACGCCGTGGATCTGGGCCACCGCATCCTCGACCGCGCGCTGGACGTGCGCTCCAGCTCGCTGGATCGGGTGGCGCCGGCGGTGCTCGAACAATATCTTGCGGAAAACCGTTACAAGCGGCTGGAGGAGTTGCTGGCCGACATCGCCTTGGGCAACCGCATGCCCGCGCAGGTGGCGCAGGCGCTGGCGCGCGGGGATCTGCGCGGCGGCGCGCGCCGGGGCAGCGACGAGGGCATCCTGATCACCGGCGCCGAACGCGGGGTGCTCACCTACGGGGTGTGTTGCCGGCCCATCCCCGGCGATCCGATCATGGGCTACCTGAGCGCTGGCAAGGGCGTGGTGGTGCACCGGATCGAATGCACCAACGTGCCCGAATACCGCAAGTCGCCCGACCGTTGCCTGGCCGTCGGCTGGGATCGCCACGTCGAGGGCGACTATTTGGCCGAACTGCGCATCGACGTGGTCAACAAGCCCGGCGTACTGGCGCAGGTCGCCGCGGCGGTGGCCGAAGCCAAGTCCAACATCGACAGCGTCGAATATCAGGAGCGTGACGTGACGGCATCGGTGATGCACTTCACCATCGAGGTCAAGTCGGTTCGGCATCTGGCGGACGTGGTCGGACGCATCCGTCGGCTATCGGTGGTGCAGGACGTGCAGCGGGTCTGAGGACAGAGGACAGATGACAGAGGACAGAGGACGGAGGACGGACGACGGACGACGGACGACAGAGGCCTTGAGGGGGCGGTGAAACCGAAGCACGTTGGCTTGTGCCCCTCTCCCATCGGGAGAGGGTGCCCGCAGGGCGGGTGAGGGGCGAAAGTGAGGGCGAGCGTGAGGGCGGCGCTGCCGACTGTGCCCCTCTCCCTTCGGGAGAGGGTGCCCGCAGGGCGGGTGAGGGGCGAAAGTGAGGGTGAGCGTGAGGGCGAGCGTGAGGGTGGCGCTGCCGGCTGTTCCCCTCTCCCTTCGGGAGAGGGTGCCCGAAGGGCGGGTGAGGGGCGAATGTGAGGGCGAACGCGGGGGTGCCCCGCGGGGGCCGATCAGCGCGGTCGCCGACGAGGTGTGTCCATCGTCGGCCACCAATCACGGCTACACTCGCATATCGTCCACTTCCATGAGTTCGCCATGCCCCGCCATCCCATCAGCAGCGACGCCGCCCCGGCCGCCATCGGCCCCTACAGTCAGGCGGTGACCGCCGGCAAGATGATCTTCACCTCCGGGCAGATCCCGCTCGATCCGGCGACCGGCGAGCTGGTCCAGGGCGACATCACCGCCCAGGCGCGGCAGGTTTTCAAGAACCTGCGTGCGGTATGCGACGCGGCGGGCACGAATTTCCTGCACGTGGTGCGGGTCGGGATTTATCTGGTCGACCTCAACGACTTCGCGGCAGTCAATGCGGTGATGGGCCAGTTCTTCAGCGCACCGTTTCCGGCGCGCTCGACCATCGGGGTGGCGGCGCTGCCCAAGGGCGCGCGGGTCGAGATCGATCTGGTACTGCATCTGGACTGAGTGTCCCGTGGGCCGAAAGGGTCACTCGAAGGCTCCGGTGCCGACGTGGGCCGGCGACGGCGACGCCCCGCTCGCGCAACTGCCCGGGGTGACCGCGACGCTGGCCGAAAAGCTTGGCAAGCTGGGGCTGCAGCGGGTGCAGGATCTGTGGTTCCACCTGCCGTTGCGCTACGAGGATCGTACGCGGGTGAGCGCGATCCGTGGCTTGCAGCCGGGCGTGCCGGCGCAGGTGGAAGCTCGGGTGGAGGCGGTCGAGCGCAGCTTTCGCTTCCGACCGATGCTGCAAGTGGCGGTCGGCGACGATTCGGGCGCGTCGTTGGTACTGCGATTTTTTCATTTCACCAGCGCGCAAGTCGCGCAGTTCACCGTCGGTCGGCGCATCCGCGCTTACGGCACGCCGCGCGAGGGCAGGGCCGGGCTGGAGATCGCACACCCGAAATACCAGTTCCTGGCCGATGCCGACGAGGCGGTACTCAGCGACCGCCTCGATCCGGTGTATCCGACCGTCGAAGGCGTATCGGCTCCAGCCCTGCGCCGCCTGATCGGCTTGGCCCTGCAACGCTTGCCCGCCGCCGACGAACTTGAGCTGTTGCCGCCGGCGACCCTGAGCGGGCGCGGCTTGCCCGATCTGCGCGATGCCCTGCTCAGCGTGCATCGCCCGCAGGCGGGAGCCGATACCGGGCTGTTGGCGCAGGGCCTGCATCCGGCGCAACGGCGGCTGGCGCTGGAAGAACTGCTGGCCTACCAGCTCAGCCTGCGCCGCAAGCGCATGGCGATCCGCCGGCTCGGCGCGGCGCCGCTGGCGGGCGGCGATGCCGTGTTGGCGCGCCTGCGCACGCAACTGGGCTTCGCCCTGACCGGCGCGCAAGAGCGCGTGCTGGCTGAAATCGAGGCCGATATGGCGCGCCCCGAACCGATGCTGCGCCTGCTGCAAGGCGACGTCGGCGCGGGCAAGACCGCGGTGGCGGCGCTGGCGGCGGTGCGCGCGGTCGCCGCCGGACGGCAGGTGGCGTTGATGGCGCCGACCGAACTGCTGGCCGAACAGCACCTGGCGACCTTCCGGCGCTGGCTGCAGCCGCTGGGCCTGCGCGTGGCGTGGCTGGCTGGCAAGCTGGCGGCGCGCGAACGCCGGCAGGCGCTGGCGGCGATCGCCGATGGCGGCGCGCAGGTGGTGGTCGGCACCCACGCGCTGATGCAGGAGGGCGTGGCCTTTGCCGACCTCGGCCTGGCCATCGTCGACGAGCAGCACCGTTTTGGCGTGCACCAGCGTCTGGCCCTGCGCGACAAGGGCCTGTCCGGGGAGCGGGTGCCGCACCAGTTGGTGATGACCGCCACCCCGATCCCGCGCACGCTGGCGATGACCGCCTACGCCGACCTCGACGTGTCGGTGATCGACGAACTGCCGCCCGGGCGCACGCCGGTGCAGACGGTGGCGGCCAGCGTGGAACGTCGCGGCGAGCTGATCGAGCGCATCCGCGTGGCCTGTGCCGACGGCCGGCAAGCCTATTGGGTGTGCACGCTGATCGACGAGGAATCCGGGACGTCGGGTGGCGAGCAGGCCGGCTATGGCCGCGGCGCACCCGTGCCGTCTCCGGCGCAGGCCGCCACCAGCCTGTACGAGCAGTTGGTCGGCGATCTTCCCGGGTTGCGCGTGGGCTTCGTGCACGGGCGCATGAAGTCGGCGGACAAGCAAGCCACCATGCGCGCCTTCAAGGACGGCCAGCTCGACGTGCTGGTGGCGACCACGGTGATCGAGGTCGGGGTGGACGTGCCGCGCGCCAGCCTGATGCTGATCGAGAACGCCGAGCGGCTCGGGTTGGCGCAGCTGCACCAGTTGCGCGGGCGGGTCGGCCGCGGTGCGGCGGTCTCCACCTGCGTGTTGATCTACCAGCCGCCGCTGTCGGCGCTGGCGCGCGCACGCATCGATACCCTGCGGCAGACCACCGATGGCTTTGCGATCGCGCAAAAGGATCTGGAACTGCGCGGCCCCGGCGAACTGCTGGGCACCCGCCAGACCGGGCTGGCGCAGTTCCGCGTCGCCGATCTGTTGCGCGACGCGCCGCTGCTGCCGCTGGTGCAGCACATCGCTGCCGACCTGCTGGCCCGCGATCCGGAGCGTGCGCAGCGCCTGATCGCCCGCTGGGTCGGCGGGGCCGAGCGCTACGCCGGGGCGTGACGCGTGTCGCCCGACGATGAAGCGAGTGGCAAAACAGCGACTTGCGACACCCCGGCCCGCGCCGCTAGAATGGCCGACTTGCCTTGCGACATCCTTCTACGAAACCTGCAGGCCCGCGCCATGAAAGCCGACATCCACCCGAACTACCGCCCGGTCGTGTTCCAGGACGTGACCACCGACTTTTCCTTCCTGACCCGCTCCACGCTCACCAGCAAGGAGACGATCAAGTGGGAAGACGGGCAGGAATACCCGTTGCTCAAGATCGACGTGTCCTCGCACAGCCACCCGTTCTACACGGGCAAGCAGAAGATGATGGACACCAGCGGTCGCGTCGACCGCTTCCGCAAGCGCTACCAGAAGTAATCGCCGGTCAGCCCGGCGGGGATCGGTTGCGCGCCGCTTGGTCGGCGCGCCGTCCCCGTGGGGACCTGCCTTCGGCAAAGCCCGCTGCGCGGCCAGCTCAGGCCCATCTGTGCATGCGCGCTGACGTGCGGCACCGCCGCAGCGCTGGATGCTGTGTGATAATCCACGCATCACATCGATCCGTCGGAACGCTGCTTGCGGGACATTCGTTCCCGCCCCGCGGGCGTGCCCGGCACCAGTCAGGGAGCATCCCGTGTCCGAAGCCCAGAACGTGCTGTTGAGCGATCCCGCATCCGGCAAATCCGTCGAACTGCCGCTGATCCACGGCAGCGTCGGCCCGGCGTGCATCGACATCGCCGCGTTGCCCAAGGCCACCGGACACTTCACCTACGACCAGGGCTTCATCGCCACCGCCAGCTGCAAGTCGGCCATCACCTACATCGACGGCGACGCCGGCGTGCTGATGTACCGCGGCTACCCGATCGAGCAGCTAGCGCAGCATTCCAACTTCCTGGAAGTGGCCTACCTGTTGATGAACGGGGAGCTGCCCAACGCGGCGCAGTTCGCCGCTTTCGACCACGAAGTGGCGCACCACACGATGATGCACGAGGCGTTCCGGACGTTCCTGTTCGGGTTCCGCCACGACGCCCATCCGATGGCGATGCTCACCGGCATGATCGGCTCGCTGGCGGCGTTCTATCATCACGGGCTGGACCTGGAAGACCCGGACATGCGCCGGCTGGCGGCGATCCGCCTGATCGCCAAGGTGCCCACCATCGCCGCGGCCTGCTACCGCTATTCGATCGGCTGGCCGCTGCGCTACCCGCGCAACAACCTCGAGTACGTCGACCGCTTCTTGCACATGATGTTCGAGGTGCCCAGCGAGCCGTTGCAGCTCAACCCGGTGGTGGCCAAGGCGCTGGACTTGTTGTTCATCCTGCACGCCGACCACGAGCAGAACGCCTCCACCTCGACCGTGCGCCTGGTCGGCTCCACCGGCGCCAACCCGTACGCCTGCGTGGCCGCCGGCGTGGCCGCGCTGTGGGGCCCGGCACACGGCGGTGCCAACGAGGCGGTGCTGCGCATGCTGGCCGAGATCGGCCGCCCGCAGGACGTGGGCAAGGCGGTCGAGCGCGCCAAGGACAAGAACTCCGGCTTCCGCCTGATGGGCTTCGGCCATCGCGTGTACAAGAACTTCGACCCGCGCGCCACCATCATCCGGCAGATGACGCACAAGGTGCTGGCCGAGTTGGGGGTCAACGACCCGATGCTGGAAGTGGCGCTGAAGCTGGAGGAAGCCGCACTCAAGGACGAGTATTTCGTGTCCCGCAAGCTGTATCCCAACGTGGATTTCTACTCGGGCATCATCTACAAGGCGCTGGGCATCCCGACGGAAATGTTTACGGTGATGTTCGCCATCGCCCGCACCGTCGGCTGGGTTTCCCACTGGCTGGAGCAAAGCGCCGAGCACGACTCCAAGATCGGCCGCCCGCGCCAGGTCTACGTCGGCGCCACCAAGCGCGATTTCACGCCGATCGCGTCGCGCTGACGACGCCTGCCGGCCCGGGCACCCCCGCAGCGGGTGTGCGGGTTTCGACCTGCGTAATTTTGCCGGGTGTCCCGGCCGATGCCGATTGGCCGGACGACGTCCGTGCGGCTCAGCTGCCCGATGCGGCCAGCAACTCCTCGAGCGCCGCCAGCGAGGCACGCTGCATCGGGCGGTCGGCGACCTTGTCCAGCGGCGGCTGGCGCAGCGCCGCCAGCGGCAGCACGGTGAGGTCAAACGGCAGGTTCTCGGCCGAAAACAGCCATACCGGCGCCTCGACGCTGCGCTCCCGATCCAGCCGAATGTGCCGGCTGGATGTCTGTGCTGGAATGGCGTGTTCGGCGAAAAAGCGCGCCACCTGCTCGGCATCGTCGGCATACAGCTGCAGACACACCGCCGAGTGCGCATCGGCGGTGCCGTCGAGCACCGAACCCACCAATCGCGGCTCGAAGGCGGCGAAGAAGGCTAGCGCCCGTGCCGCCGCCTCTCGGCGCTGCTCCAGCCCGCGTGCGTGGGAGGCGCCCAGAAACAGGCGCTGGTAGTCGCGCAGGGCCTGTTCGACCTCGGCATTGCGCGGCAGGCTGGCGTCGTCGTGGATGCCCAGCCGGTGGGCGGCCTTGCGCTTGGCGAGGTGGAAATCGCGAATGCCGCTTTCGCTCATCAGCCGCGCCGCCTCGATCGCCAGGCGCTGGCGACGTTCGCGGGTGCGGGTCTGGCTGTGGGCGAGGGCGTGCGCGTGGCGGAGCGAATCGGGGGCGTGTCGCATCGGCGGCCTCCGCGGGTGCGCGACCGCCCAACCGGCGTCGGGCGGAACCGGCCATCAGGCCGGCATGGCGCACGATAGCACGGTCGAGAACTTCAGAAGATGTCGAACGCTTCCTCGCTGGTGTTGCTGTCGGCAGGCCCCGGAATCTCGTTCTGGAAGCGCTGCAAATCCTCGGCCTTGACGTAATCGGTCATCCCGCCGGTGGAGCCGGCCGGCAGGATGTGCCCACCACCGTCGATCTGCACGGTGACGATCCCCGGCGGCGGCACCAGCGGGTTCTCCGGAACCCCGGCCAGAGCGGTGCGCATGTAGTCGATCCAGATCGGCAGCGCCGCGCGCGCGCCGAACTCGCCGTGGCCCAGGGTGGAGTAGTCGTCCATGCCGACCCACACGGTGGTGACCAGATGCCCACCGTAGCCGGAGAACCAGGCGTCGTGCATGTCGTTGGTGGTGCCGGTCTTGCCGCCGATGTCGGCGCGATGCAGCACCAGCGCGGCGGTGCCGGTGCCGTGCAAGATCACCGTCTGCATCATCGAGGCGACCAGGAAGGCGGTGCGTTCGTCGATCGCGCGGCGCGCCGGGAACGTCGCCGGCGGGCCGACGAAATCCGGGTCGATCGGCGGGGCCGCAGGAACGGCCGCCGCCGGGGCCGCGGTGCCATCGGCAGCGGTGGACGCAGCAGGCGATGCTGCCGTCGAAGCGGCAGCAGATGCCGCAGCTTGCGCAACGGCTTTGCTGGCGGCTGGGCTGGCCGCCGCAGGCGTGGTGGCATCCAGATCGAAGCCGCCATTGGCATCGGATGCTGCCGAGCCGTCGCTGGTCGGCGGCGCGGCACCGGCGACCGGGGCGAGGTCGAAGCCATCCACCACGCTCGATACCGCCTGATCTTGCTGCGCCCGTTCGGCGCAGCTGCGACAGGCGCGCCCCGGGTGCGCGCGCGCGATGGTGATGCCGTTGCGATCGACCACGCGGTCGATGAAGTACGGCTCGACGCGGAACCCGCCATTGGCAAACACCGTGTAGCCGCGCGCCATCCACATCGGCGGCACCGTCGCGCTGCCCAGCGCCATGGTCAGGTTGTTGGGCAAGCTTTGCTCGGTGAAGCCGAAGTTCTGGATGTACTTGCGCGCAAAATCCACCCCGATGGCATCGAGCAGGCGCACCGACACGAGGTTGCGCGACAACGCCAGCGCCTGCCGCAGGCGCATCGGCCCGAGGAATCGGCCGTCGTCGTTCTGCGGCCGCCAGACCTTGCCGGCGCTGTGATCGTTGAACACCACCGGGGCATCGAGCACGATCGACGCCGGCGAGAAGCCGCGCTCCATCGCGGCGGCGTAGATGAAGGGCTTGAAGCTCGATCCGGGCTGGCGCAGCGATTGGGTGGCGCGGTTGAACTTGGTCTGTGCGAACGAGAAACCGCCCACCAACGCGCGCAGCGCGCCGTCCTCGGGCTCCAGCGATACCAGTGCCGACTGCGCCTTGGGGATCTCGTCGAGCTGGTAAGCGATGATCTTGTCTGAGCCGGTTGCCGGTGGCGGCGGCGCCAGCTTGTCGGCATCGACCTGGCCGCGGATCTTGTTCAGCGCATCCACCCGCGCCTGCTCGTCCTTGTCGGCCTGGGTGATCGGCAGCAGGCGAATCACATCGCCGCGCGCCAGCAACTGATCCACGCGCGACTTGCCGGCCAGTGCCCAGCGCACGTCGTCGATGCCGATCGTCACCTGATCGCCGCTGCCGAGCAGCACCTGCGCATCGCGGGCGCTGGTTTGCATCACCACGCCCGGCAACAGGCCACCGTAGACGCCGCGCGCTTGCAGCTTCTGCAACAGCGCCGCACGGTCGGATTCGGCATTGAGATCGAGCTTGGCCTCCGGGCCGCGATAGCCGTGACGACGGTCGTACACCAGCAGATCGTTGCGCACCGCCAAGTTGGCCGCCGCCTGCTTGGCGCCATCGATGGTGGTGTAGACCTTGTAGCCGCGATTGAGCGCATCGGAACCGTAGCGATCGAGCATCGCCTGGCGCACCATCTCGGCCACGTACGGCGCATCGACCTCCACCGGCGGCTCGTGCGGCGATGCATGTGGCGCCTGCGCCTTGGCCGCGTCGCGCTGCGCGTTGCTGATGAAGCCGTTTTCGGCCATGCGATCGAGTACCCAGTTGCGGCGCTCCAGCGCACGCTCGGGGTTGGAGATCGGGTTGCCGCTGGAGGGGAATTTCGGGATCGCCGCCAGCGAAGCAGCCTCGTCGAGCGACAGCTGGTCGAGCTTCTTGCCGTAGTAGTAATCGGCCGCCGCCGCCACGCCGTAGGCGCGGTTGCCGAAGAAGCACTTGTTCAAGTACAGCTCGAAGATCTCGTCCTTGCTCAGCTCGCGCTCGATCTTGAGCGCCAGCAGGATCTCGGTGGCCTTGCGCGTGTAGCTGTATTCATTGCTCAGGAAGAACTGCCGCGCCACCTGCTGGGTGATGGTGCTGCCGCCGGGCACCCGATGCTCGTGGGTGGTGGCGATCAACCACACCGCGCGCGCCACGCCGCGCCAATCCACGCCCGGATGCTGGTAGAAGTGCGCATCCTCGGTAGCCAGAAACGCGTCGCGCACGCGCTGCGGCACGTCCTTGATGTGGATCGGGTAGCGGCGCGTCTCGCCGAACTGCGCAATCAGCCGTCCGTCGCGCGAATACACGTTCAGCGGCAGCTGCATCTCGACGTGGCGCAGGGAGTCCACATCGGGCAGGCGCGGTACGATCAGCCAATAGGCGATGCCCAGTCCGGCCGCGGCCAGAACCAACAAAATCAGGCCGGCATAGAAGGCGCGGCGGATCCAGCGAAAGAGTCGAGCCATCCTTGAGATCTGCGTCCGGTGGTTTACAAAGCGGTGGGTGAGGGAGTATAGAACGTAGGCGGACGGCTCAGGGGATCGGGCCGCCGCTCGTCGCAGGGGGCGGGCGGTCCGCAGGTGGGGGGCGAGGGGGCTTTGCGAAGAATTTCACTCTGCCCGCTTGCTATTTCGTGAGCGAATCGTTATTACTTTAGCCCAGCGGTTCGCACGTACCGCCGCTACATGCCCGTCGGAAGGGGAGAAACCGTGGGTCTTCTCGGAAGCACACAGGCGCCGCTCGTCGGTGTCGACATCAGTTCCACCGCGATCAAGCTCCTGCAACTGAGCCAGGTCGGCGGGCGCTATCGCGTGGAGCACTACGCGGTCGAGCCGTTGCCGTCCAACGCGGTGGCCGACAAGTCCATCGTCGAGGTCGAGGCCGTCGGCGAGGCGATCAAGCGCGCCGTCAGCCGTTCGGGCACCCGCGCCAAGCACGCGGCCGCCGCGGTCGCCGGATCGGCGGTGATCACCAAGCTGATCACCATGCCGGCCAACCTCGACGAGGACGCGCTGGAAGATCAGATCCAGTACGACGCCGCGCAGTACATCCCGTACCCGATCAACGAAGTCAGCATGGATTTCGAGGTGCTCGGGCCGATGCCCGGCAACTCCGAAATCGTGCAAGTGCTGCTGGTGGCATCGCGATCGGAGAACGTGGAGTTGCGGCAGTCGGCGCTGGAGATGGGCGGCCTCACCGCCAAGGTGATGGATGTCGAGGCGTTCGCGATGGAAAACGCCTTCCGTCTGATCGCCGATCAGCTTTCGGTGCCCAAGGATGGTTTGGTCGCGCTGGTCGACGTGGGCGCGATGGTGACCACCCTGAACGTGCTGCGCGACCAGCGCAGCATCTACACCCGCGAGCAGACGTTCGGCGGCAAGCAGCTCACCGATGAGGTGATGCGCCGCTACGGCCTGAACTACGAGGAAGCCGGCCTGGCCAAGCGCCAGGGCGGGCTGCCGGAGAGTTACGAGGTCGAGGTGCTGGAGCCGTTCAAGGAAGCGATGGTTCAGCAGATCAGCCGCCTCCTGCAATTTTTCTACGCCGGCAGCGAGTTCAACCGGGTCGACCAGATCGTGCTGGCCGGCGGGTGTGCCTCGATTGCCGGCATGCCGGGCATGATCGAAGAACAGCTCGGCGTGCCCACCATTCTTGCCAACCCGTTGGCGAACATGTCGCTCGGCCCGCGCGTCCAGGCCAATGCCTTGGCGCAGGATGCCCCGGCGCTGATGATCGCTTGCGGACTTGCCATGAGGAGTTTCGACTGATGGCCAAGGTCAATCTCCTGCCGTGGCGCGCCGAGCGCCGTCGGGAACGCCAGCAGGCGTTTTACGTGATGTTGGGTGTGGCGTTTGCCATCGCGCTGGCGATCGGCTTGGGCGCTTGGGTTTATTACAACGGCCAGATCGACGGCGAAAACGCGCGCAATGCTTACCTGACCGACCAGATCAAGAAGCTCGACGCCAAGATCGCGGAAATCGATGCGCTGGACAAGAAGAAGGAAACCCTGCTACGCCGCAAGGACGTGATCGAGCAACTGCAGGCCAACCGCTCGCAGATGGTGCACTTGTTCGACGAACTGGTGCGAACCATTCCGGACGGCGTGCGCCTGACCTCGGTCAAACAAGACGGCAACAAGTTGACCTTGCAGGGTTACTCGCAATCCAACGCGCGGGTCAGCGCCTACATGCGCAACATCGAGGCCTCGGGCTGGATGACCAACCCGGATCTGAACGTCATCGAGGCCAGTAGCGGCGACAAGACGCTGCCCTACCAGTTCACCTTGGCCCTGACCCTCACCAAGCCCGGTCAAGTGCTTGGCCCTGACGGCAAGCCGGTGCTCGGCCCCGATGGCAAACCATTGATGAACCCGGCGCCAGGGGCGGCCAGCGGTGCGGCCAGTCCGGCCGCGGTCGGTGCGCCTCCGAGCGCTGCGGCCTCGCCTGCCGCATCTTCGCCTGCCGCCTCGCCGGCCTCGGGCGCCAGCAGCAAGGGAGGGGCGAAGCCGTGAGTGCAGACAAGAAGAAGGTCGATCTTGCCAACATCGACTGGAACAACTCCGGTGCATGGCCGGATGGGCTGAAGTTTGGCGCCTGCGGGCTGGTGATCGCGGTCATCCTCGGATTGTTTTACTACGTCTTGATCAGCGGGCAGCGCGAGCAGCTGGCTGGCCTCGAACAGCAGGAAGTCGGCAACAAGAAGACGTTCGAGGAGAAAGCCGGACGGGCCGCGAACCTGGAGCCGCTGAAGATCCAGTTGGCGCAGATGGAGCAGATGTTGCAGCAGATGATGCGCCAGCTGCCGGGCAAGACGGACATGCCCGACCTGATCGTGGACATCTCGCAGACCGCGCTGGCGACCGGTATCGTCAACGAGTTGTTCAAGCCCGGCGACGAGACCAAGCAGGAGTTCTACGCCGAGAAACCCATCCAGTTGCGCATGGTCGGCACGTATCACCAGTTCGGCGCCTTCATGAGTGGTGTGGCCTCGCTGCCGCGGGTAGTGATCCTGACCATGCAGGACATCTCGCTCAAGCCGACCGACAAGTCGGACAAAAATGCCAGTGCCGGCAGCCTGACCCTGGAAGGTACGGTGAAGACGTATCGCTATCTGGATGAAGACGAGCAGGCCGCCGCGGCGCCACCAGCGCCGCAGCCGGGACAGCCAGCCGCCGCGCCCGCGGCAGGGGGTAAGTGAAGATGGCCGTGCTGCGCAAAACGGTGTCGTTGGCGTTGCTGCCGCTGGGACTGGCCCTGTTGCTCACCGGGTGCGGACGCAGCGTGACCTCGGCTGACCCGGACAATCTGGAAATCTACACCCAGACGGTCGAGTCCAAACCCGGCCCGCCGCTGGAGCCGGTGCCGCAGTTGCAGAAGTTCGAGACCTTCCTGTACAACGATCAGGGTCTGCGTGATCCGTTCTCGGCGCCGTTGGACACATCCAAGTCCAGCGGGCCGCGTCCGGATCCCAATCGCCCCAAGCAGCCGCTGGAGGCGTTTCCGCTGGACAGCTTGGTCATGAATGGGACGTTGGGGGCAGGTGGCAAGATCGTGGGCTTGGTCATGTCACCCGACAAGGTCACCCATCGCGTGGTGCCGGGGAACTACCTGGGGCAGAACGACGGCAAGGTGATCGAGGTCACGCCCACCAAGATCAACATCACCGAGCTGGTGTCGGATGGGGCGGGTGGCTGGATCGAAAGGCCGGCATCCATCAGCTTACCAAATCAATGATCGGGGAGTAGCAAGATGAGCGCAAACAAAGTCTTCCGCCGGATCAGCCGGTCGCGCGCCACCACGGCGCTGGGCTTGGGCGTCTGGCTGCTCAGCAGCGCATTCCCCGCCTGTGCGTCGAATGTGCTGCAGCAGGTGACCCATTCCCCCGGCGTCAACGGCGCGGTGGACATCACCTTGCAGTTCGCCCACCCGGTCGGCGATGCCCAGGTGTTCACCACCGACGGCCCGCCGCGGATCGCCATCGACCTGCCCGACACGCAAAACGCGTTGCCCGGGCACAAGGTGCTGGTCGGGGACGGGGCCGCCAGCACCGTGTCCGCTGCGCAGGCCAATGGTCGCACGCGGGTGATGGTGGATCTGTTCCGGCAGGCCCCCTATCAGTCGCGCATCGTGGGCAACCGCCTGATCCTCACCGTGGCCGATTCCGGCGCCAAGGTGAAGGGCCCGGTCATGGCCAACAGCATGGATCCCTCGCGCCGGGTCGCCGGCGCGCTGAACGTGTCCAACGTCGACTTCCGGCGCGGGCAGGACGGCTCGGGCCGCATCGTGCTCAAGTTCAGCGGCGATGGCGCGGCGGCCGACATGCGGGTGGAAGGTTCGCGGGTGATGATCGATGTTTCCAATGCGATGATCCCGGCCAATCTCTCGAAGCATTTGGACGTGAGCGATTTCGCCACCCCGGTGAAGTCGATCGATGCCCGCGAGCAGGCAGGCGGCACGCGTTTGGTGATCGACACCAGCGGCGCCTTCGGGGCTTCTGCCTACCAGATGGGCAACGAGTACGTGGTCGAAGTCAACCCGAAGAAGCTCGACGCCGGCGGAGCGGTCGCCGACTCGGGACGCATCCAGGTCGGAGCACCCAAGAAGTATTCGGGCAAGCCGGCAACCTTCAACTTCCAGGACGTGCCGGTGCGCACGGTGCTGCAGTTGATTGCCGAGGAATCCGGGTTGAACGTGGTGGCGGCCGACACCGTGACGGGCAATGTCACCTTGCGCCTGATCAATGTGCCGTGGGATCAGGCACTGGACGTAGTGCTGCGCGCCAAGGGCTTGGACAAGCGCCAGGACGGCGGCGTGATCTGGGTGGCCCCACAGAAAGAGCTGGCCGACTATGAGCAGTCGCTTGCTGATGCGCGCATCGCGATTGAGCAGCGCGAACCGACCGTTACCGAGTACATGCCAATCAACTACGGAAGCGCCGAAGACATAGCAAAGCTTCTGACTGATGGCGCCAAATCGAATCAATCATCGGGCGGGAGTAATAATCAGACCCAGCGGGGATTCTTGTCTGATCGCGGCAGCGTCAGTTTCGACAAGCGCAGCAACACGCTGTTGCTGACTGACTTGCCTCGCAAAGTTGAGGAAATCAAGAAGCTGGTTTCGGTACTGGATCGCCCGGTTGACCAAGTCTTGATTGAGGCACGCATCGTCATCGCCAATGAGGATTTTGCCCGTGAGCTGGGTGCGCGCTTGGGCATCAGCGGTTTCAACGATGGATCCAAAACGCTGACGACGTGGGGGGACACGCTGGACAACACTCTGGGCACGCAACATTCGGTGACCAGTACCGACCTTTCAAATGCAAATGCAATTGCGGCGACCAACCTCGCAAACGCCACGGCCCAAGCGGCCTACAACGCGGCAGTTGCGTCCGCGATTGCCGGTGGCCAGAGTGCGGCAACAGTGCCGGTTCCTGTGACGCAAACGCCGACGTTGACTGTACCCAGCATCTCACATGGGCTGAATGTCAATCTGCCGGTTACAGGAGCAGTCGGCAGTTTGGCCTTCAGTATCCTGCGCGGCGGGCATGCGCTGGATCTGGAGCTGACGGCCCTGCAGACCGAAGGTCGGGGCGAGGTGATTTCCAATCCGCGCGTGATCACCAGCAACCAGAAGCAGGCCGACATCAAGCAGGGCGATGAGATCGGTTACGTCACCATCAGCGGCGGCGGCGCCGGCGGCGCCGGCGGTACCACCGCCAATGTGCAGTTCAAGGACGTGGTGCTGGAGTTGAAGGTCACCCCGACCATCACCCACGACAACCGCGTGTACATGGATCTGGACATCACCAAGGACGAGCTGAAGGGTTTCATCAACGTGCCCAACTTCGGCAACGTGCCACAAATCACCAAGCGGCAGGTTACTACCGCCGCGCTGGTGGATTCTGGCCAGACGGTCGTGGTTGGTGGCGTGTACGAGTTTGCCAAGCGCGACGACCTGAGCAAGGTGCCGTTCCTGGGCGATCTGCCGGGCTTGGGCTTCCTGTTCCGCAACAAGAACCATCAAGCCACGAAGGCGGAGCTGCTGGTGTTCGTCACCCCGAAGATCCTCGAGGTCAAGCAGCGCAACTGATGGACCTGCGGGGCGCACCCGATGCGTGGAAAGGGCCGCCAAGCGGCCCTTTCCATTTGCGCGAGGGGAAGATCGAGTCGTGCCGCTGCTGACGTTCCGTGCCGGGCAATACCTGTTCCGCGCCGGCGATCGGGCGGACGTGGGCTATCTGATCGAGGATGGTGCGGTGGAACTGCGCACCCGTCGCCCGGGCCGGGAGGGCGGCTCGCCCAAGGAGATCGTGCTGTTGCGCCTGAGCCGCGGTGAGCTGGTCGGCGACATGGCCGCGGTCGAGGGCAGGGCGCATTCTCTCGATGCGCTGGCCGCAACGGACGAGGTCTGTGTGCTGGCGATCGACGGACAACAGATCCGCGAGCGCATCGCCGCGGCCGATCCGACCTTGCGGACCTTGCTGGAAGGACAAATCAAGCGTAACCGGCGGATGTTGGCCTTGCTGCGCGGCGACGCCGCCGATGCGCAGGGTGCGCTCGACCGGCCGTCCGGTGAGGGGCCCGGGTCGGGCAAGTTTCGATTGGAAAACCATTTGCGGGAGGCGTTGGCCGAGCGCAGGTTGGAGGTGCGCTACCAGCCGATCATGGCGATCGGCAGTGGCCAGATCGTCGGTTACGAGGCGCTGGTGCGCTGGAACGATCCCGAGCACGGGCCGGTCGATCCGGAGCAGTTCATCCATCTGGCAGAGGAAACCTCGCTGATCGTCCCGGTCGGCGAGTACGTTTTCGATGCCGCATTCGCGGCGCTCGATGCCTTGCGCGGCCCGGCCCAGCCGTTCGTGGCGGTCAATGTGTCGGCGCGACAATTGGCCAGCCCCGGCCTGATCGAGCGGGTGGTGGCCCGTCGTGAAGCGCTCCATCTGCCCGCGGGCTGCATCAAGGTCGAGATCACCGAGAGCCAGACACTGGATCCACAGCAAGTCGCACAAGCGATTGCGCATTGTCATGCGCATGCCATAGGTGTCTCGCTGGACGACTTCGGTACCCGCTATGCGCACCTGGCGCATCTGCACCAGTTCGCGTTCGATTCGATCAAGATCGACCAAGGCTTCGTCCACGCGTTGCAAGTATCCGACAAGGCCCGGCACATCGTGCGCGCGATCGTCGACATGGCCCGCGCGATCGGCGCCCAGGTGGTCGCTGAAGGGGTGGAGACGCCAGCGCAGCTGGAGTTTCTGGGGCAGGCGGGTTGCCAGTTCGCGCAGGGCTTTTTGATTGGCAAGGCGCAGCCGCTGGAGACGATCGTGCCTGCACGCTGAACGCGCTGCGGAACCAACGCCGGCCCGATCCGGTCGAACGCCCCGACATTGCCCTCCACGCGCGCCGACACCGCGCCGGCCAACTACTGTCTTGCCATGGATACCCCCATCGTCACCCCCGTTGCTGCGCCCCTGCACGCCCGCTTCAGCGCCTTGCGCGATGCCCTCGCCACCACAGTCATCGGCCAGGCCGAACTGATCGAACGCCTGCTGATCGCTCTGCTCGCCGACGGCCACCTGCTGGTGGAAGGCGCGCCCGGACTGGCGAAAACCACTGCGGTCAAGGAGCTGGCCGCACGCATCGAGGCCGATTTCAGCCGCGTGCAGTTCACCCCCGACCTGCTGCCGGCCGACCTCACCGGCACCGACATCTGGCGTGCTGCTGAAGGACGCTTCGAGTTTCAGCCCGGGCCGTTGTTCCACAACCTGCTGTTGGCCGACGAGGTCAATCGCGCGCCGCCGAAAGTGCAGTCGGCATTGCTCGAAGCGATGGGCGAGCGGCAGATCACCGTCGGTCGATCGACCTACCCGCTGCCGCGCTTGTTTTTGGTGATGGCCACGCAGAACCCCATCGAGCAGGAGGGCACCTACGCCCTGCCCGAGGCGCAGCTCGACCGCTTCTTGATGCACGTGCGCGTGGGCTATCCGGAAGCCGGCGCGGAAGCGCAGATCCTGCAACTGGCGCGTGAACGAGCGCGCCGCGAGCAGCTCGGCACCCCGCCAGTGGCGCCGATGTTGACGCAAGCCGAGCTGTTCGCCGCCCGCGCCGCGGTACTCGATCTGCATCTGGCACCGACGCTGGAGCGTTATGTGGTGGAAATCGTGCTGGCCAGCCGCGACGCCCGCCGTTACGACCCGCAACTGGCCGCGCGCATCGCCTGGGGGGCCAGTCCGCGCGGCTCGATCGCGCTCGAGCGCTGTGCACGGGCGCGCGCATGGCTGGCCGGTCGCGATTACGCCACCCCCGAAGACGTGCAGGCGGTCGCTCCCGACGTGCTGCGTCATCGCCTGCTGCCCAGCTACGCGGCCACGGCCGAAGGCTGGGACGGCGACCGGCTGGTGCACGCCTTGCTCGAGCGCGTGCCGTTGCCATGACCAACATCTCGCGTAGCGACACCGCCGTCCCTCGCCCACGCAGCGAGAGAGGGGGCGCACCATCGGCGCAGCCGATGGTGGGGTGAGGGCTCGCGTATGTCGCACAGTGCACCATCCACAGATGGCTTGCGGCCGAGCTTGGCCGAGTTGATCGGTCTGCGCGAGCGCGTGCGCGGTTGGCCACCGGCGACGCGTGGCGCGGTCGGCATCGGCCCGGTGTTGGCACCGCTGCGCGGGCGCGGCATGGAATACGCCGAGTCGCGGCCGTACACGCCCGGCGACGACGCCCGCCACATCGACTGGCGCCTGACCGCGCGCAGCGGCAAGCCGCACACCAAGCTGTTTCAGGCCGAACGCGAACGCGTGGCCGTGCTGGTGGCCGACACCGCGCCTGAGCTGTATTTCGGCACGCGGGTGCGCTTCAAGTCGGTGCAGGCCGCGCGCATCGGCGCGATCCTGACGTGGGCGGCGCAGCGCCGTGGCGATCGTGTCGGCGCGCTGCGCGGCACGGATGGCGAACCGCCGATCCGGCCGCAATCGGGCCAGCGCGGCGTGTTGCGCGTGCTCGATGCGCTGGTGCGCTGGTACGCACAGCCGCCGACGGACGATCGCGGTTTGGCATCGGCGCTGGACACCGCCGCGCTTGCATTGCCGACCGGTGCCTGTGTCACCGTGCTGGCCGTCGCTTCCTCGCTGGTCGGCGTGCCCGATGGACGGCTGGCGATGCTGGCGCAGCGCCACGACCTGCGCGCGGTGTTGCTGGCCGATCCGCTGGAACTCGATCCACCGCGCGAGCGCCTGCCGTTCGCCATCGAGCAAACGCGTATCGAACCGGACTTCGCCGCCGCCAGCACGCGCATACGCTGGCGGCAGGCGTTCGCCGGACTGCGCGATGCGCAGGCGCAGCGCCTGCAAGCGCTCGGCGCACACGCATGCCTGCTGCGCAACGATGCCGACGACGACGCGCTGATGGCGGCGTTGCTCGATCCGCGCCGGGTGGCGGCATGAACGCGAACATCCCCGGCCTGCACGGCATCCACCTGCCGCCGCCGCCCGGCTGGTGGCCGCCGGCGCCGGGCTGGTGGGTGCTGGCGGCACTGGTGATCGCGATCGTGTTCTGGGCGACCCGGCGCGGCTGGCGCGTGCGTGCGCGCAGGCGGCGCATCAATGCGGCGATGGCGCAGTTCGATGCCGGCATCGCCGCCAGCCGCGATGCGCCGGCGCGCCTGGCCGCGGCCTCGGTGCTGCTGCGGCGCGCGGCGCAGATCGGGCATCCACCGGCGGCCACGCTGCTCGGCGCGGCGTGGCTGGCCTTCCTCGACGGCGACGATCCCACGCGTCCGTTCTCGCAAGGCTGTGGCGCGGCACTGGCCGATGGCGCGTTCCGCCGCGATCTGGATGTCGACATCGCGCCGACGCTGGCGCTGGCGCGCACACGTTTTTCATCGTTGTTGGTAGATGCCGCCGGAGCGCGTGGTCGTGCCTGATTGGAGCACCATCCCGATCTTGGCTTGGCCGCTGGCGCTGCTCGCGCTGCCGCTGCCGTGGTTGCTCGCGCGTTGGTTGCCGGCCGCGCGGCCACCGGAGCAGGCGGCGCTGCGCGCGCCGTTCGCGCGGGTGTTCGCCGCGCTGCGCGCCGGCGACGGATCGGCACGAACGTCGCGATTGCGGCGCTGGCTGCCGCTGCTGGGCTGGCTGCTGTTGTGCGTGGCCGCCGCACGTCCGCAGCAGTTGGGCGATCTGGTGCAACCCCCGCGCAGCGGGCGCGACCTGATGCTGGCGGTGGATCTGTCCGGTTCCATGCGCAGTCAGGACATGCAACTGGGTGGGCAGGTGGTGGATCGGCTCACCGCGATCAAGGCGGTGCTGGGTGATTTTCTCGACCGCCGTCGTGGCGATCGCGTCGGGTTGGTGGTGTTCGGCACCCACGCCTACGCGGTCACGCCGTTGACGTGGGATCGGCGCAGCGTGCGCGCGCAACTGATGTCCAGCGAGGCGGGCTTGGCCGGCGACAACACCGCCATCGGCGACGCCATCGTGCTGGCGGTCAAGCGCCTGCTCGCCGCCGATGCCGGCCATCCGGCCGATCGCGTGCTGATCTTGCTTACCGATGGGGTGAGCAACTCGGGCGCGATCGAACCAATCAAGGCCGCGCAACTGGCCGCGGCCGAGCACGTGCGCATTTACACCATCGGCTTCGGCGGTGACGCGCCGGCCGATTCGTTCTTCGGCCTGAGTCTGCCTACGCAGGACGATGGCGTGGACGAGGACACGCTGCGCAAGATCGCGGCGCTGACCGGCGGGCAGTATTACCGCGCCCGCGACACCGAATCGCTGGCTGGCATCTACGCCCAGCTCGACCGTATCGAGCCGGCGTTGCGCCCGCAGGCCGCACAGCGCCCGCGTCGCGAACTCTACCCGTGGTTCCTCGGCGGTGCGTGGGCACTGGCGCTGCTCACGATCCTCGCGCCGTCTTCGCGCAGGCGCTTCGCATGAACGCGCCCATGTTCTGGATTCCGCACCTGCTGCGCCCGTGGTGGCTGCTGGCATTGCTCGTGCTGCCACTGCTCGGGTGGTGGCGCGCGCAAGCGCGGCGGCAGTCGCCGTGGACGCAGGCGGTGGATGCGCATCTGTTGCCGGCGTTGTTGCAGGAAGCCCCGCCAGCGACGCGCTCGCTGGCAGCGTGGTTGTTCGCGCTGGGCTACGTCATCGCGGTGTTTGCACTGAGCGGGCCGGCGTGGCAACGCGTGGCGCAGCCGACGTTCGCACCGCAATCGCCGCTGGTGGTGGTCGAGGACATGTCCTCGCACATGCTCGCGGCCGACCTGCCGCCCTCGCGCGCGCTGCGCGAGCGGATCAAGGTGCAGCAGTTGATCGACGCGCGCAGCGGCGGGCAGATGGGTTTGGTCGCATACGCTGGCGACGCCTTCACCGTCGCGCCGATCTCCGATGATGCGCACAGCCTCGACGATCTCGTGGTCGCGCTGTCGCCCGACACCATGCCCGTCGACGGTCAGCGCGCCGATCTGGCGCTGCGCCGCGCCGCCGATCTGCTCGCGCAGGCCGGCTTCCGGCGCGGTCGAATCCTGCTGTTGACCGACGCCGCCGATGCACAGGCGCAGCAGGCAGCCCGCGAAGTACGCGCGAAGGGTTACGTGGTGGATGTGATCGGCGTTGGCACGGCCAGCGGTGCGCCGCTGCCTTCGGCAGACGGTCGCTTCGTGACCGACGCGCAGGGCAGCCCGCAGGTGGCGCGACTGGATGAACCTTCGTTGCGCGAATTGGCCAGCGCCGGTGGCGGACGCTACGCGCCGATCAGCGCAGCCGATGCCGATCTGCGCGCGCTGGGCGTGTTGACGCCGCGTGCGGATGCGGCGGTCGGCAAGGCCTCGGCGGACGTGTTGGCATGGCGCGACGACGGCCCGTGGCTGGTGTTGATCTTGTTGCCGCTGGCGGCGCTGGCATTCCGTCGCGGCTGGCTGGCCGCAGTGCTGCTGGTCGGGATGCTGGCGCTGCCGACGCCGCCGGCGCAGGCCGCGCCGCAGGGCGCGTGGCAGGGTTGGTGGACGCGCGCCGATCAACGCGCCGACCGCGCCTTGCGTGCCGGCGATGCGAAGGACGCGGCCACGCTCGCGCAGACTCCGGCACAACGCGCCGCCGCCGATTACCTCAAAGGCGATTACGCCGCCGCCGCCGATGGCTGGTCGCACTTGAACGACGCCGATGCGGCCTACAACCGCGGCAATGCACTGGCGCAGATGGGCCGTTACGACCAAGCGATCTCCGCTTGGCAAGCCGCGCTCAAGCAGCAGCCCGGCATGGTCGATGCGCAAGCCAATATCGATGCCGTGCGCAAGCTGCTGGCGCAGCGGGAGAAGCAGGGACAGAAGGAGCAGCCGGGAAAGAAGGAGCAGCAGGGAGCGGGGAGCAGGGAACAGGGACAGCAGGCGCAGCAGGGAGCGGGGATCAGGGAGAAGGGAAAGAAGGAGCAGGGACAGCAGCAGCAGGGACAGCAACAGCAGGGAAAACCGCAGCAACAAGCGCAACAGCAACAAGCGCAACAGCAACAAGCGCAACAGCAACAAGCGCAACAACAACAAGCGCAACAACAACAAGCGCAACAACAACAAGCGCAACAGCAACAAGCGCAACAGCAACAAGCGCAGAAGCAGGCGCAACAACAGCACTCGTCGCAACGACAACAGCCGTCGCCACGACAAGCCGCTTCGTCGCAACAAGACGCATCTGCGCAGTCTGCGCAGCCCAGGCCCGACGCAGCCGCGCAGGCGCGCGCGCAAGCGGCCGAGAAACAAGCGCTGCAACAAGCGCTCGCATCGCGCGGGAAAGACGGCAAGCCACCGCAATCACCAGTGCTGGCCGAAACCACCGCGCAGCGCGAGCAGCGGCAGGCCAATCAACAGATCATGCAGCGCGTGCCCGACGAGCCGGGCGCCTTGCTCAAGCGCAAGTTCTGGCTGGAATACCAGCGCCGCCTGCAAGGAGATTCGCCATGAAATCCTTGTTTCGGATGTTTGCCTTGCTCGCTGTGTGCGTGATGATGTCGGCGCAGGCCGCGGTGCGCGCATCGCTGGATCGCGACCACGTCGCGCCGGGCGAGTCGGTAACGTTGACCATCAGCGCCGACGGCAGTGGTGCGCAACCCGACCTGTCGCCGCTGCGCAACGATTTCTCGGTCGATGGCGTGTCGTCCGGCAGCCAGACCACGATCATCAACGGTGCGGTGCAGTCCAGCCAGCAGTGGTCGGTGACGTTGACGCCGCGCCACGGCGGCGTGATCGCGATTCCCGCGTTGAAGGTCGGCGCGAACAGCACCGCGCCGCTGCGCCTGCTGGTGGATGGCTCGCCAGCGACGAGCGCCGCATCGCCGTCCAACCCACAAGACAATGGCGCGCCGGATGCCTCGCTCGCTCGTGGCCCGAGCAAGCCCGGCGATCCGGTGTTCATTGCAGATGATCTGGCCCCCGCCAAGCCGTATGTCGGGCAGGCGCTGGTGTACACGCTGCGCTTGTATTACGCGGTCAACCTGCTGGATGCCGCGCTCGATCCGCCGACCACCGACAACGGCGACCTGCGTCAGATCGGGCAAGACCAACGTGACATGCAAACCGTGGATGGTCGGCGCTACCTGCGGCTCACCCGGCGCTATCTGCTGCAACCCGAGCGCAGTGGCGCGCTGCATCTGCAGGCGCCGGCGTTCCGCGGTCGCGCGATTGCCAACCCGGGCGATCCGTTCGACGACGCCTTCTCGATGGGCGTGCGCAACTTGCGGGCACAGGGAACCGCCATCGACGTGGCCGTGCGCCCGCTGCCGGCGCAAGCCCCCGATCCGTGGCTGCCGGCGCAGTCGCTGACCTTGACCATCGATCCGCCGAGCACGGCCCCGCGCGCCGGCGAGCCGTTCGACATCCGCGTGCATGAATCCGGCGATGGCGTGGCCGCCTCGCAGTTGCCGGAAATCGCGTCGCCAGCGATTCCCGGCGCGCAGGTCTATCCCGAACCATCGACCACCACGCAAGACATGCAGGGCGATACGCTGCATTCAGAGCGCACGCGCCGCTTCGCGATCGTGTCCACGCAGGCCGGCACGTTGCAGATCCCGCAGATCAGCGTGCCGTGGTGGAACGTGAACAACGACACCGCGCAAATCGCACGCGCACAGATGCCCGTGGTGCACGTGCTGCCGGGCATCGCCGGCGCGGCCAGTCCGGCGGGCACGCACGCGACCATGGCAAACCCAGTCGCGGCGACGAACGCGCCCGCGCAGGCGCCGACCGCCGACCGCGTCAATCGCGTCCTGCGCGCATGGCAGGGTGCGGCGGTCGCGCTGGCGGTAGTGCTGGCTTCGCTGCTGGTGTGGGGCTGGCGGCGGCGTCAGGAGGCGGGCGAGCGATTGCCATCTTCGCGGGTCGAACCGGCGCTGCACACCGCCGATGCGCTGCCCAAACTCGATGCCGCGCTGGCGCTGGGCGATCCGGCGCTGATCGTGCGCGTGTTGTGCGAAACCGCGCCCGAACCGCGACCGCGCCATCTGCATGAACTCCTGTCGCGACTGGCCGACCCCGCCCAGCGCGACGCCCTGCAAGCCTGCGAGGCGATGCGCTGGCGCGGCGACGGGCAACCGGACGCGCAGACATTGGTGAAGTTGCGCGCGGCGTTCGCGCGCGGGCCGCGTTGGGCCGCGCCGGAACGGCCCGATACGGCACGGCAGCCGCTGCCGCCGTTGTATCCGGAATAAGCCGGGACTCGGGACTCGGGACTCGGGAGCAGGGAGCAGGGAGCGGGAAGCAGGGAGCAGGGAGCGGGAAGCGGGGAGCGGAGGAGGGCGCAGATCGATATCCCGTTCGTGGTGAGGCGCGGATCGAGGCCGCAGGCCGAGGCAGCAATCAAATATCCCGTTCGTGGTGAGGCGCGGATCGAGGCCGCAGGCCGAGGCCGCAATCAAATATCCCGTTCGTGGTGAGGCGCGGATCGAGGCCGAAGAATGAGGCCGCAATCAAATATCCCGTTCGTGGTGAGGCGCGGATCGAGGCCGAAGGCCGAGGCCGCGATCGAACCATGGTTTGTTCCGGGTGGGCCCGCGACATACCCCGTTGTGGTTCGACACGAGCCGGCTCGAACGGAGCCTGCCCTGAGCTTGTCGATGGGTTCTCGACCGGCTCGGCTCACCACGAACGGGTCACGAGAACCGACGCCGCGATCGAACCACTTGCATGCTCGGATGGGGTAGCCAACCCACGACAGCCACCGCGCGGAATGGGACAATAAGCGCTTCCGTCGGCTGCGACGGATGCACTGCCGCAGCACCGGCCCTCACCCCCACCCCTCTCCCGAGGGGAGAGGGGCTCACACCGCAGCTCGGAACCCGCCATGACCCAGCCCAGCCGCCGCGACCTCGCCAACGCCATCCGCTTCCTCGCCGTGGATGCGGTGCAGAAAGCCAACTCCGGGCATCCGGGCATGCCGATGGGCATGGCCGACATCGCCGAGGTGCTGTGGAACGATTTCCTGCGCCACAACCCGGCCAACCCGAAGTGGTTCAACCGCGACCGCTTCATCCTCTCCAACGGCCACGGTTCGATGTTGCAGTACGCGTGCCTGCACTTGTCCGGCTACGCGCTGCCGATGGAGCAGCTCAAGAACTTCCGGCAACTGCATTCGATGACGCCGGGGCACCCGGAATGCAAGGACACGCCCGGGGTGGAAACCACCACCGGCCCACTCGGGCAGGGCTTCGCCAACGCGGTCGGCTTCGCGCTGGCCGAGAAGCTGCTGGCCAAGCAGTTCAATCGCCCCGAGTTCGACATCGTCGATCACATGACGTGGGTGTTCATGGGCGATGGCTGCATGATGGAGGGCATCTCGCACGAGGCCGCGTCGCTGGCCGGCACGCTGGCGCTGGGCAAGCTGATCGCGTTCTGGGACAACAACCACATCTCCATCGACGGCCACACCCAAGGCTGGTTCACCGACGACACCCCGGCGCGTTTCGAGGCCTACGGCTGGCACGTCATCCGCGATGTCGATGGCCTCGATGCGGCGTCGGTGCGCGAGGCGATCCTGCACGCGCAAAACGAAACGCAAAAGCCGACGCTGATCTGCTGCCGCACGATCATCGGCTTCGGCGCGCCGGACAAGCAAGACAGTGCCGCCGCGCACGGGTCGCCGTTGGGCGCCGATGAAATCGCCAAGGCACGGGCGAACCTGCACTGGCCGTATGGCCCGTTCGAGATCCCGCCGGAAATCTACGACGGCTGGCGCGCGGTCAACACCGGTCGCGTGCGCGAGGATGCGTGGAACGAGCTGTTCGATCGTTACGCGAAACAATATCCCGAGCTGGCCGCCGAACTGGTGCGCCGCTCGCACGGGGAGTTGCCGGAGGACTTCGCCGCCGCCGCCGATGCCTACATCGCCAAGACGCAACTGGCCGGGCCGGAGGTGGCCAGCCGCAAGGCCTCGCAGATGGCGCTGGATGCCTACGGCCCGCACCTGCCGGAGTTGATCGGCGGTTCGGCGGATCTGGCTGAATCCAACCTGACGATGTGGAAGGGTTCGGTGAACGTGTGCGACCCGAACGCGGTCGGCAACTACATCCATTACGGCGTGCGCGAGTTCGGCATGACCGCGGTCTCGACCGGGCTGGCGTTGCACGGCGGCTTCCTGCCCTACGATGCCACCTTCCTGGTGTTCTCCGATTACGCGCGCAACGGCGTGCGCATGAGCGCGCTCAACCCGGCGCATTCGATCCACGTCTACACCCACGATTCGATCGGCTTGGGCGAAGACGGCCCGACGCACCAGCCGGTCGAGCACGCCGCATCGCTGCGGCACATTCCGAATCTGGACGTGTGGCGGCCGTGCGATGCGGTGGAGTCGGCGGTGGCGTGGAAGCACGCAATCGAACATCGGCAAGGCCCGAGCGCGTTGATTTTCACCCGCCAGAAACTCGCCCACCAGCAGCGCACGAGCCAGCAGCTCGCCGACATCGCCCGCGGTGGCTACGTGCTCACCGATCCGGGCGAAGCCCAGTTCGACGTGATCCTGATCGCCACCGGCTCGGAGGTCGAACTGGCCCGGCAATCGGCCATCGCGCTGGCGGGCAAGGGCGTCAAGGCGCGGGTGGTGTCGATGCCGTGCACCGAAGCCTTCGACCGCCAGCCGCTGGAGTGGCGCGAAGGCGTGCTGCCGGGCTGGTGCCGCAAGCGCGTGGCGATCGAGGCCGGCGTGAGCGATTACTGGCGCAAGTACGTCGGGCTGGATGGCGCGGTGATCGGCATCGACACGTTCGGCGCATCGGCACCGGCCGAAGTGCTGTTCCCGTACTTCGGGTTCACCGTGGACAAGATCGTCGAAGCGGCGCTGGGGCTGCGTTGACGGCGTGATGGATCGAATGCGAAAGACAGTGGAGGAATCGATGGATCAGGTACTGGCAGGCCGCAACGTCGTTGTTACCGGCGGGGCCGGCGCGCTCGGGCGGGCGGTGGTCGCGCGGCTGGTGCAGGCCGGCGCGACGTGCCATGTCCCGGCGCAAGAATCCGGCGGCGTGATCATCGCCGGTGCTGGTGAGAACGTGCGCATCGTCTACGGCGTGGAACTAGGTGATGAATTCTCGGTGCAGCGCTTCTACGACACGGTGCCTGCGCTGTGGGCCTCGGTGCACATCGCCGGCGGTTTCGCGATGGCGCCGCTGAGCGAAACCTCGCGCACCGATTTCATGGCGCAGTTCGAGATGAACGCGCTCACCGCCTTCCTGTGCAGCCGCGCCGCGGTGCGCGGCATGCGTGCAACCGGGCATGGCGGGCGCATCGTCAACGTGGCCGCGCGCCCGGGACTCGATCCGCGCAAGGGCGCCGGGATGGTCGCCTATACGACCAGCAAGGCGGCGGTGGTGGCGATCACGCAGGCGCTGGCCGAAGAACTCAAAGGCGAGCGCATCCTCGTCAATGCCATCGCGCCCTCGACGCTGGACACGCCCGGCAATCGCGCCGCCATGCCCGACGCCGATGCCTCGAAATGGTTGTCGCCCACAGCGGCCGCCGAAGCGATCCTGGCGTTGATTGCACCGAGCAATACCGAAATCAGCGGCGCGGTGTTGCCGTTGTACGCGCGAGCGTGACCGGCGCAATCACTGCATGACGAACCGTTCCATCTGACCATTGGAGGAGCCATGAATCGCTTGCTTGTCGCCGCCTTGTCGTTGTCTTTGCTGGTCGCACCCTGCGCGGCGCGGCGCATGAGCACGGTCGATCCCGACGTGCCGCCCGGTGCGCAGCTGGTCGGGCAGTGGACGCCGACCAGCGCGCAGATGGGCGGGAAGGATTTTCCGGTCGCCGGCTTCAACGGCGCCACGCTCGCCATGACCGAACGCACCTACGCGTTCGGCAATGATCGCGGTAGCTACACCATCACCTACACCGGCACGCCGGCGCGCATGGACATCCACGGCGAGCAAGGCCCGAACGCCGGCAAGACCATCCCCGCGCTGTATCTCCTGTCGGGCAATGCGTTGACCGTTTCCTACCAGCTCGGCCCGGGCGTGCGACCGAAAGATTTCGACTCGCCGGCCGGCTCGCAAATCCTCGTCGTCCACTACCAGCGCACGCGCTGAGGCCGCAGTGAACGAACATGCCATCGCCGCGTGGCATCGCGTGCTGGCCGCGCGTGACGCGAACGGTCTGCACGGCCTGCTCGCCGAGGATGCCGTGTTCCACTCGCCGGTGGTGCACACCCCGCAGCGCGGGCGCGCGTTGGTCGCGGCGTATCTGTCCGCAGCGTTCGTGGTGCTGGGCAACGACAGCTTTCGCTACGTTCGCGAAATCGTCGGCGAGCGCGACGCGGCGCTGGAGTTCGCGACGACGATCGACGGTATCCACGTCAATGGCGTCGATCTGATTGGCTGGAACGAGCACGGCCTCATCACCGATTTCAAGGTGATGATCCGCCCGCTCAAGGCGATCGAGTTGATTCATCGGTTGATGGGGCAGGTGTTGCAAAGCACGTGATCGGCGTGTGCTTGCGTGTGTGGAAAGGCTCGTCCCGGACTGGCATATCCGCGCCATGAACCGCCCCTTCCCCCGCTTGCGGGGGAAGGTTGGGATGGGGGCGTGAGCGGGTCGCGAATTGCGTTGGTCATACCGCGGTGATACCATCCAGACATGAAAGTCGCCATCTCGTTGCCTGACCCGATCTTCTCCGAAGCGGAAAAGTTGGCCCATCGCCTGCGCGTCTCGCGCAGTCAGCTCTACGCCACAGCGATAGAGGAATATCTGGGCAAGCGTCAGGACTCGCGGATTACCGAGCGCCTGAACGCCCTGTATGGCACTGGGCTTGAGTCGGTTGATCCTGCGTTGGCCGCAGCCCAGCTCGGAGCTATCGGTAATGAAGCGTGGTGAGATCTGGTGGGCCGATCTCCCAAGCCCGGTGGGTTCTGGCCCCGGCTACAAGCGGCCGGTGCTGGTGGTTCAGGCCAACCCGTTCAATGCCAGTCGCATCGCCACCGTGATTGTTGCAACGCTCACGTCGAATCTCTCCTTGGCAGAAGCGCCCGGCAATGTACGCATCGCCAAAGCGGACTCCGGCCTTCCACAGCCATCGGTGGTGAACGTGTCGCAGTTGATCACACTGGATCGCAGGATTCTTGTTGCCAAGGTCAAGGCCGTTCCGGGCGCTGTCATGGATAAAGTAGACAGTGGACTGAAGCTCGTTCTCGCCTTGTCTTGAGCAACGCCCACTACGCGCTATCTGGTGATGCACGGCATGCGTGTGGACGGGTGTTGGGTCGGGCATCCGCGCGTGCGATCTTGCGATCGCATCACCTCATGCCATCGCCGCCCCGCCTCGGGGTGGGCCGCGCCGCGCCGACGGGGTAAAATGACCGGCCCGGCGGCGGCGCGAGCGCGTTGGCCGCCTTTCCAAACCACCCGAGGAGTCCTCCATGGCGATCAAGGTCGCGATCAACGGTTTTGGCCGCATCGGCCGCAACGTGCTGCGTGCGGCGGTGCAGAACTTCGGCAATGACATCCGCATCGTCGCCATCAACGACCTGCTCGAACCCGATTACCTGGCCTACATGCTCAAGTACGATTCGGTGCATGGTCGCTTCGACGGCGAGGTGAAGGTCGAAGACGGGCATCTGGTGGTCAACGGCAACAAGATTCGCCTGACCGCCGAGCGTGACCCAGCCAACCTGAAGTGGAACGAGGTCGATGCCGACGTGGTGATCGAGTCCACCGGCTTGTTCCTCGACCACGCCAGCGCGCAAAAGCACATCGCCGCCGGTGCGAAAAAGGTGCTGATGTCGGCGCCGTCCAAGGACGACACGCCGATGTTCGTGTTCGGCGTGAACCATCAGAAGTACGCCGGCCAGCAGATCGTCTCCAACGCATCGTGCACCACCAACTGCCTGGCACCGGTGGCCAAGGTGCTCAACGACCGTTGGGGCATCAAGCGCGGCCTGATGACCACCGTGCACGCGGCCACCGCCACGCAGAAGACCGTCGATGGCCCGTCCAACAAGGATTGGCGTGGCGGTCGCGGCATTCTCGAAAACATCATCCCCTCGTCCACCGGCGCGGCCAAGGCGGTCGGCAAGGTGATCCCGGAACTGGACAAGAAGCTCACCGGCATGAGCTTTCGCGTGCCGACCTCGAACGTGTCGGTGGTCGATCTGACGGTGGAGCTGGAAAAGCCGGCGACCTACGCGCAGATCTGCGCGGAGATGAAGGCGCAGGCCGAAGGCCCGCTCAAGGGCATCCTTGGCTTCACGCAGGACAAAGTCGTGGCGACCGATTTCATCGGCGACTCGCGTACCTCGATCTTCGACGCCGAGGCCGGCATCGCGCTGGATTCCAACTTCGTCAAGCTGGTGGCGTGGTACGACAACGAGTGGGGCTACTCGAACAAGTGTCTGGAGATGGTGAAGGTGATGGCGGGCCAGTAGCCCAACCGGCCACCGTGAAGCGCGCAAACCCCGCGTCGGCGGGGTTTCGTTTTTCGGCAGTCCTGTGCGTGAGTGTTGCAGGCAGCGGCACGTACACATCCGCATGATCTCGAATCCATACCAGCCTCCGGCATCGCCCGTGCTACCGGCGTACGGTGTGAATGCGCGAAAAATCGGCCTTCGAGTGGGCTGCGGCTTTGCCGCTCCCTGGCTGGCGTTGCTGGGACTCGAACTCCTCGGGGTCGACAAGACGGCTACGTCCGTGGCCGTGAATTGCTTCGCGCTTGCGACGATGATCGGGTTGTCGATCGGCTCCGGAGGATGGTGGGGAAACCGGGCCGCGACGATGCGATGGCCCCGGATGCTGGCCGTTGCGCTGGCCATGGCATGGCTGTGGGTGCTCGGCTTCTTCGGGGTGATGTGGGCTGGCTTCGCGCTGGAGTTCCACGGCGACCTCGGTATCGATGCCAAGGCCTTGCCGATTTACGTGACCGGCTTGGGTGCCGGCTGGATCGTCTCGATCGCGATGGGATTCTTGGTGCGCTGGCGGGTGCGCAGGGCGAGTCGTCGCCTGCGCGCGGATCGAGACTCGTCGAATCGGTAGTGCGCTGGGCGCACCCGGACTATTTGCCGAACAACACCGATACGCCGAACCCGAGTTGATAATCCGGGCTGCGTTTTGTCATCCCCACGTTCGCGTCCAGATCGAGCTGAACCGTGTCGTGGATCAGCCAGGTGATGCCGCCGCCGGCCAGTGAGCTGGATACGCCGCCGCCGGCAAAACGCCCGATCTGCGCGAAGCCGCCGAAGTCGCCGTGGATGGGGAAGTTGAAATTCACCGAGCCGGTCCAGGTGTTCTGGCCAGCGCCATGATCGAGGTTCGCATACAAGCCCAGCGAACGATTGCCGCCCAGATCGCGAGCCGCCGCTACGCCCAGCGAGGTGACGGTGTGGCCGGCGCTGAAGGCGGCCGACCCGGTGTCGAAGCTGACCAGGCCCAGCACGGCTAGGGTCCATTGCTTGCTGTCCAGCGGCGGTGCCCACTTGATGCCCAACGCGGTATCGCCGGCGCCTTGCGCGCTCGCGTGGACGGCGCCGGTGCGGATGCTGGAGTGATTCCACGGCGAGGCGTGCAACTGCACTTCGAGGTTCGCTGTCATCCCGTAGCGCAGCACGGTGTCGGCCGTGTAGGTGGTCGTGCGCATGCCGGCATCGCTGTCGCGCTCCATGTCGGGCAGGCCTTGTTCCCAGTCGAATGTGCCGACCGGCAGCACCGCGGGGGCAAAGCTGAAACTCGGGCGATCGAACGGTGGCGGCGAGTCGTCGGCCTGCGCCGGTTGCATGGCCGCGCAGGCCATGATCGATGCCAATACGGGGCCGGCGAGCACTGCGCCGCTGGGTGGAGTCCTCATCGCAAGTCTCCTTTGAGCAAGCCGTAAAACGCGGTATCCGATGGCGTGTCGCCGACCTGCCAGCGTTCGCGCAGCAGGCCCTCGCGGGCAAAGCCCAGCGCTTCGAGCAGCCGGCACGAGGCGGCATTTTCCGGGTCGGTATCGGCCTCGATGCGGCGCAGGCCGAGGCTGTCGAAACCGAACCCCAGCGCCAGCCGCACCGCCTCGCGCGCCAGCCCGCAGCCCCAGTGCGCCGGGTGCAGGGCGTAGCCGATTTCGGCACGCGCCTGCGCCGGGAAGATCGCGTGCAGGCTCACCGTGCCGATCAAGCGGTCGTCCAGCGGCCGGCAAATCGCCCAGGTCACGGCCGAGCCGGCGAGCAGGCCATCATCGCTGCGGCCGAACCACGCATCGGCCGCGGCCAGTTCCGACCACGCCGGCGTGCTCCAGTAGCGCATCACCGCCGGTGCCGAATAGAGCGCGAACAGCGCATCCCGATCGCCGCCGTGCGGCGGGCGCAAATGCACGCGGTCACCGCGCAGTGTCGGCAGGACGGGCGGCAACACGTGCATGGGCGGCGGTCATCCGAGGCGCAGCAATCTGCGTATCGTGCCACGCGCCGTTGCGCTTGTGCTGCATGCGCGTCGATCAGGACGCGACCAAGCCCAGCAGGCGCGCGCGGTCCACCGCGTGCTTGCGGGTTCCGGCAGAGAGCTTCAGGCACAGGTTCTTCACGTGCCACTTGACCGTTTCTTCGCCGATGTCCAGGGCGCGCGCGATCTGTTTGTTGGACATGCCCTTTTCGAGCTGGCCCAGTACCGCCGCTTCCTTGGGCGTGAGCGGCCCGCAGCGCGCCGGGGTCGGCGCCGCTGCGATTGCAGCGGTCGGCATGGCGGGCGGCACGCTGTGCAGCCCCGCCGTCGCCCGGTGCAAGGCTGTCGCCATCTGCAGCGCCAGCGGATGCGCATCGGCCAATGCGCGCATCGCGGTGCCGGAGCGCACGGCATCGTGCGCCCGCATCAGCAGCGTGGTTGCATCGGGGCGGTCGCACTGGCGTGCGCACACGGCGCGCAAGGCGTGTACGGTCACCAGCCCGCCTTGGCGTTGCATGGCGGTGGCGTGGACGTGCGCCCGATCCAGCTGAGTCATTGCGCTTGCCGGTTCGCCGCGACCCAATGCCGCATGCGCGCTGGCGATGCAGCGCGCCAGCTGGTACTGCTCGTGATACGGCGCGAACGCGTGCTGCACGAACGTCGCCGCGAGCGCATCGAGTTGCTGCAGCGAGCGGGTGGCCTTGGCCTGTTCGCCGCGCTGCGCATGGACCCGTACTTGCTCGGCCAGCGCCTGCGCGGCCAGGCGCGGGAGGGCGCGCCGCTGCGCGAGCAACTCGAGGTTGTCGAGCAACGCCAGGGCGCGGCGTTCGTCGCCTTGGGCCAGCGCGATCCGGGTGAGCGTGCGGTAGGCGAGCAAGATGGCGTCGGGAAAGCTGGTGCGTTCGATGATGTCCAGACGGTCGGCGAGCAGCGCCAGTGCGGCATCGATCTGGTCGAGGTCGTACAGGGCCGGCGCCAGCACGGCGGCGAACATGCTGGCCACCAGACTGCGCCGCCCGGTCTGTCGCTCGGCCAGAGCCAGCGCCGGTTGCAGGACTGCCTGCGCCTGCCCGGCCTCGCCATCCCACAAGTGGGTCAGGCCCAGCAACATAGTGCGATACGACAGCGCGAGCATGGCCGTGCCTGCGTGCAAGTCGATCGGCAGCACCGCCAGCATGCGGCGCGCCCGATCGGTACGCCCGGCGTGCATCTGGTAATGCGCCATCGCATTGCGCCAGACGAGTTCGCAGACCGGTTCGTGCATGCCGGTCGGAAGCTCCGGCCAGCGCGCGAACAGTTCCGGCAACAGCCCGATCCGGTCCGAATAGCCGGTCGCACTGGCGGCGACCAACGCGGCGATGAAGCGGTGCTCCGCGGACGTGGCCGGGTCGTCGAGGATCTGTCTGGCGATCTGGAACGCTTGCGCATTGCGTTCGCCCAGGGCGTCGGCCCAGGCGGCGAGAAGGCGCAGGTGGGTGTCGCCGGCGATGCGCTGCGGGGCGATGCGTTGCAGCCATGCCTGCGCCTCGGCGAACTTGCCTTGCGTGCGCAGTGTCCACAGCGACTTGACCGCGTACTCGTCGGCCTGCGCGCCGTCGCCCGCGGCCAGCGCGTGGGCGGCCGCTTCCGGATACTGCTGCAAGCGTGCGAACCACGCGCAGGCGCGGCGATGACAGGTTCGTTGCGCATCCGTCGGCAGTTCCTCGAAGCGCGCGTGCAGGAAGTCGCGCGCCAGCGGATGCATGCGGTACCAGCCGCGCAACTCGGCGGCGACCAGGATCGGCGTGGCGTGCGCCAGATGCTGCAAATGCGCGTCGGCCTCGACGCAGTCGGCAACCGCCGCGCACATCGGTGCGTCGATGCGATCGAGGATCGCGATGCGCACGAGAAAATCGAGCAACGGCGCCGACAGGCTGGCAAACAGCGATTCGACAAAGTAGCGCTCGATGTCACCCTGACGGCCCGAAAGCGATCGGATCGCCGTCGCCGGGTCGGCCGCCGACTCGATCGTCGCAATGGCCAGTTGCAAACCGATCGGCCAGCCTTCGGTAGCCTCATGCAGGCGCACGCAGTCGTCCAGACTCAAGCGCTGCTCGAAGCGTTTGCGCAAGATCGCCAGCGTTTCGTCCGCTTGCAAGCGCAGGTCGTCGGCCTTGAGCACGGCACAGTGGCCTTTTGCGGCCAGTTCGCCGGTGCGCAGATCCAGCGGCGTGCGCGTGCCCACCACCACATGCAGGTTCGCCGGGGCGTTGCGCAGCAGGTAGGCGAGCGAACGGCAACTGGCCTCGGGCAAACGCTCGGCATCATCCACGATCAGGATCGTCTCGCGGCCCAGCCCGGCGATCTCCGCGAGCAGGCCGGTCAGCGTCTCGATGCCCTGATCGGTGTCGGCCAGCTGCTCGTTGCCCGAGGTGTTCAACGCCGGATGCCCGCTGCCTGCCCGCACGCAGTGCAGCAGCGCCAGATGGAAACGTGCCGGGTCGTCGTCGCGGTCGGCGCTCAGCCACGCCACCAGTGCGCCCTCGGCCAGCCATTGCTTGCGCCAGTGCACGAGCAGCACGGTCTTGCCGAAGCCGGCCGGCGCCAGCACCACGATCGCGGTGCGCTCGCCAACCCCGGTGCGCAGGCGGGCCAGACGCTCGCGATCCAGCGCCGTGCGCGGCAGCCGCGGGGGCGTAGTTTTGAGGACGAACTCGGCTTCGTGCATCGGGGCGCGCTGGGTTTGGGAGCGGGGTCGGTGCGGCGGCGGAAACGCACCGATCACGCCAGCGTAGTGGCCGCAGTGTCGGCAAACGCGGTTATGCGTCGCATTTCCGCCCGCGATGATAACTGCCCCGCACGGCACGCCCGGCGGCGGCAAGCGCGTATCGCGGGCAGATCGGTCCTGGGCAACGACAGCGACGATCAGCCGGCGCGGTGCGATGCCCCCCCCGGCTCGGGGGGGACAGGCATGCCGTCGCTTCGCTGCGGACCGGGGCTGCACTATCGTGTCGGCCAGCGCTGCGCTGGCGCGATGACGCTGCCGCCGAGACTCAGGTGGTCGCCATCGCCGCCGGTGCCGCCGCGGCCGCCCGGATCATCCGCAGGTTCGCGACCGCTCATGCCGGACATCGCCGCTCACGCAATCGACCCAACCACCGGGGACGCAATGAATCCATCGATCCGCTACCAGACCACCCGCACCGGCCGTCCGCTGCCGCGCCCGAAGTTCGCGCCCATCAGCCGGGCGATCCATGCCGCCTTGGCAGTTTCGGCGACCGTGCTGGGCTTGAGTTTGCCGGCTTCGGGCTGGGCGGCCGCAGACGGCAGCCACGCGGCCGGCGCCACCCAGACTGTCCGGCACGGGCAGTCCGCGCGGCGCGGCGAACAAGCCAGCTTGCCGGCCCCGGTCGATCTGACCGTGGTGACGGGCGACCGCTGGCCCGACAGCGTGCATCCGTCGCCCGGGTTGGCCGTTGGCGATGGCGGGCGGGACGACGGCGGGCGTGGTGTGCGCCGGATCGACGAGACCGAGGTTGCCGCGGTTCACGATGTCACCGTCGTCGGCGGCGGCGATGTGTTCGCGGTGAGTCAGGACCGGGTGGGCGCGCAGTCCAGCGGCGACGTGCATGTGTATGGCACCTACAGCGCGGTCGGGCTGTATGCCCGCGATCGTTTTTTCAGTACGGTCGATGTCGACGGCGACCTCCAGGCATCTGCCCGGGCGGCCCATGCCACCGCCTTCGGGGTGGTCGATCTGGCCGGCCTGCAAGCCTATGTGCACAACCAGGCATCGGGGCATATCGTCGCCACTGCCGACGCCTTGGCCGGTGATGCCACCGCAGTGGGCGCCTATGTTCTGGGTGGGTTTGCCGCCGGGCTTTCCAGCGTGGGGGTCAAACTGCGCAATGACGGTGAGCTGAGCGCCACGGCAAACGCCACCGGCGGCAACGCTTCGGCGACGGGCGCCCACCTTTACAGCCGCACGACGGCTGCGGCGTTCTACAACGCCGGCGATATCGCCGCCAGCGCCAGCGCAAACAGCGGCACGGCCAATGCGACCGGCGTGCTGGCGACCGGGTTTCTGGCCGCCGATGCCAGCAATCAGGGCACGATTTCTGCCAGCGCATCCGGGACGCAAGCGACCGCGGCCGGATTGATCAACGTGTCGTACCTGCAGGCCAGCACCCTCAACACGGGCACCATCGGCGTGGTTGCCGATGGCACGCTGGCCCCGTACGGCCAGTTCGAAGCCCAAGCCGTCGGGGTCTACAACGATGCCGTCATGGGCGCTTCGACGATCGACAATCGCGGGGCGATTTCGGTGGTGGCCTCGGCCACCACCGACATCAGCGGCACCAGCGGCTTTCTGGTGGCCAAGGCAATCGGCGCGCGTGCGGTGAATCCTTCCGGCAACGGGCAGGCACTGATCAGCAACTCGGGCGACATCGAAGCCTCGGCGATCACCACCCAAGGGTACGCCAGCGCCTGGGGTGCGGTGGCGCAGTCGGGTGCGTATGGCCACGGCGATGCCCAAATCGACAACCTCGGATCGATCTTCGCCAGCGCGACCTCGCAAGTGGGCAACTCGGTGACCACCGGGGCCTACATCCACAGCGGGAACAGTGCCGTGCTGGTCAATCGCGGCGACATCGACGCCACCGCGCAGGGTGGGCGCGGTTATGCCAACGTCTCGTCGGCCACGGCCTATGCGACCGGCGCGCACGTGTACGGGTTCGTGAACGGGTCTGCCGGCGCCAGCGTCAGCAACGGCGGCACCATCGAGGCCCATGCCGCCATCGTGGGCGGCTACATGGCCTCCGCGACCGCGCTGGAGATCGCCGGGTCGAGTTCCTCGATCGACAACCTCGCCGGCGCATCCATCTACGCCACGGCCGAAACGCAGTTGTTCGGCATCGCCCGTGCGGTCGGCCTCAAGGCTGGCGCGACCTACGCGATCGGCGTGGTCAACGACGGCAACATCGCCGCCTACAGCCATGCGCACGCCTACGACAATGGCGTCTACGGCTACACCGGCGCCAGTGGTGCGACCGGCGTCGACGCCGAAGCGAACTACAAGGGCAACATCTCCGTGGTCAATCACGGAGATGTATCGGCACACGCGGTGACCGATCACGGCGTCAACTTCAACCTGGCCGGGGCGGGCGCCACCGGCGTCCACGCCTACGCCAAGTACAACGGGGTGGTCGAGAACTCGGGCGCGATCTCCGCCATCGCCAGCACCGATGTGGGCATCGCCGCGGCCTACGGCGTGAGCGCCCGCGGCAAGTACTACACCCATGTCAGCAACGATGCCGGCGGCCACATCGTCGCCTCGGCCAGCACCGGCAGCCTGCTCAGCGACAGCTACGGCGGGCGTGCCATCGCCATGGGCGCCAAGGTCTACGGTTCGACGCGCGCGGTCATCGACAACGCCGGCAGCATCGTCGCGCAGGCGGTCGCCAACCCCGACGGGGGCGCCAACGCCGGCCCCAGCCTGGCCAAGGCGTGGGGCGCCACCATCGGCGCCTACTCCACGGTTGCATCCGGTTCGGTGGTCAACTTCGGCGACATTGCCGCCGGTGCCACCGCCGACTATGGCCATGCCACCGCGTTCGGCACTTACGTGCGCGACATCACCAACAATCCGACCGCGGTGGTGGTGGCATCCACTGCCAACAACGGAACCATCGTGGCCACGGCAGCGGCCGACCACGGCGAGGCCTTCGCGGTGGGAAGTTACCTGCGTGGGCTGCGCCAGCTGTACTACGTCGATTGCAGCAGCGGTACCTGCCACTACCCGGGCACCTTGACCCCCAACGGCGGAGCGGCAGCACTGGAAAACTCCGGCCAGATCACAGCCATCGCGACCGCGCACGCCGGGGCAGGCGATGCCTATGGCGTCACGGTACTGGGTGCATTCGACTCGGCGATCACCAACAGCGGCCAGATCGGTGCCAGCGTCGATGCCGACACCGCGCGCGCGGTCGGCGCGCTGACCAACAGCCTGTACGGCGACGCGACATTGCACAACAGCGGCAACATCGGCGCCACCGCGAACGGGGCCGTGGCCAGCGCCAGCGGCGTGTTCGTCGCCGGCGCGTTCGGCAATGCCGCTACCTCGTACATGGCGGCAACCGTCGACAACGCGGGGCACATCTGGGCCAAGGCCACCGGCACCACCACCGCCACCGCCATCGGCATCGAAGCCACCGGCTGGAAGAACGACGGCATCGGCATCGACAACAGCGGCACGATCGCCGCCGCTGCCTACGGTGCCGGGGCTACGGCCACCGCGGTGTCGATGATTTCGAACGGCGACAACGTGCTGCACAACTCCGGCAGCATCGGCGCGTTCGGCGACGGTACGCGGATCGCCATTGCATCGTCCGCCGGGGCCACGGCCACGGTCGTCAATGCCGGCACGATCAGCGGAGCGATCGTCACCGGCGGCGGCAACGACCGCTTCAGCAATCAGGCCGGCGGTGTCTGGAACGTCATCGGCACGGCGACGGATTTCGGCGCCGGCGATGACACCATCGACAACGCCGGCACGATCTTCCTGCCGGGCGCCTGGGTGTCGATGGGAAGTTTCGGCCAGCTGGGCAACGTCTTCAGCAACGGCGGCACGATCCGGGTGTCCGGTGCCAGCGTGATCGACATGGGTGCCGGCAATCCCAACCCGTTCACCAACACCGGCAGTGTCGACTTCCGCAATGGCACGCCAACCGACAGCCTCACGGTGTTGGGCGACTGGGCCGGCAACGGCCGGATCGGCGTCGACGTGGATGCCCGGCATGGCGTCAGCGACACCCTGACGGTCGTCGGCAACGTCGCCGCCGGCAGCGTCACCAAGGTCGACGTCAACCTGCTGGCCTTGCCGACCACTGCATGGAGTTCGGTGCCGGTCGTGCAGGTGACCGGCGATGCCACGGCCGGATCGTTCGTCCTGGGCGATGTCCAGTTCGACAACAACAAGAGTTTTCTCGTCGTGCAGGCAGTCAGTCTGGGTAGCGTCATCGATACCAGCAATACCCACCCCGACGTTTTCTCGCTGGGCGTGGCGGTCACCGGGCTCACCGATGCCGGATCGCTCGCGGCCGCCTTCGCGCCGGGCGTGCAGCGGCTGATGAACAGCCAAATCGGTACCTGGCGTCAGCGCATGGGCGTGCTCGATCCGACCCCGCGCGGCAGCGTCGGCGCTTGGGCGCGCGCGTTTTCCAATAGTGGTACGGTCAACCCCTCGCACGTGGCGGACAATTTCGGGCAGGGCGGCAACGTCGCTTTCGATCAGGACGACTCGGGCCAGGAACTGGGTGTGGATTTCGCGATCGCCGATGGCTTCAGCGCCGGCCTGTTGCTCGGCAAGGCGCAGGCCAGCCAGCATCTGGACGCGGTGGGCGTTTTCGGCAGCAACAAGATCTCCGGCGACACCCGCGGCGTGTATGCGACCTGGGTCGGTGGCAACGGCTTCTATCTGGATGCGTCGTATCGGCAGATGCGTTTCGACGCCCGGCTCGATTCGGCGGCGGGTGAATCGCGTACCAACGGCAGAGCCGATGCCTTCAACGGCGAGCTGGGTTGGTCGTGGATGCTCGGCGACAGCTTCAAGCTGGCGCCGCAACTCCAATACACCCGCACTTCGGTGCATCGCGTCGACAGCATCAGCGGTGCGCTGGCCGGCTTCAAACCCGATGGCGGCGTGTCCTCACGCGGTCGCGCCGGTTTGGCGATCAGCCGGGACTTCACGTCGGGCAGCACGATCTGGACGCCGTATGCCGCGGTGAGTGCGGTGCGCGAGTTCGACGGTCGCAATGGGTTCACCATCGACAACACCTTCACCGGCTCGACCAGCACGCGCGGTACGAGCGCGCTGGTCGAGGGCGGGGTGGCGATGCACAGCGGCAAGCTGTCGGTGTTCGGCGGCGTGAACTGGCAAAACGGCGGCGCGCTGAGCAGCTTGTTCGGTGGGCAGCTCGGGGTTCGCTACAGCTGGTGATGGCGCGCGGATGTGGTGGAAAGGACGGCCCCGGCGGCGCCCAACCGCCGGGGCTGTTCGTTTGCGCCGTCCCGGGTGACTGGGCAGGCCGGGCGCAATGGGATCAAGATGCACATGCCTGACGATGGCTCGAGCGCGGAGGAACACATGACTGGCAACGAAGGCACACCCGATCCGGCACGCCACGACGGCAACGCGGCGGGATTGGCCGCGGTCGATGCCGGTGGGCCGGCAGCGATGGCGGCGCCCGCAACGACCGCCGCGAAAGCGCCGGCGAGTTTGCTGGACCTCAAAGTCGAAAAAAGTTGTTCGCGCGGGTTGGCCGGATGGCTCGCCGGTCGGGGCGTGTCGCTGGCGATCTCGTCCTACCAGAGCGGGCGCGTGTATCTGGTGGGCAGCGATGCGGCTGGCAGGGTGTCGTTTTTCGAGCGCATCTTCGAGCGCGCGATGGGCATCGTCGGCAACGCGCAGCGGATCTATCTGGGCAGCCTGTACCAGTTGTGGCGTTTCGAGAACGTGCTGCGCGCCAACGAGGTCATCCACGGTCAGTTCGACAAGTGCTACGTCCCGCGCAACGCGCAGACGATCGGCGATCTGGACATCCACGAACTGGGCATCCGCAAGGATGGCCGGGTGGTGTTCATCAACACGAAATATTCGTGCCTGGCCGAACTGAGCCTCACCCACAGCTTCAAGCCGATCTGGAAGCCGGACTTCATCAGCAAGCTGGCGCCGGAGGATCGCTGTCATCTCAACGGGCTGGCGATGGTCGACGGCGAGCCCAAGTACGTCACTGCCGTGTCCCGATCCGACGCGGTGGACGGCTGGCGCGATCGCCGCGCCGACGGCGGCGTGGTGATCGACATCGACAGCAACGAGGTCGTCTGCGAAGGCTTGTCGATGCCGCACTCGCCGCGCTGGGCCAATGGCAAGCTGTGGCTGCTCGATGCCGGCAGCGGCCAACTGGGCTGGGTCGACTTCAAGACGAAGACGTTCGTGCCGCTGGCGTTCCTTCCCGGGTTCCCGCGCGGCTTGTCGATCTTCGGCAACACCGCCGCGGTGGGCTTGTCCAAGCCGCGCAATCAGCGTTTCGAAGGCCTGCAGCTGGACGCCGAGTTGCGCCGCCGCGACGTCGATCCGTGGTGCGGCGTGCAACTGATCTCGCTGGCCAGCGGCGACGTCGAGCAATGGATCCGTTTCGACGGCGACATCACCGAGTTGTTCGACATCTGCTTCCTGCCCAACGTCCGCAACCCGATGATGGTGGGGCTGCGCACGCCCGAGATCCGCGAGTTGATCACCTTCGAAACCCAGCCGTCCTGACCGGTTGTTGAAACAGGGCTTGCCCCCGCCTGCGCGGGGCAGGCTCTGCTTTTTTCAACGCGCCCAGTCCGCTACATGCCCGCACCCGGCTCCGACGGATAAAGTACTTGCGCACTTGATCCGCGAGCGATCCGTCCACGGATCGCATCAGCAAGCTGTTTTTCAACAGCCTGCTAAAGGTTCTGGTAGTTCGGCCCGCTGCCGCCCTCGGGCGTGACCCAGTTGATGTTTTCGTAAGGGTCCTTGATGTCGCAGGTCTTGCAGTGCACGCAGTTGGCGGCGTTGATCTGCAAACGGCGGCCGCCGGCGTCTTCCACCATTTCGTACACCGCCGCCGGACAGAAGCGCGTGCACGGGTTGGCGTACTCCTTCGCGCAGCGGTCGATGCACAGGTTGGTGTCGGCCACGTGCAGGTGCACGGGCTGGTCTTCGTCGTGCGATGTGGCGGCGAAATACACCCCGGCCAGGCGGTCGCGCGGCGGCAGCGTGCGCTGCACGTAATCGCGGCGCGGGCGCTCGTGCGCGCCGACGCGGTCGAGCGTGGCCCAGTCGGGCTTGCCCTTGAGCGTCCATGGGCTGTGCCCGGCGGTCACGGTTTCCCAGCCGGCGTTGAGCAGTCCGAACCACTTGCCGCGCTTGAAGCCGCCCTTGATGTTGCGCACTTTCTTCAGCTCGGCCATCGCCGGCGAGGCGCGCAGCTTGGCGTCGAAACCGGCCGCATCCAGCGCCGACCCGGCGTGCTCGGCGGCCAGCATCCCCGAGCGGATCGCCTGATGCACGCCCTTGATCTTGGGCACGTTGAGCAAGCCGGCGGTGTCGCCGATCAGCAGCGCGCCGGGCATCTCCACTTTCGGCAGCGCCTGATAGCCACCGGTGACGATGGCGCGCGCGCCGGCCGACAGGATCGTGCCGTTTTCCAGCACTGGCTTGACGCTCGGGTGGTGCTTCCATTGCTGGAAGGCTTCGTAGGGTTCGAACAGCGGATCGTGGTAATCCAGCCCGCACACGAAACCCAGCGCGATGCGGTCGCCGTCCAGGTGATACATGAAGCTGCCGCCATAGGTGGCGTTGTCCAGCGGCCAGCCCAGCGTGTGCACGATGGTGCCCGGCTGCGCGACGCCGGGTTTGACCTGCCACAGCTCCTTGATGCCGATGGAATAACTTTGCGGCTGACGGTCGGCATCGAGCTTGAATTGCTTGATGAGCTGCTTGGTCAGGCTGCCGCGCGCGCCCTCGGCCAGCACCGTGAGCTTGGCGCGGATGTCCACGCCCTGGGTGTAGCCGGGTTTGTGCGAACCGTCCTTGGCCACGCCCATGTCGCCGATGCGCACGCCGACCACGGTGCCGTTTTCGATCAGGGTATCGGCGGCGGCGAAGCCGGCGTACACCTCCACCCCCAGCGCCTCGGCCTGCGGCGCCAGCCAAGCGCACATCGCGCCCAAGCTGACGATGAAGTTGCCGGCGTTGTGCATCTGCGGTGGCGTGGGCAGTTTCGTCCGCCCGGCCTTGGACAACATCCAGAACTCGTCGCGCGTGGCCGGCACGCAAATCGGCGGCGGCGCGTCGTGCCAGCCGGGCAGCAGGGCGTCGAGTGGGCCGGGCTCGATCACCGCACCGGAAAGAATCTGCGCGCCCACCGCAGCGGCCTTCTCGATCACGCACACCGATACTTCCGGCTTGAGCTGCTTGAGGCGAATGGCGAACGCCAGCCCCGCCGGCCCCGCGCCGACCACCACCACGTCGAACTCCATCACCTCGCGGGCGTCGGCGTCGCTCATCGTCGAATGTCTCCGGTCACTGGCGGAAGATTATAGGGGCGTGGGATGGAGCAGGGGCTCAGGGAGCGGGGAGACGAGAGATGGGAGACGGGAGGCGGGGAGCAGGGAGCGGGGAGACGGGAGACGGGAGGCGGGGAGCAGTGAGCGGGGAGCGGGGAGCGGGGGTAGGGGAGCGGGGAGACGAGAGACGGGAGACGGGAGGCGGGGAGCAGGGGGCAGGGAGCGGGGAGACGAGCGCCTCGCTCTTCTCCTTCCCCCGCTTCCGGGGGAAGGTTGGGATGGGGGGAGAACGCCTCGCGGGCAGTGAACGGTGGGCACTCAGCGGGAGATCGGGCCAATGCGGCAATGCAGATTTGTCATCCCGAGCGCAGCAAGGGATCTGCTTTTGCATGCAGCGGCATCCGGTCGATCGAGCAGATCCCTCGCTGCGCTCGGGAAGCCAAGCCGTACCGCTCGGGATGACAGGGTACGCTGGCAGTCCCCCTGCTTCATCAGACCATTTCTGCGATCATGCCCACACGACCGCAAACGCTCCCGAGGGCAGCAGGCATGGCCGACACCGCCGAACCCGGCAGCTCATCGTTGCGCCACGCCGGCCTGATGCAGGTCTTGCATGCGCTCGCTCTGGGCCGATGCAGCTCAGTGGCGTTGACGCGCGACTGCCTGGCGGCGATCGAGCGCGATCACGCCCTGAATGCGTGGACGTGGGTGGATGCCGAAGGTGCGCTGGCCGCGGCGGCCGCATCCGATGCGCGCCGCGCTGCGGGCAAGCCGCTGGGGCGGCTGGATGGCGTGCCGGTGGCGATCAAGGACAACATCGATGTCGCCGGGATGCCGACCAGTCTGGGCCTGCCCGCGCGCGAGGTCGCGCTGGCGCCGCGCGATGCCGCGGTGGTCGATCGCCTGCGCGGGGCCGGCGCGGTGCTGCTGGGCAAGACCAATCTGGACGAAGCCGCACTGGGCACCCTCGGCGGCAATCCGCACTTCGGCGATGTTGGCAACCCGGCGCTACCCGGGCGCGCTGCCGGCGGTTCGTCGGCCGGTTCGGCGGCGGCGGTGGCGGCCGGCCACGCGATCGTCGCACTGGGCACCGACACCATGGGCTCGGTGCGCATCCCGGCGGCATTCTGCGGGCTGGTCGGATTGAAGCCGACCTTCGGCCACCTGCCGGTCGCCGGCGTCGCCCCGGCGCTGCGGCGGGCCGACGTGGTGGGTGTGATCGCGCGCGGGGTGGAGGACGCGAGCCTGGTGCTCGGGCAACTGGTGGGTCTGGATGCGCACGGCGGCGGTCGGCAGGCCTGTCTGCCGTTTGCCGCACCCGATTGGAGCGCCGGTCAGGTGCGCGCCGGAGTGGTCGGCGATCTGGCCGCGCTGGGTACCGACGCGAGCGTGCGCGCCGCCTTTGCCGCGGCGATGGCGCGCTGCGCGCCGGTATTTGGCGACGTGCAGCCGCTGGCGCTGGATCTGGCGACGCTGGAGGTCGCGCGCACCCGCCGTGCTGCCTTGCTGCTGATGGAAGCCGAACTGCTGGCCGCGCACGCCGAAACTCTGGTGCGCGGGTCGCCGCGCCTGCGCGCGATGCTCGACTACGCGAAGCGTAAATCGGCGGTCGATTACGCGCACGCCGACCGCCTGCTCGATCTGCATGTGGCTCGCGTCTGCGCATTGTTCGAACGCTTCGACGTGCTGTTGCTGCCGACCGTGCCGGTCGCACCACCGCCATTGGGCAGCGAAGAACCCCCGAACCTGGCCGATTTCACCGCGCTGGCGAGTCTGGCCGGTTGCCCGGCGTTGAGCCTGCCGCTGGGCGACGGCGTCGGCCTGCAACTGGTCGGAGCACCGCGCAGCGATTTGCGCCTGCTGGAGCTGGGCGAGGTGTTGCAGGCGCTGGTGGATTGCCCGCCGGAGTGAGTCGTGCGCAGGACTCGGGACTCGGGACTCGGGGCTCGGGACTCGGGACTCGGGACTCGGGACTCGGGACTCGGGACTCGGGACTCGGGACTGGGGACTCGGGACTCGGGACTCGGAGAAGCGGAATAGCTTGCCTCCCGGCACTGCCCGCTCAGCGCTTGCGGTCGACCGCCTTGTCGGCCGCACGCGCCTGATTGCCGGCGTCCAGCGTCCAGCCGACCAGATCATGCAACACCGAGGCCAGCGCGCCGTCGAAGGCGTGCGCCACGGCGTGCACGTCGGCGGCGGTCGCCGGCACGGTCTGCCGGAACACGCGGCTGGCGACCACCCGCGAGCGGCTGAAATCGATCAGTCGCGCGCTGATGGTCAGCACGATCTCCGGTGGGCCGGCCGGTGTGCGGTACACCGCCTGATAGTCGCGCAAGTCCAGTTGCAAGATGAAGTCGGCGCGCGTACCGCTGCTCTGGTGGCCGACCGCGCGTAGTTTGCCGGAGTCCTCGAACGCCGCCAGCGTCGCCTGCTGCACCACCCCCGGGACGGTGTCGTCCCAAGCCACGCCCTGATACACCTCGATGCGACCGGGCGTCGGACTGACGGCCAGGCGCGGCGAGTCGAGCATGTCGTTGGTCGCCGGGCGCGACACCGCCAGTTGCCAGTCGGCTTGCGGCCACGCCGCGTCAGGCGCGACCGACACCTGCGGTTGCAGGATCTCCAGCGGGTTGGCCTTGGGCAGGATCGAGCCGCAGGCGGACAAGCCCACCGCGCAGATGAGCGCGCCGAGGGTGAGGGTGGCGGAACGGTGCGCGCTCATTTGGGCTTGAACTCCACGGGTTTGTCGCGGCCGAGCAGGAAGCCGGCCGGGTTTTGTTGCACCTTCTCGGTCAGCCGGTCGACCTGGCGTAGTACTTGCCGCATCTGCGCCAGCGTCGGGCCGAGTTGCGCCAGGCCCTGATTGGTGAAGCTGTCGAGCGCGCCGCGGTTGGCTCGCATGTAGTCGTCGGCGTTCTTGGTCAACGAATCCAGATGGATCATGGTCTGGTTGAGGTGGTCGACGATGCCCGGCAGCTTGCTCGTGACCTGCGTATTGACCGTGCCCATCGTGGTTTCCGCCGAGGCCAGCGTGCGGTTGAGGTGGTCGACCGACTGTCGCGCGGATTTGAGCGTGGCGGCGATTTCGTCCTTCTGCGCGGCCAGCGTGGCCGTGACCGACTCCACGTTGGCCACGATCTTGCCGACGTTGTCCACGTTTTTGACGCTGAGCAACTGGTCGACGTGGTTGAGCACGTTGGTCAGTTTGGTGGCGATGGACTCCGATGAGTTGAGCAGCTTGGTCAGCGGCGTTTCCGTTGCGCACAGCCGCGGAATTTGCTCGCTCTTGCCCTGCTGCAGCAAGTCCGGGCTACACGCCCGGGCTTCGTCGGCATCGCGTTTGATGCCCGCGAAGTTGTCCAGGGTCAACAACGGCTCATTGGGCGAGCCGCCGGAGAACTGCACGAACGCCACGCCGGTGGCGAAGCTCTGCAATGCGAGCTGCACCTTGGTGTCGGTCTTGATCGGGGTGTCGGCCTTGACCTGCACGCGCGCGATCACCCGCCGCGGGTCGTGTGGATCCAGGCGCATGTCGCGCACGTTGCCGACGTGGATGCCGTTGTACTGCACGTCGCCGCCGACCGACAGGCCGGTGACCGATTCGTTTTCGTTGAACTCGATGTCGTAGAGCTTGAACGAGCCCTGCGAGGCGTACTTGGACGCCCACAGGATGAACAGCAGGATCGCCGCGATCAGCGCCAGCGTGAAGGCGCCGATGAGGACGTGATTGGCCTTGGTTTCCACGGTCAGGACTCCTTCGCCGGGCGGATCCGCCGCGCGGCCGCCATCGTGGCGGTTGCATTCATGTCATTTCTCCCCACTGGCCTGCTGCGCGGCGCGCCCCCGCGGCCCATGAAAATACTGTTGTACCCAGGGGTGGTCGAACTTTTCCACCGCGCGGATCGGCGCGTTGATCAGCACCTGCTTGTCGGCCAGCACGGCGATGCGGTTGCAGATCGCGTACAAGGTGTCGAGGTCGTGGGTGATCAGGAACACGGTGAAACCCAGCGACTGCTGCAAGGTGAGGATGAGCTGGTCGAACGCGGCCGCACCGATCGGATCGAGGCCGGCGGTAGGTTCGTCGAGGAACAGCAAGTCCGGGTCGAGGGCCAGCGCCCGCGCCAGCCCGGCGCGCTTGCGCATGCCGCCCGAGAGCTGCGAGGGCAGCTTGTCGCCGGCATCGTCGGGCAAGCCGGCCAGCCGAATCTTCAGGCGCACCAGATGTTCGCGCAGCTCGTGGTCGATGTCCTTGTAATGTTCCTTGAGCGGCACCGCGACGTTCTCGGCCACGGTCAGCGAGGAGAACAGCGCGCCGTCCTGAAACAGTACGCCCGAGTTGAGTTCGATCTTGTGGCGCTGGGCGTCGTCGGGGCTGTGCGGATCGACGCCGAACACGCGGATCTGCCCCGCACGCGGGTGGTTGAGCCCGAGGATGGAGCGCATCAGCACCGACTTGCCGGTGCCCGAGCCACCGACCACGCCGAGGATTTCGCCGCGGCGCACGTCCAGATCCAGATTCAGGTGCACCACCTGATCGCCGAACTGGTTGACCAGTCCGCGTACGGTGATCGCCAGATCGTCGTCGGAGCCGACCTCCGGGCGGTTGCCGGGGGTGTCGTTGGGCATCGCCTTGGCCGGCGTCGCCGCCGGACTCACAGGTTGATCTCCATGAAAAACACCGCGGCGATGGCGTCGAGCACGATTACCAGCGAGATGCACTGCACCACCGCCGAGGTGGTGCGCTCGCCCACCGACTGCGCCGTGCCTTGGGTCTGGAAGCCTTCCAGACAGCCGATCAAGGCGATGATGGTGGCGAAGATCGGGGTCTTGAGGATGCCCACCCAGAAATGTCGCAGCTCGATCACCTGATTCAGTCGCGACCAGTACATTTCCAGCGGGATGTTCAGTTCCAGCCAGCTCACCACCGCGCCGCCGGTGATGCCCATGCACATGGCGATAAAGGTCAGCATCGGCAGGGTGATGAGCAGCGCGACCAGCCGCGGGATCACCAGCAACTCGATCGGATCCAGCCCGAGCGTGCGGATGGCGTCGATCTCCTCGCGGTTCTGCATCGCCCCGATTTGCGCGGTGAAGGCGCTGGCGGTGCGACCGGCGAGGATGATCGCGGTCAGCAACACGCCGAACTCGCGCAAGAACGCATAGGAAACCAGTTCCACCACGTAGATCTGCGCGCCGTAGGCCGACAGCACGTTGGCGCCGAGGAAGGCCAGCACCGCGCCGACCAGGAACGACAGCAAGATCACCAGCGGCACCGCGTCGAGCCCGACGATCTCCATGTGGTGCACGGTCGGGGTCAGGCGAAAGCGCGCCGGCTTGGCGAACACTTTCACGAAGGTTTTCAAGGTCAGGCCCATGAAGGCGATCAGGGCGATGATCTCGGAGATGCTGTCCTGCACCGAGAAGCCCAGCCGCCCCACCGCCGCCCACACGCCCAGTTCCTTTTTCTTCTTCGGGGTCGGCTGCGCGCTCACCGCATCGATGCGCGACATCAGCGCCTGCTGCGAAGGCGCCAGCGTCAGCGCCTCGCGGCCCAGTTGGAGGCGCTGCAGCAAGCGGTTGAGCAACATCGCCCCGGCCGAATCCATGCGCTGCAAGCCGGTGGCGTCCACCCGCACGGCGCTGCCGGCGCGCGCCACGAGATCCTCCAATGCCGGGGCGTGCTCGAGGATCCACGCGCCGCCCGCACGCAGGGTGTCGGGCTGATCGGTGGCTGAAGCGAGCGTCGGGCGGTCGTTGCCGGCTGCCGGGGTCATCCGGGGTTCCGATGGGTTGGCGTGCGCAGTGTATCCGCACGCTGCGCCGGCGTGCGCGGATGCTTGCGCAAACGCCGCTTCCCCGCCAGTCTGCCGGCATGTCGCAAGCCATCCCTGCCATCAACGCGCCGCCGGCACCGAACCGGCCAGCGTCGCCGCATGCCGGCGTGCCCTACGGCGACCGCGTGGCCTTCGTGGTCGAACTGGCCAAGCGCCTGCACAACTACGGCACCACCGCGCAGCGGCTGGAAGGCGCCATCGGCGCGGTCGCGCGCCGGCTCGGGCTGCGTTGTCATCCCTGGTCGAACCCGACCGGATTGATATTGTCGTTTTCCGACGCCGCCACCGCCTCGCCGTTGCACGACACCACGCAGGTGATCCGCTTGGAGCCCGGTGGAGTGGATTTGAACAAGCTGTGCGCGGCCGACGCCATCGCCGAGGACGTGATGGCCGGGCGCAGCGACCTGCGCCACGGCGCTGCGGCCTTGCACGCGCTGGACGTGCCGCTGGGTCGGCCGTGGTTGGCGTTGGAGACGCTGTGCTTCGGCCTGCTCTCGGCGTCGGTCGCCGGGCTGCTGCGCAACAGTTGGGCGGACATCATTTCGGCCGGGCTGATCGGCCTGATGGTCGGCGCCCTGCAGTGGGCGTCGATCGGACGGCCGCGCATGCAGGAGGCCGGCGAGGCCATCGCCGCCTTCGTCGCCACCTTGCTCGCCGCCGCCATCGCCACCTTCCTGATTCCGCTGACCACCAAGACCGTGGTGATCGCCGCGATCATCGTGCTGATGCCGGGCCTGAGCCTGACCAACGCGGTTTCGGAACTGTCGAGCCAGCACCTCGTATCGGGAATGGCGCGCTTTGGTGGCGCGTTGGCGACGTTGATCAAGCTCACTTTCGGTACGGTGGCGGCGATGCAGTTGGTGCGCGTGCTCGGCTGGCGCCCGCACGAAGCGGTCGAGCATCGCGTCGGGGCGTGGGTGGAATGGGCCGCCTTGCTGGTGTCGGCCTACACCTTTGCGGTGCTGTTTCGCGCCGCCCGTCGCGATTACCTGCTGGTGATCGCCTCGGCCGTATTCGGGTATCTGGTCACGCGCTGGGTCGGCAGCCGATTGGGCAATGACGCCGGGGTGTTTTTCGGCAGCATGGCCATCAGCGCGGCCAGCAATGTCTACGCGCGCTGGGCGCGGCGTCCGGGCGCGCTGGTGCGAGTACCGGGCATCGTGTTGCTGGTGCCCGGCAGCGTGAGTTTCCGCAGCCTGACCTTCGTACTCGAACGCGACCTCATGCTCGGCCTGAATACCGCGGTAGCGGTGCTGAGCGTACTGGTGGCGCTGGTGGCGGGGGTATTGTTCGGCAACCTGCTGGTATCGGCGCGGAGGAATTTGTGAGGGGCGTGTTTGTGGATGGCACTTGCACTGCAATTCAAACAGGTACCCGATTAGCGACAATCCTCGTTTCGTCATTCCCGCGAAGGCGGGAATCCAGCGTCTTCTCCGCTATTCGTCCCACCGCGTAGGGCCAAAGGCACTGGATTCCAGCTTGCGCTGGAATTACGATCAAAAACATGGTTTATGAGATTCCCTGTGATGCGGCCAGATTGTTCGCCCTTCGGTAGAAGTGCCAATGCCCATCAAGTCAAGGCTCACTCGTGGCGTTTATGCTGGTCTGGCAGCGATCCTCGCGGTAGCACTTTTCCAATGGTTTAGCCAGCATCGAGGGGAGAGTGTCCTTTTTCGAGGAAAAAGCGTGGCGATGGTTCGTGACTGTTTTGGATTTTTTGCGCTGCGGTTGTGTTGAATGGGCAAGGGCCAAAAAAGACAAGGAGCCAGAGTAAATATCCGATTGAACGCCTGCCGGATGATTGTAACCGACCGCCCACGACACCTTCCCTGTCAGCATCCCAGGCTGCACGCTCGCAGCGGATTTCCGATTGGGAGCGAAGCGATGGCGATGGGTTGGGAGCGGCACGAGCGGAGTGAACGGTGGCG
>JAFEEL010000022.1 GCA_018241125.1 Pseudomonadota bacterium | reverse complement strand
GCGGCATGGGCAAACCCCATGCGGCGCTCCACAGCAAACGGACAAAAACCGACCGCGCCTGATGCCGAAGGCGTCAAATTCGAGCGCCGGATGATCGAATCAAGGCGTTTTTCAACAGCCTGCTAGCCAGCGCATGGCGCATTCGCGAGGCCGAACCCTCATCCGCCCCTGTCGGAGCGCCTATTTCCATAGGGAGAAGGCACCCAGCAGCGACCGCGAGGCTACCCGCTCACGCCGCCTGCATCGGCATCGAGTCGTTGGTGTGGGTCAGGCGGTTGTGGCGATCCACGTACACCAGCGTGGGCTTGTGCTGCGCGGCCTGCGCGGCGTCGAACTGGCCGTAGGCGCAGATGATGACCAGGTCGCCGGGGCTGGCGCGGTGTGCGGCGGCGCCGTTGACCGAGATCGTGCCGCTGCCCGGCTCGGCCTTGATCGCGTAGGTGACGAAACGCTCGCCGTTGTTGACGTTGAAGATGTGCACCTGCTCGTTTTCGATGATGCCGGCGATCTCCAGCAGGCGCGCGTCGATCGCGCACGAACCCTCGTAATGCAGTTCGGCGTGGGTGACCGAAGCGCGGTGGATCTTGGCCTTGAGCAGGGTCAGTTGCATGGCGGGACTCCAACGAAAACGGGTACTTGCGGCACGACTGACGGGCGAGTGTAGGCCCACGGTTTGCGCAGTGCAACATGAATGCTTGAATGCGTAGTACAGGTCACGGTCGCGTGGAAGGGAAATGCGGGCTGCCTCCACCGGGACTATCCTTTGGAACCGATATAAGCGATCTCAGCATTCTCCTGTGGGAGGGCCTTTTAGGCCCGATTCTGGAGAAAGGGTTCGCGGCTGGAAGCCGCTCCCACAAAAGCGGTGCCCACTGAAGCTCCTGCAAGAAACTTGCTCGCCAGATCAATCCAGCCGCAGGTTGTCGATCAAGCGCGTGCTGCCCAGTCGCGCCGCGATCAGCGCGATCAAACCGGTACGTTCGTCGGCGTCGGGCCGGGTCAGATCCGCGCGATGGATCGCCGCGTAATCGACCGCGAAACCGGCAGCATTCAGGCGCGCACTCGCATCCGATTCGATATCCGGCAACCCACGCCCGGCCTGCACGTCCGCGCGCATCGCCAGCAGCGTTTCGTGAATCCGCGGGGCGACGGCACGTTGGGTTGCCGACAGATATTGATTGCGCGAACTCAGCGCCAAGCCATCGGCAGCGCGGGCGATCGGCGCCGGAATGATGGCGATCGGGAATGCGAGGTCGCGGACGAGGTATTCGATCACCCGCAGTTGCTGGTAGTCCTTCTGCCCGAACACCGCCACGTCCGGTTGCACCATGTTGAACAAGCGCGCGACCACGGTGGCCACGCCGTCGAAGTGCCCGGGGCGGTGTGCGCCGTCGAGCACGTCGGTGATGCCCGGCACGCGCACGCGCACTTCGTGGCCGGTGCCGAACGGGTACATCTCCGGCACGCTCGGCGCGAACAATCCATCGCAGCCGTGTTCGGCAAGCCCGGTCGCGTCGGCGTCGAGCGTGCGCGGGTAGCGCGCAAAATCCTCGTTCGGGCCGAACTGGGTGGGGTTGACGAACACGCTGGCGACCACGCGCTCGGCGTGTTCACGCGCAAGTTGGATCAACGAATAATGCCCGGCGTGCAGGTTGCCCATGGTCGGCACGAAACCCACGCGCAAACCCTCCCGCTTCCATGCGCGCACCTGCGCGCGCAGTTCGGCGACGGTGGCGAACGAATCCATCGAAGCGATTACTCGTAGCCGTGTTCGGGGCCGGGGAAACTGCCGTCGCGCACGGCGGCGGCATAGGCCTTGACCGCACCGACCACCGAGCCGCCTGCGGCGAGAAAGTCTTTGACGAAGCGCGGGCGACGATGGCCTGAGGACAAACCCAGCATGTCGTGCAGTACCAGCACCTGACCGTCACAGCCCGGGCCGGCGCCGATGCCGATGGTGGGAATCTGCAAGGCCTGGCTGATGCGCGTAGCCAACGCGCTGGGCACGCATTCGAGCACCAGCAGCTCTGCGCCGGCCGCCTGCACCGCCAGCGCGTCGTCGAGCAAGCGCTGCGCTGCGGTTTCCTCGCGGCCCTGCACCGAATACCCGCCGAACTTGTGCACCGACTGCGGCGTCAGCCCCAGGTGCGCGCACACCGGAATGTCGCGTTCGACCAGAAAGCGAATGGCGTCGAGCACGTGCCCGGCACCTTCGAGTTTCACCATCGCCGCCCCGCCCTGCCCGACCAGCGCGCTGGCCGCATCGAGCGCGCGTTCGGGTGTGGCGTAACTCTGGAACGGCATGTCGGCCACCAGCAGGGCCGCACGCAGGCCACGGGCAACGCACTGCGTGTGATAAACGATCTCGGCCACCGTGACCGGCAGCGTGCTCGGCTTGCCCTGCACCACCATGCCCAGCGAGTCGCCCACCAGCACCATGTCCACGCCGCCCGCATCGGCGGCGCGCGCGAAGCCGGCGTCGTAGGCGGTGAGCATCACCAGCTTGCGACCCTCGCGCTTGGCCACGCGCAAGGCGGGCACGGTCACCGCGGCGCGCGGCTTGGGCTTGTCGTCGGAGGCGTACATCGATGGATCACCAGTGGAGGACGGCGGCGGACTACTCTAGCAGCACGCGCTGGAGTCGCGGCTCGAACTTGTGGCCACAGGCATCGATCACGCCGGATCGATGGCGACGATCTCCCGCGCATCCACCGCGGCCAGCAAATCCCGCACCACGCCGCGACCGGGCACCATCACATCGGGCGCGATCTGTGCCAGCGGCACCAGCACGAAGGCGCGTTCGTGCAGGTGCGGATGCGGCACGTGCAGCCCGTCCTGCGCGATCACCGCCTGCCCGTACAACAACAAGTCCAGATCGAGCGTGCGCGGGCCCCAGCGCGGCGCGGCGGCGCTGCGATCACGTCCGGCGTGGCGCTCGATGGCGAGCAGATGTTCGAGCAACACCGGTGCCGCCAACGTGGTTTCCAGCACCGCGGCGGCGTTGATGAAATCCGGCTGCGCGGTGAGCCCCCACGCCGGCGTGCGATACAAGCGCGAGCGGCATCGCACCTGCGTTTGCGGCAGACGGTCGAGTGCATCGATGGCGCGGGCGATGGCGGCGGGCACGTCGCCGAGGTTGCCGCCCAAGCCGATGCAGGCGACGACTGGCAGCATCTGCTTCATAACCCCTTCCCTCGTCTGTTGGGAAAGGTCGGGATGGGGGCCAGATGCGTCTCCAGCACGACGATGCATGCGCTTTCCGTCATGTTTCCGCCCCCACCCAACCCTGCCCCGCACGCGGGGGCGGGTTCGCATTGGTAGCGCACATCAGCTCAAGGAGACGTATCGGGAACGCCGGCATCGCTGGCCGATGCGTGGCGCTTGCGCCGACGCGGACGGCGGCGTTTGCGCGGGCCATCGCCACTGGCGCTCGCATCGGATTGCGCGTGCACGTCGGCTGCGGCGTGCGGGCCGGCACCTGCCGACACCTCGGCATGATCGTGCGCTTGGCCGGCGTGGCCGTCGCGCGCGGGCGCACGGCCCCGCGGCGGCGGCACCAGTTGCGCCGCGAGATCCTGCGCCGGCAGCTCCTGCGCCTGCGTCCAGAACGCCACCGGCTCGGCCAGCTCAGGCTGCTCGATCGTGCGCAAGGCGAGAAAATCGTAGGCGGCGCGAAAGCGCGGATGGGCCATCAAGCGGAACACGCGCTTGCGCTGGCGGATGTCGAAGCGCGCCTGCAGCAACCAGATCTCCTGCATCGGGATCGAGAAGCGCCGCGGCATGGCGATGCGCTTGGCTTGATGGAAGGTGACGCGGTCGGCGGCGCGCTGCTGCATCGCCAGCGGATCGAGGTGCTCGTGCGCCAGCGCCCCCAGTTCGCGCCGGAACGCCGGCCACAGCAGCGCGGCGAACAGGAAATACGGCGTCACCGCCTTGCCTTCGCGCACCCGCGCATCGGTATTGGCCAGCGCCTGCCGCAGCATCGCGCGCTGGCGACCATCCGGGTCTTCGGCGAGCGCCGCCGCCGTTTCTGGCAACAGCGCGGCAAGCAGGCCGAGGTCTTCCAGCGCATCGAAGCTGGCCAGCCCGTAGCCGGCCTGAAACAGCTTGAGCATCTCGTCGAACAACCGCGCCGGCGGCGCTTCGGCGAGCAAGTGCGCGAGCGCCGGGATCGGCGCGGCGGTGGCCGGATCGATGCCGAAACCCAGTTTCGCCGACAACCGCGCGGCACGCAGCATGCGCACCGGGTCTTCGCGGTAACGCAGCTCCGGGTCGCCGATCAGGCGCAGGCGGCGGTGCTGGATGTCCTCCCAGCCGCCGACGAAATCCAGCACCGCAAAATCGCGCACGCCGTAATACAGGGCGTTGACGGTGAAGTCGCGGCGCACTGCGTCGTCCTCGATGCTGCCGTACACGTTGTCGCGCAGCAGCCGGCCGCCCTCGTGGGTTTCGCGGTCGCCGCTACCATCGTCGCTGTTGGCGCGGAAGGTGGCGACCTCGATGATCTCCGGCCCGTAGAACACATGCGCCAGCCGAAAGCGGCGCCCGATCAGGCGGCAGTTGCGGAACAACGCCTTGACCTGCTCGGGCGTGGCGTTGGTGGCCACGTCGAAATCCTTGGGCCGCCCGCCGACCAGCAGGTCGCGCACCGCGCCGCCGACGATATACGCATCGAAGCCGGCTTCACCCAGCTTGTACAGCACGCGCAGGGCGTTCGGGCTGATCTGCTTGCGCGAGATGCCATGGATGTCGCGCGGCACGCTGCGCGGCGCGGCCGGGGTGGTGTTGGCGGTGGTTGCGGGCGTCATGCTCGCGGCAGTGCCGCAGGTCCTTGCGTGGTGGGCGGCTTGCGGCAAGGCCGCAAGGCCCTGATATAATAGCCGTTCGGCTCACGCCACGCTCCCTTCGTCTAGAGGCCCAGGACACGGCCCTCTCAAGGCTGTAACACGAGTTCGAATCTCGTAGGGAGCGCCATTTTCTTGCGGTAGACGGAAGCCGGTAGACGCAAGCAGGAAGCAGGGAACCCGAATACGGGAATCTCCCGCGGTCGCGCGCGTGCCGGATCGAGGATGAAAAAAGGGCGGCCGGTGGCCGCCCTTCGTCTTTGCGATGTCCGCATTTTTGTCGCGATGGCAGCCGCGGGCGGATGATCTTGGCGACGGCATGGGGCTGCGCGAATCTGCCGCCCTGCTACCGGCTACCGGCTTCCGGCCCTGCCACGCGCTTATCGCCGCGCGAACGGTAACCCGAAGATCGCAGACGCGGCGCTTTGTCCCGGCCCGCCGGCACAGCCGTCGGGCGTTCTTCGCCGCACAAACCGAGACCGAAAGCGCGGCGCTTTGTCCCGGCCCGCCGGCACAGCCGTCGGGCGTTCTTCGCCGCACAAACCGAGACCGAAAGCGCGGCGCTTCGTCCCGGCCCGCCGGCACAGCCGTCGGGCGTTCTTCGCTGCACAAGCTGCCACTGGCAGCTTGTAAACGCAGCTCATCACCCCAATCGGCTGCGCAACTGGCCGAGCAGATCCAGCGCCTCGGGCGTGCGCAGCGGCGTGCCGTCCACGCCCACCGCATCGATCTTGCTGGCCGCGCCGTCCGGCGAAACCCGCAGCAGGATGCGATTGCCCTTGTACTGCACCTCATAGCTGTTGATCAGCTGCGAGCGCTGGGTGACGGTGACCCCATCGATGTGATCGAGCGCCTTGCCCAGACGATCCCAACTACCGGCCGCGTTGTCCTGCAAGGTGAACGCCGGGCCACCGGTAGCGGCGGCGACCGCGCCGCCGGCGCGCGAACCGGGCACTTGCATGGTCGGATCGGTGGCTGGGGTATCCAGATCCGGCGGCACGTCCAGCGGGCGTGCTTCTGCTGACTTCTGGTAGTCGGCGTTGTGCCCGCGCGGCAGGAAACGCAGGCTACCATCGGGGCGTTTGATCATGCTGCACCCACCGGCAGCGAGCAGGGTGGCAACGATGACTACGGCCAGCGACGCGCGGGTGGCGGACTTGGAAAGCATTATTGGATTCTCCGGGGACGATCAGGCTGCGAGATTGGACTTGACCGCCGCGGCGGCCGATTCGAGTGCTGCGCACTCTTTGGCGATGGCGATCGCGGTGCGAGCGTGCTGCGGGGACAACGGCATCAGGGGCAAACGCAGGCCGGCGCCAATCCCGGCCCAGGCGAGCAGCGCCTTGACCGGAATCGGGTTGGGCTCCACGCCAAGGAAGGCCAGCAACGGCTGCAGGCGCTCGTTCACGCCGGCCACGCCCGCCGCATCCTGCGCCCGCGCCAGATCGCACAGACGACGAAAGCTGGCCGGAACGACGTTCGATGCCACCGAGACCACGCCGTCGGCACCGGCCAGCATCGCGGCACCGGCACTGCCGTCGTCGCCGCTGAGCACGCTGAAACTCGGATCTTTCAACGCCACCAATGCCTGCATCCGCGACGGCGCGGGCACGGCTTCCTTGATGCCGACGATCTGCGGATGCGCGCGCAACTGCGCCACCGTTTCCGGCAGCAGGTCGCAACCGGTGCGGGTGGGCACGTTGTACAGCACCACCGGCAGGCCGCCTTGTTCGGCGACGTGGGCGTAATGAACCAGCAGGCCGGACTGGGTCGGGCGCACGTAGGGCGGGGTCACCACCAGCGCCGCAGATGCGCCGCAGTCGCGCGCGCGGCGCGTCTGCGCGACCGTGCGCGCGGTGCCCTGCATGCCGGTGCCGGCCAGCACCGGCACGCGCCCGGCGACGTGCTCCACCGCCGCGCGCAGCAGCGCATCGAACTCTGCATCCTCCAGCATCGCCGCCTCGCCGGTGGAACCGGCCACCACCAGCGCCTGCGTACCGCCGGCCAGTTGCAGATCCAGCAGGCGCTTCCACGCCGCCACGTCGATCTCGCCACTGGCGCTGAACGGGGTGGCAAGGGCGGTGATGGAACCTTCGATGCGCAAGGACGGCTTCCTGCGGGCGGACAAGCCTGCGATGGTACCGTCGGCGACCTGAACAAGTCCATCGCACGGCCTGAATCAAGCCGGCGGACAAGGTTGCGTGGGTACAGGCCCGACCTGAACAAGTCCATCGCACGGCCTGAATCCAGCCGACGGACAAGGTCGCGTGGGTACAGGCCCGACCTGAACAAGTCCATCGCACGGCCTGAATCCAGCCGACGGACAAGGTCGCGTGGGTACAGGCCCGACCTGAACAAGTCCATCGCGCGGCCTGAATCCAGCCGGCGGACAAGGTCGCGTGGGTACAGGCCCGACCTGAACAAGTCCATCGCGCGGCCTGAACCTGGCCATCGCCCGCCACCCCATCCGGCCCGATCCGGTCGAATCGTTATAATCGCCGCTACGCCCCTCCGACCCCGCCGATGAGCCTCGACGCCGCGACCCAACGCCGCCCCGAACCCGCGCCGTCGCCGCCGACGCTCGCGCTGGACGCGATCCAGGCGCTGGTCGCGCCGGACATGGCCGCGGTGGATGCGCTGATCGGCCGCCGCCTCGCCTCGGACGTGGCGCTGGTCAACCAGATCGGCGAGCACATCGTCGCCGCCGGCGGCAAGCGCCTGCGCCCGATGCTGGCGGTGCTGGCGGCGCGCGCGCTGGGCTACGCGGGCACCGATCACCACCAACTCGCGGCGATCATCGAGTTCATCCACACCGCCACGTTGCTGCACGACGACGTGGTGGACGAATCCGACCTGCGGCGCGGGCGCCAGACCGCCAACGCGCTGTGGGGCAACGCGCCGAGTGTGCTGGTCGGGGATTTTTTGTATTCGCGCAGCTTCCAGTTGATGGTCGAACTGCAACGCCCGCAGGTGATGCGGGTTCTGGCCGACACCACCAATGCGATCGCCGAGGGCGAGGTACTGCAACTGCTGCACGTGCGCAACCCAGACACCGACGAGGCCGCCTACGACCGCGTGATCGAGCGCAAGACCGCGGTGCTGTTCGCCGCCGCCACCCGTCTGGGCGCGCTGCTGGCCGGGGCCGACGATGCGACCCAGCAGGCGCTGCATGACTACGGATTGCAGCTTGGCTTTGCCTTCCAGATCGCCGACGACGTTCTGGACTACACCGCCAGCGCGCAGGCGCTGGGAAAAAATCTTGGCGACGATCTGGCCGAAGGCAAGGCGACGCTACCGCTGATCCACGCGCTGGCGCATGCCGACGAGTCGGCGAAGATCCTCATCCGCCACGCCATCACGGCAGGCGACCTGTCCGCGCTGCCGGCCATCGTGCATGCGATCCACGCCAGCGGCGGCATCGATTACAGCGCCGCGCGGGCGCGCGAACACGCCCGTCAAGCGCAGGCCGCGCTAGCCGGACTGCCGCAATCGCCGTGGCTGGACGGCCTGCACGGGCTGGCGAGGTACGCGATCGAGCGCGATCATTGATGTCGACGCGGCGCATCACCGCGACGCCAACGCCTCCTCGAAGAAGACATGCATCATCCGATAGGCGCGTGCGGCTGCCTTCGGGTCGTACTTGCAGCCGGGCGAGTTTTGGCCGACCTCGGTGAAGCAGTGCACCGCGCCGCCGAAGTTGACGAACTGCCAGTCGGCGCCGCTGGCACGCAGTTCGGTGAAGAACGGTTCGAGTTCCGGCCACGCGCCGCGGTCGTCGGCGCCGTTGAGCACCAGCAGACGCGCCGCGATCGACTTTGCCAGATGCGGATCGTCCGGGTGCAGGCCGGCGTGGAAGGTGACGATGCCCAAGCTCGGCGCAACGCCGCTGCGCGCCAGGTCAAGCACTGCCGAGCCGCCGAAGCAAAACCCGATCGCGCCCAGTCGTTTCGCGTCGATGGGCGCCTTGTCGAGATTGGCGCGCAGCGCATTCCAGGCCGCATTGACGCGCCGTTTCATCGCATTGCGGTCGCCATAGAACGGTTTGACCGCGGTCATCGCCGCCGCATCGTCAGCCGGGTGTACGTCCTTGCCGTACATGTCGGCGAGCAGGATCACGTAATCGGTGCCGGCGATGGACTTGGCCTTGTCGATAGCCGCCGTGTTGACGCCATACCAGTTGGGCACCATCAGCAGGCCGGGGCGCTTGGCCGTGCTGGCGTCATCCCACACCAGATAACCCGACAGCGTGGTCGCGCCGTCCTTCCATTGCACGGCTTGCGCGTGCGGCGCCGCGCGGGTGGCGCTCATCGCCAGCGCGCCGGCGATGGCCAGCCCGGCAACCATGCGGCGCGAAGTCGACGTGGGCATGGCGATCTCCTGCGCGATGACTGCCTGCAGTTTACGCCGAGCCGGTCAGGCAATGCCCATGCCGGCAATCCCACCGAGCGCGTCGGGATCGAACCCGGCCAGTTGCGCGAAGTGACGGCCACGGGCGATGTAGTTCGGATACGGGCCGAAACTGGGCGCGCCGGGCGAGAGCAGGATCACCCCGCCGCGCGGCAGCGCCTTGCGTGCGTGTCGCAACGCGTCGGCCAAGTCGGTCGCCGCGCACAGCTCGAACCGACCACCACGGGCCAATGGTTCGAGCAGCGCATGGATGCGTGGGCCGTTCTGGTTGGCTACGCCCTGCCCCATGGTCACCACCACGCGCGGGGCGTGCGTGCGCATGGCCTGCGCGAACGCGTCCCACGGCAGGCCACGATCATGTCCGCCGACCAGCACCGCCACGTCACGCCCGGCGTACAGCTCCAACGCCGCCAGCGTCGCCATCGGTGTGGTACTGATCGAATCGTCCACGCAGGTGACGCCATCGCGTTCGCCCAGTACCTGCAGACGGTGTGGCAAGGGCTGGAAACTGGCGGCGTGCCGAGCCAGCGCCGCGCCGTCGAAGCCCAGCGCATCCAGTGCCGTCAACGCCGCGCACAGGTTGCTGCGATTGTGCCGTCCCGGAAGTGGCAGCGCCGTAGTGTCGAGCACATGATCATCGCCGCGATACAGCGCGTCCTCGCGCAGATGCCAACCGCGCGCATCGCCGTACCATTGAATCTCCGACTCGGGCAGGCGCAGCGCGGCCAGCGTCGGGTCGGCGGCGTTGAGCACGGCCACCCGCGGCGCGGCCTGCGTGACCAGCGCCAGCTTGTCCTCGACATAGCGCTGCTGGCTGCCGTGCCAATCCAGATGTTCGGGGTGGATGTTGGTGACGATGGCCACCTGCGGGCGTGCGCCGACCGCCGCCACGTCGCGGGTCTGGTAGCTCGACAGTTCGATCACCCACGCCTCGGCCTGCCCGTCCAGTAGATCCAGCAACGGCAAACCGATGTTCCCGGCCAGCGCCGTGCGCCGACCGGCGGCGCGCAGCAGGTGCGCCAGCAAGGCGCTGGTGGTGCTCTTGCCCTTGGTGCCGGTCACGCAGATGGTGTGCGCCATCGTGCCGTCGTGCGCGCGTTCGCCGAACCACAGCGCGGTGCCAGAGGTAAAGCGCGTGCCGCGAGTGGCCGCGTAGTCGACTTCCCCCCGATACGGGCTGATGCCGGGCGATTTGACGATCACCTCGAACTCGGCCAACGCTTGGCCATCGGCTTGCGTGGATGCTTGCACCAGTCGATCGTCCAACGCCGCGATCTGCGCGGCTTCGGATTCATTGCAGATGACGGTCAGTGGCAGGTGCGGCAGGCGCGCGCGTACGGCACGATGCGCGGCGCGGCCTTCGCTGCCCCAGCCCCACAACGCGACGCGCTGGCCATCAAGTTCGCCAATACGCATCCAGGCGCTCCCATAGCGCTTCGGGGATGCGCTGTTCGCCTTGCGGCGCGAGCAGTGCGTCCAGCGGCGGTACATCGTGCAACTGTGCTGCGATCTCGCGGACGAAGCGCTTGACCAATGCATCTTCGCGCCACGCCGGACGCTGCGCCAACGCCGCGAACGCCGCCCGCGCCTCGCGGCCTTCGCCCACGCATTCGAATGGCTTGTGGTCGCGGTATTCGATCAGCGCATCGAACCCCGGCGCCAGCGCGGACTCGTCGAGCAGGTTACGTCCGAAGATGCCCACCAACCGTGGCTTGGGTACGAACGGGGCCAAGGCGAGGAACACGAAATGGCATTTCGGGCACTGCCCGCACCAGCGGTTGGCCGGGCGTTCACCGAGGATGTGGAAGTTGCGATTGCAACTGGAAAAATGTGCGTCGTAGCGGTCGCTGCGAGCGAACTGGCGCGCCACCGCCAGTTCCGACAGCGGACGCAGCAGCGAGTAGTAGTGCACGTCGTCGGCGATGTGCGCGTGCACGTGCGCACCGAAATCGCGTTCGAACGCCCAGCCCTTCGACCACTGGTGGTTCACCTGCGCCAGCACGCGCCCGTCGTCGCCGAGGATCTGGCTGCCGTAGCTGGCCGAACGTTCGTTGGAAAACACCACCTGATCGAAGCCACGCAGCACCGCGGCCAGCACGAGGATCGCCGAGTTGATGGCCGTCACCGGGATGTGTCCGTTGTACGCGCCATGGCGGTTGTATTCGAACAGCGCCGAAGCCAGCTGGCGCTGGATGTTGAGCGTCGGCAACCCGGTGCGTGCCGCACAGGCCGCGATCAGCGGCGACGAGCCGATCCACGCCACGGTTTGATCCACCCCCATTGCGCGCAGCGATTCGATGCTGACCAGCGAATCCTTGCCGCCGCCGATGGCGACCAACGCCTTGTGTTTGCCCCCATCCCAACCTTCCCCCGCAAGCGGGGGAAGGAGACCCGTACGAGCGCGCTTGATTTCAGTTGGCAGCGACGCGGCCGACCGCGCGCCCCAATCCCGGCCTACCCGGTCTACCGCCACAGCCGGTGGACATTCGGTGTCGTGGGCCGAGGTGCTGCCCGCACGCGACTCCTCACCCGGCGTGAGCGGAGGAAGCAGACAGACGCTCCCTCCCCCGCCTGCGGGGGAGGGTTGGGGTGGGGGAGCGCCAGCGGGCGATGTGTCGATGGAATCCAGGCCCTCATCCTCCACCCATCTCCCGGATGGAGCACGGAGCAAGGCGGGAAACGCAATCCGCCCACGCAGATCCAAGCCATTGCGATACGCAAACTCGCCCAGGCCATTTTCGTAGATCGATTCCAGCAAGCGCGCGGTGTCGGCATCGATGGCATAGCCGTCGATCACGATCCGGGGCGGCACGGCGGCCTTGTAGTAGCTCACCCCGGCGATCAGGTGCAGCAAGCGCAGGGCGCGCTCCACCTGCGCGGCCCGTTCGTGGTCGAGCGCAAACGGCGCGCCGGGAATGGTCACCGTCTCGGTCAGCTCATCGCCGGCGTCGAACGCATACACCAGACGCGCCACGCCGCTGTCCGCATCGAACGCGCAGCGGACGAAGTGAAACTCGCCGATGGCATCGCGCTGGAAGCCGCTCATGCCTCACCTCCATCGCGCGCCACGTCGCTGTCGAACACGCTCTGCGCGGGCAAGCCGCGCAAGTTGTAATTCGAGGCCATCACCACGCCGTATGCGCCGGTATCGGCGATCAGCATCACATCGCCCTCTGCGGTCGCGGCCGGCAGATGCCGGCGGCGCGCCAGCACGTCACCGCTTTCGCAGATCGGCCCGACCACATCAAACGGCGCCGTGGTCGCATCGCCATCGCGCGAGAAGTTGACGATGTGATGGAACGAGCCATACAGCGCCGGCCGCAGCAGGGTATGCATGCCAGCATCCACCCCGACCCGGTGCACGCCGTCTTTGTCCACCACCTGCGTGACCTGCGCCAGCAACACGCCGCATTCGGCGACCAGCCACCGCCCCGGCTCGACCCACAGTTCGTACTGCGGGTACATCGCCTTCACCTGCGCCAGTGCCGACCCATAGGCTTCCAAGTCGAATGGCTCGGCATCCGGTTCGTAGGCGATGCCCAGACCGCCACCCACATCGATCGAGGCCACCGTGCCGATGCCCTCGGCGATGCCCGCCAGCCGTGCGTACACCTGCGCCCAGTGCGCGCCTTCGCCGATGCCGCTGCCGATGTGCGCGTGCAGGCCGACGATGCGCGCGTTGGCGCTGCGCAGTGCCGCGAGGAACTCCGGCAACGCATCCACCGCCAGACCGAACTTGGCGCCCTTGCCGCCGGTGCGCACTTTCTCGTGGTGGCCGTGGCCGAAGCCCGGGTCGATGCGCAAGATCACGTCGCGTCCGGCGAACAGTTCCGGCCAGCGCGCCAACGGCACCGCACTGTCGAGGGTGACGCGCACACCACGGCCCAGCGCATCGGCGTATTCGGCGCGCGGCGCGAAGCTGGGCGTGAACAACACGCGCCCGGGGTCGAGTCCCGGCAGCACCGCGAACACGTGCGCCAGCTCGCCGCCAGAAACGCATTCGAAGCCAAAGCCTTCGGCTGCCAGCGCGCGCAAGATCGCCGGGTGCGGATTGGCCTTGAGCGCGTAGAAGCGCCGGTCGACGACCGCCAGCGCCGCCAGTTCGCGGGCGCGTCGGCGCACGCAGGCCAGGTCGTACACATAACGCGGCGTACCCTGTCCAGCCAGCGCCAGCAACTGTTCGTGGCGTCGTTCCCACCAGCGCGCAGGACGCGTGCGCGCATCGCCTTGCAAGGATCGCCAACTGGGCCCGAACACTGCCGCCTCGTCCACCGGCATCGCCCCCGAGCCGATCAGCAGCGCGTGCAGGCGCGCCATCGTGCCCTGCGCGCCTTGCTCGTCCAACAACGTTTCGTCGACCACGAAGGTCAGATTGAGATCGTTGGACGATTGCGAAATCAGATGCACGCGCTCGCGCCCGAACTCCTCCCACACCGCGCCCAGCTTGTGCAACAGCGAACGCATGCCGCGCCCGACCAAGGTGATTGCCGCACACGGGGCGATCACCTTGACCTTGCACACCTGCGACAAGTCCGCGCACAGCGCATCGAGCACGTCGGAGTTGACCAGATTGTCGGACGGATCGAGCGAGACGGTGACGTTGGCCTCCGACGAGCCGATCAAGTCCACCGACAGGCCGTGGCGCTTGAAGCGCTCGAAGATGTCGGCGAGGAAGCCGACTTGTTGCCACATGCCGATGGTTTCCATCGACACCAGCACGATGCCGCGCCGCGAACTGATCGCCTTCACCCCCGGCACACTGGCGGCGCTGCGCGCGATGGTGGTACCGGCCATCTGCGGGTGGGCGGTGTCGAGGATGCGGATCGGCACGCCGCCATCGCGGCACGGGTGGATGCTGCGCGGATGCAGCACCTTGGCGCCGGTGGTGGCGATTTCCTGCGCCTCGGCGTAGTCCAGCCGTGTCAGCAATCGCGCATCCGGCGCCTGCCGCGGATTGGCGCTGAACATGCCCGGCACGTCGGTCCAGATTTCCACCCGCTGCGCGCCCAGCAGCGCGCCAAAATATGCGGCGGACGTATCCGAGCCGCCACGCCCGAGGATCGCGGTGCCGCCGTCGGGATGGCGGGCGATGAAACCTTGCGTCAAGCGCAGTGACGCACCGTGCGCCAGCCGCTCGCGCAACGCGGCATCGGTTGCGAACTCGCACGACACCGACAAGCGCTGGCCCCACGCGCTCTGGTTGGGCAGGGCCAATGCGCGCAGGCCATCGCGGGCATCGAACCATTCGAGGTCCAACCCCTGCGCTTGCAGGTAAGCCACGCCGAGGGTGGAAGACAACAACTCGCCCTGCGCCAGCACCTGTGCTTGCCAATCCAACCCGGCCCCGACGCGCCGCGGATCGTCCACGAGCGCTGCGAGCTGTTGCAGGCGCTCGCCCAGCGCGTGCTCGGGATCCAGGCCCAACTCGCTGGCGAACTGGCGATGCCGCTGCGCAATGGCCGACGCACGCTGCGCGCACTCGCCAGCACTGGCATGCGCATCGATCAATGCCTGCAGCGCATTGGTGACGCCCGACAGCGCCGACACCACGGTGAGCACGCGCGCGCCTTCGGCGGCGCGCTCGCCCATCAAGCTGCCGATGGTGTCCCAGCGCGCGCGCGAGCTGACGCTGGTACCGCCGAACTTCAGCACGATGAAGCGCACGGCGGCAGGCGACGGATCGGCGCCCGCGGTGGGCACGGTGGATGGCATGGGCGAGGTTCCACGGATGGCGATGCGCCCGGCGAGGCGGGCTTGCCGTAATCATAAGCGATGCCGCGCGCGCTGGTGGCAGGCGCGAGGCGCCGCGAGGGCTAGGCGTCATGGCCGAGGTGCATATGCAAGTGGTTTGATGTGCCCTGCACGGGCGCGATTCCCTTGCGCCCGGTTGTGGCGCATTCTTGGGCTTCCGGTTTGCCCATTGCGCAAGGAGGAAGCCCATGCCCGCCCATGCCACCGACCAGATCCGCAACATCGCCCTCGTGGGCCACAACGGCGCCGGCAAGACCACCCTGTTCGAAGCCCTGCTGCATGCCGGCGGCGTGATCCAGGCGGCAGGCAGCGTCGAACGCGGCACCACCGTATCCGACCACGACCCGATGGAGCGCGAGCGCCAGCATTCGCTCAACGCAGCCATCGCCTCCATCGACCACGGCGAGGTTCATATCAACCTCATCGACACGCCCGGCTACCGCGATTTCCGCGGCCCGGCGCTGTCGGCCATCGACGCAGTGGAGACCTGCGCGGTGGTGGTCAACGCGGCCATGGGCATCGAGCACTCGACCCGGCGCATGCTCGACAACGCTGCCCACCGCGGGCGCGCGCGGATGATCGTGGTCAACCGCATCGATGCCGACGGCGCCGACCCACGCGGGGTGCTGGATGCGCTGCGCGAAGCATTCGGCAACGTCTGCCTGCCGGTCAATCTTCCGGCAAAAAATGGAACCGACACCGTCGATTGCTTCTTCCAGCCCGACGGCGACTCCGACCTGGGGCCCGTTTCCGAATGGCACCAGAAGATCATTGATCAAGTGGTGGAAATCAACGAGACGGTGATGGATCACTACCTCGACCTCGGCGAGGGCGGCCTGTCCCCGCAGGAGCTGCACGATGCCTTCGAGCAATGCCTGCGCGAGGGCCACCTGGTGCCGATCTGTTTCACCAGTGCGCGCACCGGGGCCGGCGTGAAGGCGCTGCTGGACATCGCGGCGCGCCTGTTGCCGCACCCTGGCGAAGCCAACCCGCCAGCGTTCGTGAAAGGCAGTGGCGAGGACGCGCAGCCGATCGTGGCCGAACCGGACGCGGGCAAGCACGTCATCGCCGACGTGTTCAAGATCGTCAATGACCCCTTCGTCGGCAAGCTCTCGGTGCTGCGCCTGTATCAGGGCACGATCAAGCGCGACAGCCAGTTGTTCATCGACGACGGCAAGAAACCGTTCAAGGTCGGCCACCTGTTCAAGCTCAAGGGCAAGGACCACGTCGAGATCGAGCGGGCCATCCCCGGCGACATCGTCGCGGTGGCCAAGGTCGATGAAATTCACTTCGATGCAGTGCTGCACGATTCGCACGACGAGGATCAGATCCACCTCAAGCCGCACGAGTTCCCCAAGCCGATGTTCGGGCTGGCGATCGAGGCGGCCACGCGCGGACAGGAGCAGAAGCTGTCCACCGCGCTGCACAAACTGGCCGAGGAAGACCCCTGCTTCCACGTCGAGCACAACAAGGAAATGAACGAGGTGGTGATCCGCGGGCTGGGCGAGTTGCACCTGCGGGTGATGCTCGATCGCATGCAGTCGCGCTACGGCGTTGAGGTGAACTCGCACCCGCCGCGCATCGCCTACCGCGAGACCATCGCGAACAAGGCCGAGGGCCACCACCGCCACAAGAAGCAGACCGGCGGCGCCGGGCAGTTCGGCGAGGTCTATCTGCGCATCGAACCGCTGCCGCGCGGGTCGGGTTTCGAGTTCAAGGACGAGGTCAAGGGCGGCACCATCCCCAATCAGTTCATCCCGGCGGTGGAAAAAGGCGTGCGCCAAGTGCTCGATGGCGGCGCGGTCGCCGGTTACCCATTGCAGGACGTGCGGGTGATCGTTTACGACGGCAAGTATCACACCGTGGATTCCAAGGAAGTGGCCTTCGTCACCGCCGGCAAGAAGGCGTTTCTGGATGCCATCGCCAAGGCCAGCCCACAGGTGCTCGAACCGATCGTGATCGTGGAAGTGGCCGCGCCGGAAAAGCACATGGGCGACATCACCGGCGGGCTGGCCGGCAAGCGCGCGCGCATCAACGGCACCGACAGCGGTGGTGCCAACGAGATCGTCATCAAGGCGCAGGTGCCATTGTCGGAACTGGAAGGCTACGCCGCCGAACTCAAGGGCATGACCGCCGGGCGCGGGCGCTACAGCATCGACTTCAGCCACTACGAGCCGGTGCCGGCGAACGTGCAGAAGCAACTGGTGGAAGCCTACAAGCCCAAGCACGAGGAAGACTGAACCCATGCGCACGTCGCCACCCCTGCGCGCGTGGCTGGTTGCCGCATCGTTGGCAGGTCTGTGGCTGGCAACTGCACAGGCGGTCACGCCGCCACCGAAGGTCAAGCCCGTCGCCACCCACGCGCCGTCCTACCAAACCTTCGTTGCCGGCACCATCAGCCGCAGCGATACCCTGGCCAGCCTGCGTCAGCGCTTGGGCAAGGAGCAGGTGCAAGCCACGCAGATTCCCGGTTCCGAGGAGGACGTGCCCGGCTGGATCGTGTACCCGCACGATCCACAACGACGCATCTACATTTACCTCGACGATACGGGCAAGCACCCGGATATGGCGATGGTGCTCGACGCACGCTCGCTGTGGCAACGCGCCGACGGCGTCCACGTCGGCATGAGCCTTGGCGAACTGGTCCAGCGCAATGGCAAGATGCTGGAATTTTCCGGTTTCGGCTGGGACGAAGGCGGCTACGTCATCGACTGGCACGGTGGCAAGCTCGGGGTTGGTCTGGCGGTGCGCTTGTGCGAGCCGGATTTTCCCAACGGCAACCAAACCACGGGTTACCCGGTCGGCGAGGGCAGCTATTCTTCGACATTACCAATCCTGCGGCGTTACCCGCCGAAGGTGTGTGAGTTCGCACTGCCAACGACGCCCGCCGAACGGTCGCGATGACCCCTCCGGCCTCGCGCTGATCGACCCGGCACGTGGTCGTGTCCTTGCAGGCCGTGCCCTTGTAGGCCGATTCCTACCCGCCATCGCGGCATAGCCCGATGGGTTCGGTGTGACGCGTACCGGACACTGCGGCTTCCTCCCGCTGCCGCAGGTTCCGCATGTCGCCCCGCCTCTGGATCACCCTGGCCACGTTGCTGCTGTTGCCGGGCGCAATGGCTACCGCCCAATCGTTCGCGGCCCCGCGCGCAAGCACAGCGCCGCCTGTTGCCGCACGCCCACACCGCCTCGTCGTGCACGACGGCGCTGCCGGTGCGCGCCGACACACCCCGCGCCACGCCGACACGCCCGAACCCGCTCGTGCAACGCGACCGCGCCACGCCAGCGAACGACCGCACACCGCCCGCGGTGACGATCGCCGCAGCCGGTTGCGGCTGCTGACTCGCCAGCAAGATGCGCAGCGCCGCGAACAGGCGCAGATCGATGCGCGGGCCGCCCACATCTACGCACTGTCGCAAACCAACGCGCCGATCCTCGACGACACCCGCGCCTGCAAGCGCATCGGTGCGCACGGCGAGTCGATTTACGAAAACTGCACGCTGGCGACCGACGCAATCCACTGACCGCGCCACGATCCACTGCGCACTCTTGGCGCCGGCACGGCCTGCGCCCGGCTAACGTCTCCTTCACGCCACCGGGACGATCATGACCCTGACCGGAACACCGGAACCGAGGCCGACGTGGATCGACAGCGCCCGCGGTCGTCATCCCGCCCCAGCGAAACGGGCGCGTCGGCGCGCGCGCGCGGCCACGCCCACCTGCGCGCGGGGCAACCCGCCGCAGCCATCGCGGCCTTCAAGCAGGCCCGCGGCGAGCGGCCCGACGATCCGGACTTGTGCATCGAACTGGCGCAGGCGTTGCGCGAGGTTGGTGACGTGCCGGCCGCGCTCGCGCAGTTGCAAGAATGCGTGCGTCGCGCGCCCGACTCGCGCGATGGCTGGTACGCGCTGGGCAACGCGCTGGCGGCAGCAACCCGCACCGACGAAGCACGCGCGGCTTACGAGCGGGCGCTGGCCTGCGATCCAGGCTTCGTGCACGCGCGCAGCGCACTGGGCGACACCCTCAAGCACCTGGGCGATCTGGACGGCGCCATCGCTTGCTACCGCGCCTGTTTGCGCGACCGCGCGTTCGCGCCGCGCGCGTGGTTCCAGATCGCCAACACCAAAACCGTGCCGATGTCGGCACAGGACGCCAGCGCCTTGCGCGCGCTGCTTGCAGACGCCGGCTTGCGCGATGCCGACCGCGTGTTTTGCGGCTTTGCGCTGGGCAAGGCACTGGAGGATCAGGGCCTGTACCGCGCCGCATTCGCCGCGATCGACGAGGCCAACCGACTGGCGCACCGGCACGCACCGTGGAATGCACGCCAGTTCAGTGCGCAGATCGACGCCGTCGCCGCCGCATTCGACCAGCCGCTGGCCAGCACCGACGATGCACGGCTCGGGCGCGAGGTCGTATTCGTGGTCAGCATGCCGCGCGCCGGATCCACCTTGGCGGTGCAAATCCTCTCGGCGCATTCGCAGGTCGAGGCCGCCGGCGAACTGCCGGATCTGGAAGCGGTATTGATGGCCGAATCGAAGCGTCGCGGCATCGCGTTCCCCGGCTGGGTGCGCCAGGCCGCGCCGGCGGACTGGCAGCGACTGGGCGAGGATTATCTGGCGCGCACCGCGCGCTGGCGCCACGCCAAGCCGATCAGCATCGACAAGGGCTTGTTGAACTGGGCATTGCTGGGCGCAGCAGCGGCGATGCTGCCGGGTGCGCGCTTCATCGATTGCCGCCGTGATCCGCTGGAAACCTGCCTGTCGTGCTACCGCCAGTTGTTCGCCTTCGGCAACCATTTCAGCTACGACATCGACGCGCTGGCCGCCTACTGGCACGACTACGACCGCCTGTGCCGCGTGTGGCGCGGCGTGCTGGGCGAACGCCTGTTCGCGCACGCCTACGAGGACCTGCAAGCCGATCCGCAAGCGCAGATCCGGCGGATGCTGGCCTTCCTCGATCTGGCGTTCGAACCGGCCTGCCTTCAGTTTCATCGTTCCGGGCGGATCGTGCGCACCTTCAGCGCCCCGCAAGTGCGCCAGCCGTTGCAACGCGATACCGCGCGGGCACATCGGTATGGCGCGGCGTTGGAGCCGTTACGCTCGGCCTTGCGCCGGGCGGGTTGGACATGAGTCGGCACTGACGACACGCTCTGGATCGACGCCCCATCACCGGCTACGCTATTTACAGCTTCGAGCCCGGGGTTCGACATGCGCTGGATCGCGATGACCATCGCCGCCGTCTTCGCCCTGCTGGCGCTGGGCGTTGCGCACGCCACCACGCAGGTGACGGTGACCGCAACCGCGCCAGCCGGCGCGGTGGTCAAGCTCGCGCCCAACGAAAACTTCTACCTGCGCCTGCACTACCGTAGCGACGTGCCGACGTACCTCTGGGCACGGCCCTATTTCCACGGCGCAGCCGTGAAAGCAGGCAGCAACCCGTCACGCCTGTACCCGGCCGGCGAAGGCGATGCGCTGGGCTGGTTCTTCGTGTACGACGCCGGAGCCGGCGTGGACGAGGTGCGCCTCAGCGGCGGCCGCGGCACCGCCGGTGGCTCGCCGGTGCTGGCCAGCTACCGGCTGGACTTGAGCGCGGACGCGGCCGCGGCGAAACAGCCGGCGCCCGAATGGGTGCAGCAACTGCTCGCGCAGGACGAAGTGGTGAACCGTGCGGATCGGGAAAAGGCACTGAACACGCCCGCCACGCCGGGCGAGTACGCGTGGATGAACGCCTTCATGTTCAGCATGCTGGCGTTTGCCGTACTGGGCTTCGCCGGCCCGGCGTGGGGTCTGTGGCGCTGGCGTGGCTACTGGCGGCTGGTGGCGGCGATCCCCGGCGCCTGGATGGCCTTCGTGGTGGCGCGACTGTTCATCGACACCGCGCGCGATCCGACGTCGCACAACCTGTGGCCGTTCGAGATCGTCATCTGGGCCGGGCTGAGCTGCGGCTGGATGATCCTGGCCGTGCTGGCGCACGCGCTGACGAAGATCCGCAAGGCCTGAACGCGACCGCGCACGGCGACTATCCCGGCACTAACAGGCTGTTGAAAAACAGCCTGCTGATGCGATCCATGGACGGATCGCACGCCAATCAAACACGCAAGTGTTTGATTGGGCGGAGCCGAGTACGGGCATGTACCGGACTCGGCGAGTTGAAAAAGGGCAGGAAAGCCCTTTTTCAACAACCTGCTAATCGACTCGTTGACGCCCGCGCTTGGGTTGCAGCATCGTGCCGGTGCAATTGCCTGCGCCGCAGCGGCAGGCCCAGATCGCTTTCAGGCGTGGGGTCTGGCGTTCGGTCAAGGTGATGCCGTAGTTGTAGGTCAGCTCCTCGCCAGTCTTGATTGCACGTTTGGCCTCGATGAACACCCGATCGCGCCGACGGTCGCGCCCGGGCGCCTCTTCCAGCACCGCCTCGCAGTTCGGCTCGCAACCGTGGTTGATCCAGCGCGCGTCGTTGCCATCGGTGTTGGCGTCGATGATGTAACGATCGTTGAGGGTGAACAGGAACGTGTGCCCGCCCTCGGTGTTGCCGTCGTAGCGGCGGTCGGCCTGCGCGTGGGTCATCCGCAGGCCCTTGTATTCGATCAACCGGGTACCGGCGGGGATATCGGCGATGGCGAACATGCCGTTGCCGTGGATCTTGGAATGGCGAACCTGGATCTTGCCGGCCATGCGCACCTCGTTGCGAAGACGCGCATTGTCGCCGTTCGCACGCGCCGCGCAAGTACACGGCACGCTGGTTGTGGCCGCGAGAGCAAAAAGGTACAATTTCAGTCCTGATTCAGCGACCCCGGCAAACGGCCTGCCGCCATGCTCCGCGTCACCAAGCTCACCGACTACGCCAGTCTCGTGCTGACCTTGCTCGCGGCCGACCCGCAGCGCGTGCACAGCGCCAGCGAACTGGCCGAGCGCGCGCACCTGGAGGCGCCGACGGTGAGCAAGCTGCTGAAATCACTGGCGCAAGCGGGGTTGGTCGAGGCCTTCCGCGGCGCCAACGGCGGGTATCGGCTGGCGCGACCGGCTGCTGCGATCAGTCTGTTCGCCGTCGTCGAGGCCATCGAAGGCCCGCTGGGCATGACCGAATGCAGCCTCCACGATGGCGACTGCCAGATTCAAGATCACTGCGGTGTGCGCGCCAACTGGCGGCGCGTGAACGAGGTGGTCGCCGAGGCACTGCGCGGGGTGTCACTGGCGCAGATGCTCGCCCCGCCCACGAACGCGCGCCCGCGACGGCAGGCCGCGCACAAGTCCATCCCCTTGCAGGTGACCACGGCGTGAGCATGAACGCGCAGACGTCCGAAATCGAACGCCAGCTCGACCGCAGTTACGCGGCCGGTTTCGTCACCGCCATCGAGTCCGAAACGCTGCCGCCGGGCTTGGATGAAGACATCGTGCGCGCGCTGTCGGCCAAGAAGAACGAGCCGGAATGGATGACGCAGTGGCGGCTCAAGGCCTACCGCCGCTGGCTGACGATGGCGCCGCCACAATGGGCCAAGCTCAAGATCGCGCCGATCGATTTCCAGGCGATCAGCTATTACTCCGCGCCCAAGGGCCCGAAATACAAATCGCTCGACGAAGTGCCCCAGGAGATCATCGACACCTACGACAAGCTCGGCGTGCCCTTGCACGAACGCGCCAAGCTGGCTGGCGTGGCGGTGGACGCGGTGTTCGACTCGGTTTCGGTGCACACCACGGTGCACAAGCAACTGGTGGATGCCGGGGTGATCTTCTGCTCGATGTCGATGGCGATCCAGGACTACCCGGAGCTGGTGCGCAAGTACCTGGGCACCGTGGTGCCGCAAGGCGACAACTACTTCGCAGCGCTCAACTCGGCGGTATTTTCCGACGGCAGCTTCGTGTTCATTCCCAAGGGTGTGCGCTGCCCGATGGAGCTGAGCACTTACTTTCGCATCAACGCCGGCCACACCGGGCAGTTCGAGCGCACCATGATCATCGCCGAGGAAGGCGCCAGCGTGTCGTATCTGGAAGGCTGCACCGCGCCGATGCGCGACGAGAACCAGCTGCACGCCGCCGTCGTGGAACTGATTGCGCTGGACGATGCCAGCATCAAGTATTCCACGGTGCAGAACTGGTACCCGGGCGACGCCAACGGCGTCGGCGGTATCTACAACTTCGTCACCAAGCGCGGCGCGTGTCGCGGCAAGCGCAGCAAGATTGCCTGGACGCAGGTCGAAACCGGCTCGGCGATCACCTGGAAGTACCCCAGCTGCGTGCTGTTCGGCGACGACTCGGTCGGCGAGTTCCACTCGGTGGCGCTTACCCGCCACTGCCAGCAGGCCGACACCGGCACCAAGATGATCCACATCGGCAAGCGCACCAAGTCCAAGATCGTCAGCAAGGGCATCAGCGCCATGCGCGGGCAGAACAGCTACCGCGGACTGGTGCGGGTGGAGAAGAACGCCGATGGCGCGCGCAACCACACCCAGTGCGATTCGCTGCTGATCGGCAAGCGCTGCGGCGCGCATACCTTCCCGTACATCGAAGTGAAGAATCCAACCGCCACCGTCGAGCACGAGGCGACCACCTCGAAGATTTCCGAAGACCAGCTGTTCTACTGCCGCAGCCGCGGCATCGCCGAGGAAGACGCGGTGTCGATGATCGTGGACGGATTCTGCCGCGAGGTGTTCCGCGAGTTGCCGATGGAGTTCGCGGTGGAAGCCAAGAAGCTGCTGGACGTGAGCCTGGAAGGAGCGATCGGATGAACGGCCGTCATGCCATCCACGTTGTGCCGGAACTCGGCACCGATCGCGTCGAACACATCGCGCGCAAGTTCCGCATCGGCGAAGAACCCAGTCTGGTGGACGAGTACGCGCGCTTCAGCGTCGACGAACGACTGGAATTGTTCTTGCGGCTGCGCATGAGGATCATCGAGGACCATCATGGAATTGATCCAGGATTTCAAAGATTTCATTCGATTGCTCGACGCGCATGAAGTTCGCTACATGGTGGTCGGCGGGGTCGCGGTCAACGCGCACGGTTTCGTACGCATGACCGAGGATCTCGACTTCTGGCTCGAACGATCCCCCGCAAATGCGGACAAGGCACTCTCGGCGCTGCTGGAATTCGGTTTCGGCGAGTTCACGAAAGACGATCTGCTCGATCCAAAAGCGGTGTTGATGATGGGGCGCGCTCCGAACCGTATCGACTTGTTGACCTGGGTTTCCGGTCGCGAGTTCGCCGACTGCTACCCACGCCGTATCTACGCGAACTTGGGTGGAGTCAGGATTCCACTGATCGCGTTGGACGATTTGCTTATCAACAAGCGCGCGTCCGGCCGATCGAAGGACATTGGCGATCTTGAAGAATTCGAGCGCAGAAAAGACAGGAAATGACCACATGCTGCACATCCACGACCTGCACGCCAGCATCGGCGGCAAAGACATCCTCAAGGGCCTGAACCTGCACGTGCAGGCCGGGCAGGTACACGCGATCATGGGCCCCAACGGCGCCGGCAAGTCCACCCTCGGCCACGTGCTGGCCGGGCGCGGTGGCTACGAGGTGACGGCCGGCAGCGCGCAACTGGACGGCCGCGACCTGCTCGCGCTGGCACCCGAGCAGCGCGCCGCCGCCGGGCTGTTCCTCGCCTTCCAGTATCCGGTCGAAATACCGGGCGTGAACAACACCTACTTCCTGCGCGCGGCGTTCAATGCGCAACGCAAGGCGCGCGGGGAAGCCGAGATGGATTCGATGCAATTCCTGCGGCGCGTGCGTGAAAAGCTCAAGGTGCTGCACCTGAAGGACGACCTGCTCAATCGCGGCGTGAACGAAGGTTTTTCCGGCGGCGAAAAAAAGCGCAACGAGATCTTCCAGCTCGCCGTGCTCGAACCGAAATTGGCTATTCTTGACGAGACCGACTCGGGGCTGGACATCGATGCCCTGCGCAGCGTCGCCGACGGCGTGAATGCGTTACGCAGCCCGGATCGCGCGTTCGTAGTCATCACCCACTACCAGCGCCTGCTCGATTACATCAAGCCCGACGTGGTGCACGTGCTGGCCGACGGGCGGATCGTCGAAAGCGGCGGCCCGGAGCTTGCGCTGGCGCTGGAAGAGCACGGCTATGCGTGGATCCGCGAGCGCGTGGCGCCGGCGGCGGCCAGCGCATGAGCGCCCTGCTCGACTCGCTGACGGCCGGCGCTGCCGGCGACGCGGTGCGCCACGCCGCGCTCGACGCCGTGCTGCGCGACGGCCTGCCCACGCGCAAGTCGGAAGCGTGGAAGTACACCTCACTGGCGGCGCTTGCCGAACGCGCCTTCGCGCCATCGACCGCACCGACGCCGACCATCGACGCCAGCGTGCTGGCGCACATCCCCGCCCCGCGCATCGCATTCGTCAACGGTCGCCACGAACCGGCGCTGTCGCGCACCGAAGCGCTCCCGGCTGGCGTGCGAGTGCTCGTGCAAGCGCACGCTGCCGGTGCCGCGTTTCGCGCCCACCACCACGCGGGCGCCGATGCGGTTTTTTCCCGCCTCAATGCGGCGCTCGCCGGCAGCGGCGTGCTCCTGCAAGCGGCCGCTGGCGTCCGCATGGACACACCGATTCACCTGGTCTTCCTCGGCGCGCCGGCGCACGGCGATATCGCCTGGCACCTGCGCCACACAATCGCGCTGGAAGCCGGTGCGGCGTTGAGCGTGGTCGAACACCAACTGGCCGCCGGCGCACACGCGCATCTGGCCAACACGCGCATGCAGGTCGACCTTGGCGATGGCGCACAACTGCGCCACCTGCGCATCCAGCACGAAGCACCGGCCGCCAGCGCGCTGGCGCATACCGATGCCACGCTGGCGGGTGCGGCCAGCTACCGCCGCCTCGACCTGGAACTGGGCGCGGGCCTGTCGCGGCACGAACTGAACGTGCGCCTGCAGGGCGACGGCGCGCACTTGCTGGCCAACGGCGTGCTGCTCGCCGATGGCGTGCGGCATCTCGACACCCGCCTCAGGATCGAGCACCACGGCCGCGACACCGCCTGCGACCTGCTGTGGCGCGGGCTGGCGGGTGATCGCGGACACGCGGTGTTCCACGGCGGCATCACCATCCATCCCGGTGCCGACGGCAGCGATGCGCGGCTGGCGAACAAGAACCTGCTGCTCTCGCTGGATGCGGAAATCGACACCCAGCCGGTACTGGAGATCCACGCCGACGAGGTCAAGGCCGCGCACGGCGCCACCGTCGGACAACTCGACGAACAGGCGCTGTTCTACCTGCGCTCGCGCGGGTTGCCGCAGGCGCAGGCGCGCGCGCTGTTGATCGGCGCGTTCTGCCGGCAGGCGCTGCCGGCCGCGGGCGATCCGACGTTGCTGGAAATGGCGCGCACGGCATTGGACGCGGCACTGGCGCGCATCGGGGCACTGGCATGAACGGCGAAGGCCCCGGCATCTCGACATCGACGCAAGACCTTGCGGCGCCCGTCGACTGGCAGCGCGTGCGCGAAGATTTTCCGCTGCTGCACCGCGAAGTCCACGGCAAGCCGCTGGTGTATTTCGATTCGGCCAACACCGGGCAGAAGCCGGCGCGGGTGATCGCGGCGATGGACGACTACTACCGCCGCTACGCCGCCAACGTATCGCGCGCCGTGCACACGCTCGGCGAGCAGGCGACCAGATCCTACGAGGGCGCGCGCGACCGCCTGGCCGCGCACCTGCGCGTGCACCGCCGCGATCTGGTGTTCACCAGCGGTACCACGATGGCGATCAACCTCGTCGCCTATTCGTGGGCACTGCCACGCCTGCGCGCCGGCGATGCGATCGTGCTCACGCGTATGGAACACCACGCCAACATCGTGCCGTGGCAACTGATCGCCCAGCGCACCGGCGCGACGATCAAGGTCGCCGACATCAGCGCCGACGGCGTACTGGATCTGAACGCGCTCGAGCGCCTGCTCACGCCGGAGGTGAAGCTGCTCGGGGTCACCCACGTCTCCAACGTGCTCGGCACGATCAACCCGGTGCACGAGGTCTGCACGCTCGCACGCAAGCGCGGCGTCATCACCGTGGTCGATGGCTCGCAAGCGCTGCCGCACCTGGCCGTGGACATTCCCGCCATCGGCTGCGATTTCTACGCGCTGACCGGGCACAAGATGTGCGGGCCGACCGGCACCGGTGCGCTGTGGGCGCGACGCGAACACCTAGATGCGATGCCGCCGTTTTTCGGTGGCGGAGAGATGATCCGCGAGGTGCGCTTTGAAGGCACGGTATTCAACGACCCACCGCACAAGTTCGAAGCCGGCACGCCCAACATCTCCGGCTTCATCGGTCTGGGCGCAGCGGTGGATTATCTGGATGCGCTGGGCATGGCCAACGTGCAGGCGCGCGAGGGCGAGCTGCTCGCGCACCTGACCGAGGAGATGCGCAAGATCGAAGGCCTGCGCATCATCGGCAACGCGCCAGACAAGGCGGCGGTGGTGTCGTTCCTGATCGAGGGCGCGCACGCGCATGACCTTGCCACGCTGCTCGATCTGGAAGGCGTGGCGGTACGTTCCGGCCACCACTGCGCGCATCCATTGATGGCGTACTTCGGCGTACCCGCCACCTGCCGCGCCTCGCTGGCGTTTTACAACACGCACGCGGAGATCGAGCGCTTCATCGTGGCGCTGCGCAAGGTGCGCGGGCTGTTGGGATAGGGAAAAATCCGGGACTCGGGGCTAGAACGTATCCGGTTTCCGGCCCCCCGCTCCCCGCTCCCTGCTCCCCGCTCCCCGCTCCCCGCTCCCCAGCCACCCACATGCCCGCCTTCGTTGCCGACCTGCTCTTCCGTGACGCCACGCCCGCCGACGTGGATGCCATCGTGGCGTTGGTCGAATCGGCCTATCGCGGTGATTCCAGTCGCGCCGGCTGGACCACCGAAGCGGATTTTCTCGACGGTCGCCGCACCGGTTCAGATGAAGTTCTGGAACAAATCGTGCGTCCGCGCAGCCGCATGCTGCTCGGCGAGCGCGACTCCGAGGGCGCGCGCCAGATGCTCGCGTGCGCGCATGTGGCTGATGAAGATGGAGCCGGCTACTTCGGCATGTTCTCGGTGCGCCCGGGCGTGCAGAACGCCGGCATCGGCAAGGCCATGTTGTGCGAAGCCGAGCGCATCGCCCGGGAGGAATGGAACCTATTGGCGATGCGCATGACGGTGATCGACATCCGCGACGAGTTGATCGCGTGGTACGAACGGCGCGGCTACCGGCGCACCGGCATCATCAAACCGTTCCCGTATGGCGACGCGCGGTTCGGTCGGCCCAAGCGGGCCGACTTGCGTTTCGAGGTGCTCGAAAAATCACTGTGAGGAGCCGGCTTTCTCCGGCCCTTGGCGCAAAATAATGCATTCGTGTAACGAAACTTGACCGCTGCGGTCCGTGCAAGCCGGTCGCGCAATCGCGGGTATACTCACGGCATGACCAGCAACATCGAAAACCTGCTGCTCGAGCACCTCAAGCGGATCCAGACCGAGCTGGCCGCCGCGCGCGAGCGTGACATCGAGATCATCGCGCGGCTTGGTCATTTGGAAGCGGCCATCGCCAGGATCGGTCGCGATCAGGCCGGTAATTACGAAGAACTGATCGGCGACCGGCATGTCATCGACAAGCTCAGGGAGCGTCTGGAGCGTATCGAGCGTCGATTGGAAATCGACTCGGCCTGATGGTTTCTGACTGACGATCTGCGGCACCAACGCTTGCTGGCCTGACGTGTCGCCCCACCTATTCGAACCGCCGCTCGATCCGCACCAGCAGCGCATCCCCACCGCCATCGAGGATGGATCGTAGCGAAGCGGCACCTTCGAGGTTGTCCACGAACGCGGTGTCGCCTGCTTGCAGCTCGACCACCGCGTCGGCCGATTTCACATCAGCGCGCCCGGCCATCAGATGGATCGCCCACAGCACGCCGGGCTCGGCGAAGAACACCATCGAGCCCACCAACGGCCGATGGAAGACCTGCAACGCACAGCGCTGGCGGCGAACGATGGCGTTGAAATCCGTGGTCGGGCCTTCCAGCAGCGCGCATTGCACGGCGTCCTCGCCGGCGAACGCGATGCGCGCGTGCGGCGGATGCAACTCCACCGCGCGCTGATCGGCGAACAGCAGCCGCATGCCACCGCCCGACAGCAGTACCAGCACGCGATCGCTGCCCGGGAATGCCGAGAACGGGCCATCGTGCTCGATCTCCGCAATCGACAGCCGCCAGTCCCAATCATCGACCGGCGTCGGCGAGCCCGGCATGCGTCCGGTGGCGATTTCGCGCGTCCACCCCTGCCCGTTGCGCCAGCGCACGCGGTGATATTCGTTGGCAGGGATCGACCACAGGGGCATGCGCCGGATTCTAGCGAAGATGCGGGCACTGCGGCGCGCACGACGCAGCCGAGCGGCCCATCGCGACGCCGACGGGGAATACGGCGACTTCGTCGTGCGTTTCGCCCCTCACCCCAACCCCTCTCCGGGCGGGAGAGGGGCTGATGGGTCGCCTCACCGCATCTGGCGGCACGTATGCGACCTGCACGGTCGGGCTTCAGTGCTTGCCAGCGCTCGCCACCGCGCCGAGCACGATGTAGCTGCGGTTTTTCTCGATGGTCTTCAGGCCAATGCCCTTGACCTGCGCCAGTTCGTCGGCGCTGCGGAACGCACCGTGCTGCTTGCGCCAGGCCACGATGGCCTCGGCCTTGGACTGGCCGATGTTCAGCAGCGATGCGTGTAAGGTCTTGGCGTCGGCGCTGTTGATGTTCACTTTCTGTGGCGTTTTCTTCGCTGCATGGGCGACGCCATGGCTGGCGTGGCGGGCCGGGCTGGCGTGGTGGCCCGCGGCCGCAACGACGCTGGCCTTGTCGGCCGGCTTGCTGGCAGCGTGCGCGCCACCGACCAGCAGAGCGGACAGGGCGATGGATTGCAGGATGGAAGAAATGCGGAGCATGACGGGGTTCCTTGCGATGGTGGGAGAGGCCGACGGGCTCGCGTCGGGCAAGTACAGTTTTCCCGGCGCGCCGGTTCGCTCCCATCGGACGCCGGCGCAGGCGCGGGTCGGCGAGCGTCGCAACGGCGTGTCGGGCGATTCCTACCCGCACCGGCAGCGACGCGTTCAAAGAGTGACGGGGTTGGCGTTTTGTCACCGATCCCGGCGGGCACGGCCGCGCAGCGCTGCTAGACTGGACGCTTCACCTTGGAGGAGCCACCCGCATGGATCACGTCGGCATGGACACCGATCGCATCGACCGTTTCGTCGGCGGGCTGTGGGACGACGCCATCGTTCCGCAACTGGTGGATTACATCCGCATCCCCAACAAATCGCCGATGTTCGACGCGCACTGGGTCGAGCACGGCTACATGGACGCGGCGGTGCGGCAACTGGAAGCCTGGGCACGCGCGCAGCCGATTGCCGGCATGCAAGTCGAAGTGGTTCGCCTGCCCGAACGCACGCCGCTGATCTGCATCGAGATCCCGGCCACCGACGACGCCAGCGGCGACGATTGCGTGCTGTTGTACGGGCATCTGGACAAGCAACCGGAGATGACCGGCTGGGGCGAAGGACTGGGGCCGTGGCAGCCGGTGATCCGCGGCGACAAGCTCTACGGCCGTGGCGGCGCAGACGATGGTTACGCGATCTTCGCGTCGTTGGCGGCGATCATGGCGCTGGACGAACAGAAGCTGCCGCGCGCGCGCTGCGTGGTATTGATCGAGGCGTGCGAGGAATCGGGCAGCTACGACCTTCCCGCCTACGTCGACCATCTGGCCGAACGCATTGGCAAACCCTCGCTGGTAGTGTGCCTGGACTCGGGCTGCGGCAACTACGAGCAACTGTGGTGCACCACGTCGCTGCGCGGCCTGGCCGGCGGCAACCTGGTGGTCAATGTGCTCTCGGAGGGCGTCCACTCCGGCGATGCCTCCGGCGTGGTGCCGTCGAGCTTCCGCCTGTTGCGGCAGTTGTTGTCGCGCCTGGAGGATGAACGCACCGGCCGCATCGTCGTCGATGATCTGCACGTGAGCATTCCCGACGATCGTCTCGTGCAGGCGCGCAAGGTCGCCGAAACCATGGGTACGGGCGTGTACGACAAGTTCCCGTTCCTGCCCGGCATGCATCCGATGTCGAGCGATCTGGTCGAGCTGGTGCTCAATCGCACCTGGCGGCCGGCGCTGTCGGTCACCGGGGTGGACGGCATGCCGCCGCTGGACAACGCCGGCAACGTGCTGCGCCCGCATACGGCGGTCAAGCTGTCGCTGCGGCTTCCGCCCACACTGGACGGCGAAGTCGCCGGCGACATCGTGCGCAAGCTGCTGCTGGACAACCCTCCCAACGGCGCGCAGGTGTCGTTCGAACTGGAAAAGTCATCGACCGGCTGGAACGCGCCGGCGATGAGCGCCTGGCTCGATCACGCCATCGACCACGCCTCGCGTGACTTCTTTGGTCGCCCGGCAGTGTTCATGGGCGAAGGCGGCACCATCCCGTTCATGGGCATGCTCGGCGCAAAGTTTCCCGGCGCCCAGTTCATGATCACCGGCGTGCTCGGACCGCATTCCAACGCGCACGGCCCCAACGAGTTCCTGCACATTCCCACCGGCAAGCGCGTCACCGCCTGCGTGGCGCGGGTGCTGGCCGAGCACCACGCCGCCAGCCGCAAGGGCCTGACTGTCGGCGTTGCGGTCGCCGATGGCGATGCCAACATGGCGGCCACGAGCTGCTGCTGATCGCCAGCGCGTGATCGTCCTCTACACCATCCTGGTCGGCTTCTTCGTCGGTTTGATCGCGCGCGCGATCAAACCCGGCGATGACCGCATGGGCATCATGGCAACCACTGCGTTCGGCATCGGCGGTGCGTTGCTGGCCAAATACGTCGGACAGGCGTTCGGCTGGTACGGCGACGGCGACGCGCGTTCGTTTCTGGCCGCGCTGGCCGGCGCAATCGTGTTGCTGACGATCTTCGCGTTGGTGCGGCCGAAAGCCAAGCCCTGAGCGTTGCGTTCCATCGACGGGTTTCGCAAACGCGACCGCGCCGGTGTGCCGTCCATGGCCTTGGCGATCAGCCGGGCCCTCACCGTTCACGCGGTATTGGCTTGCTCGCCCCGACCGCAAGACGCACGATCCGGCAAGCAGGGGCTCACCGGACTGCCGGCGAGGATGAGAGCGCGGCGGTGCGCCTTGCGTTTACTTTTGCGGAGGAGCGGCGGCGCCCGAGGCCGGCGGCGTCGATGCGGGCGCAGCAGCCCCGGCAGCGGGCGGCCCCTTGGAAATGTGGATGCCCTTGGCGGCCATCCATGCATCGAAATCGGCGGCAGTGAACTTCTTGCCGTTGCCACCTGCGCTGAAGCGATACGGCGTGTTGTCCCATTTGGTACGCGGCACATAGCCGTTGGCGTTGGTACCCGCCACCGGCGCCGCCAACGGCGACGGTGCGCAGGCCTCGGCGCGGATGCGTGCCAACACGCGATCGACCGACTGATCCTGGAAACCGGCGTACGCCAGCACGTCGTCCGGAAGCCCCAGCGCGTGTCCGGCGCCGGGCAAGTCGTCGCTCAGCGGGGGCAGGCTGATGGCGCTCATCGGCGCGGCCGGAAGCGCCGACTTCAACGAGCAATCCGGCATCGCCAGTGCCGGCAGCGAAGCGCTCAAGGCGAGCACCGACAAGACCAGCAAACGAACGCGCATGGGCACCTCGCGAATGGAGTCTGCAGCCGATTGTAGATAGCCCATGCAGCGCCGGCAAGCTGCCGTAGCGAACCGGCGCGTTCGAGCAGCCTGAAAAGCGAAAGCCCGGCACGAGGCCGGGCTTCCGGATATTGCTGGGCTGGCGTCCGTCAGTTCTGGACGTTCAGCTCGGTGCGGCGGTTCTCGGCGCGGCCCTTGGGATTGTCCGAACCATCCGGGTTGGTGTTCGGAGCGATCGGGCGGGTCTTGCCATAGCCATGCGGGCCAACCAGACGGCCGGTGTCGACGCCGTTCTTCACGAGGAAGTCGTACACCACCTTGGCGCGACGCTCGGAGAGCTTCATGTTGTAGGCGTCCGAACCGATCGAGTCGGTGTGGCCGGCCACTTCCACGCGCAGCTGCGGGTACTTCTTCAGCACCGCAACGGCCTCGTTCAGGATCGAGATCGAATCCGGGCGCAGCTTGGACTTGTCGAAGTCGAAGTTGACGCCGCGCAGGTCGATCGTCACCGGCACCGGGCAGCCGTCCGGACCCACCGCCGTTCCCGGAGGCGTGTTCGGGCACTTGTCGTTGCAGTCGTTGACGCCGTCACCGTCGGAATCCTTGTCGGCGCAAGTCACCACCGGCGCGGGCGCCGGGGCGGGCTCGACGGCCTTCACCGGCTCCGGCCCCAAGGCCACGGTCACGCCCACCGAAGCGAGCAGATCGACGAAGTGGCCGGTCGAGGGTGCATTGACGCTGTTGCCGAAGTCGTCCAAGCGGGCGCCGACTTCCGTGCGGATGCCATAACGACCGTACTGCGCTTCCAGGCCGGCACCGAACACGGCGGCGACGTTGTCGCTGGAATGCTTCACCGGCAGGCCGGCGAAGAAGAAGCCCTCACGGTTGTGCTGCCAGCCCAGGCCGGCGCGCAGGTAGGGATTCCAGTTACGGCCTTCCTTGCGGAAGTGGTACAGCGCATCCAGCGACACGCCGTATTGCTGCCAGTGCATGCCCGAATCCGGGCTGCGCTCGCGCGGGTCTTGTGCGTTGAAGTTCAGCTCCAGCGCCCAGTTCGGCGACAGCGGCTTGCCCACGCCCAAGGTGCCGAACGGGGCGTTGTAGTTCAGGCGCGAGTTGTCCTGAAAGTTGTACCCAAACGAACCGGCGAGGTACCAGCGGTCATCGTAGTCCTGCGCCATCGCGGTATGCACCAGGCCCATCGCGCCGAACAGGGCCAGGCAGAGGATCTTCTTCTTCATTTGGAACTCCTTGAGGAAAGGACGAAAATAGACGGCTGCTTTCGAGAAAAACCCAAACCGTGATTGCGCGTCGGACCCCTGCACTGCCCCTTGCGTTGGACTGCCGACTTGGACCGGGCCGCTCCCAAACGGTTAACGGGAGTCTAACAACTTCCCCGGGAAGCCGCAACCCTTGGTTTACGCCGTCATGAATCCGTTCAGGAAAGCCGTGACCGGGGTGGCATCGAGTGCCGCAGGATCCCTCGCCAGGGCCAGAATCGCTTCCACTTGGGGCCCCGGCAGATGCCCGCGCAGGGCCGCCTCGAACTTGGCCAGCAGCACCGGGATGCCCTCGGCGCGGCGCTTGCGGTGACCGATCGGATAATCGATCGACACGTTCTGGGTGGAACTGCCGTCCTTGAAGAACACCTGCACCGAGTTGCCGATGTAGCGCTTGGCCGGGTCGAAATAGTCCTTCGTGAACTGCGGGTTTTCCGCCACCGTCATCTTCACGCGCAGGGCATCGATGCGCGGGTCAGAAGCGACCGCATCGGTGTAATCGTCGGCGGTCAGGCGACCGAAGATCAGCGGCACCGCGACCATGTACTGGATGCAGTGATCGCGATCGGCATAGTTGGCCAACGGGCCGGTCTTGTCGATGATGCGCACGCCGGCTTCCTGGGTGTGGATCTCGACGCGCTCGATGTCGTCGATGCGATCTTTCACCTGCGCATGCAGCTTCATCGCGCACTCCACCGCGGTCTGCGCGTGGAACTCGGCCGGAAAGCTGATCTTGAACAGGACATTTTCCATGACGTAGCTGCCAAACGGCCGTTCGAACTTGAACGGCTGGCCCTTGAGCGCCACGTCGTAATAGCCCCACGTCCTGGCAGTGAGCGCGCTCGGATAGCCGACTTCGCCCTTGACCGCGTTCAGCGCGTGGGTGACGGCGCGCCGGCACGCATCGCCGGCGGCCCAACTCTTGCGCGGACCGGTGTTGGGCGCGTGCCGGTACGTGCGCAAGGCGCCGTTGTCGATCCAGCTGTGCGAAACCGCATTGACGATCTGTTCATGCGTGCCGCCGAGCATCGCGGTGGCGACCGCGGTCGATGCCAGCCGCACGAGAATCACATGATCGATGCCAACGCGGTTGAAACTGTTTTGCAGGGCGTAGCAGCCCTGGATCTCGTGCGCCTTGATCGCCCACCCGAGCACGTCGCGCACCGTGAGCGGTTGCCCCCCCTCGCGCAGCGCCTTGCGCGAGAGGTAATCGGCCACGGCGAGGATCGCGCCGAGGTTGTCGGACGGATGGCCCCACTCCGCCGCCAGCCAGGTGTCGTTGAAATCCAGCCAGCGCACCTGCACACCGATGTTGTATGCCGCCTGCACCGGGTCGAGTTCGAAGTTCGTGCCGGGCACACGCGCACCGCCGGCCATCGTCGCCCCCGGCACGACCGGCCCGAGGTGCTTGACGCAGGCCGGGTGCTTCATCGCCAGCATCGCGCAGGCCAGCGAATCGAGCAGCATGTAGCGCGCGGTGTCGTAGGCTTCGGTCGATTCGATGCGATAACCGGCGACGTAGTCGGCGATGTCCAGCATCGGCTGGTCAGGGTCGGGGCGGACGGCGGAACGGATGTCGTGCTGGCTCATGGGCGTGTGCGCTCGCTGGGGTGGCGTGGGATAGCCGCCTATTTTGCCAGAGCCCCCGCGCCAGCGCCGGGGTCATCTGCGTTCGCGCCCGATTTTGCGGCGGTCTTGCGGTGTGGCCCGCGCTGCCGGCGGCGGCTAAACTGAGCGATTGCATTGGCGACAGGACAGCGCATGGCCGGCCTCGACACGATCCGCATCCGCGGGGCGCGCACCCACAACCTGAAAAACATCGACCTCGACCTGCCGCGCGATGCGCTGGTCGTGATCACCGGCCTGTCGGGTTCGGGCAAGTCGTCGCTGGCGTTCGACACCATCTACGCCGAAGGTCAGCGCCGCTACGTGGAGTCGCTGTCGGCCTACGCGCGGCAGTTCCTGTCGGTGATGGAAAAGCCCGACGTCGATCACATCGAGGGCCTGTCGCCGGCCATCTCGATCGAACAAAAATCGACCTCGCACAACCCGCGCTCGACGGTCGGCACGATCACCGAGATCCACGATTACCTGCGCCTGCTGTTCGCGCGCGTGGGCACGCCGCGCTGCCCCGACCACGGCTATCCACTGCAAGCGCAAACCGTCAGCCAGATGGTCGACGCCATGCTGGCGTTGAACGCTTCCAATCCAGGCCGCGATCACCGCTGGATGCTGCTGGCGCCGGTGGTGCGCGAGCGCAAGGGCGAGCATGTGCAGGTGATCGACCAGTTGCGCGCGCAAGGCTACGTGCGGGTGCGCGTGGACGGCCAGATCCACGAGATCGATGCGGTGCCGGCGTTGGCACTGCGGGTCAAGCACAGCATAGACGCAGTGGTGGATCGCTTCCGCCCCCGCGAGGACCTCAAGCAACGCCTGGCCGAGAGCGTGGAAACCGCGCTCAAGCTCGGCGACGGGCTGGCGTCGGTGGTCGACATGGACGATCCGTCGGTGCCCGAAGTGCTGTTCTCCAGCAAGTTCTCCTGCCCGGTGTGCGACTACTCGTTGCCCGAACTCGAGCCGCGCCTGTTTTCGTTCAACTCGCCGTCGGGCGCCTGCCCGACCTGCGACGGGCTGGGCGTGACACAATTTTTCGACCCCGCGCGCGTGGTCGGGCACCCGGAGTTGAGCCTCGCCGCCGGCGCGGTGCGTGGATGGGATCGCCGCAACGCGTATTACTTCCAGTTGATCGCCTCGCTGGCACGCCACTACCGGTTCGACGTGGACACCCCGTGGCAGGATTTGCCCGAAAGCGTGCGCCAGGCGGTGCTGTACGGCAGCGGCGCGGATGTCATCGCGTTTTCCTATCTCACCGAATCTGGCGGCCGCAGCCAGCGCAAGCACAAGTTCGAGGGCATCTTGCCCAACCTCGAACGCCGCTACCGCGAGACCGAATCGCAACTGGTGCGCGAAGAACTGGCCAAGTACATTTCCGACCGCCCCTGCACCGACTGCGCTGGCGCACGCTTGAATCGCTGCGCGCGCAATGTGTTCGTTGCGCAACGCAACCTGCCGGAGGTGGCGCGGCTTGCGATCGACGAATCGCTGGCGTTCTTCGCCGGGCTGCATCTGGACGGCTGGCGCGGCGAGATTGCGGTGAAAATCGTCAAGGAAATCCACGACCGCCTGCGTTTTCTGGTCGATGTCGGTCTGGATTACCTCACTCTGGATCGCAAGGCCGACTCGCTATCTGGCGGCGAAGCGCAGCGCATCCGACTGGCCTCGCAGATCGGTGCCGGGCTGGTCGGGGTGATGTACGTGCTCGACGAGCCCTCCATCGGCCTGCACCAGCGCGACAACGCGCGGCTGCTGGGTACCTTGCGGCGCCTGCGCGATCTGGGCAACACGGTGATCGTGGTCGAGCACGACGAGGATGCGATCCGGCTGGCCGACCACATCGTCGACATCGGCCCGGGCGCCGGCGTGCACGGCGGCCGCGTGATCGCGCAGGGCACGCTGGCCGATATCCTTGCTGCACCCGAGTCGGCGACCGGCGATTTTCTTTCCGGGCGACGTGCCATCGAAATTCCGCAGCATCGCCACACGCCCAATCCGAAGATGATGCTGCGGCTGCTCGGCGCATCGGGCAACAACCTGAGAGACGTGGATCTGGAAATTCCTGCCGGCCTGCTGACCTGCATCACCGGCGTGTCGGGTTCGGGCAAGTCCACGCTGATCAACGACACCTTGCAGGCGTTGGCGTGCAACGAACTCAACGGCGCCTCGCAACCGGTCGCACCGTACCGCGAATGCATCGGCATGGATCTGTTCGACAAGGTGGTGGATATCGACCAATCGCCGATCGGGCGCACCCCGCGCTCCAATCCGGCAACCTATACGGGCCTGTTCACACCACTGCGCGAGTTGTTTGCGCAGGTGCCCGAGGCGCGCGCGCGCGGCTATTCGCCGGGGCGGTTTTCGTTCAACGTGCGCGGCGGGCGTTGCGAGGCCTGCCAGGGCGACGGGCTGATCAAGGTCGAGATGCACTTCCTGCCCGACGTGTACGTGCCCTGCGACGTGTGCAAGGGCAAGCGCTACAACCGCGAGACATTGGAGATCCGCTACAAGGGCTGCAATATCCACGATGTGCTGGATTTGACCATCGAGGATGCGCTGAACCTGTTCGAACCCGTCCCGGCGATTGCGCGCAAACTCGAAACGCTGATCGACGTGGGGCTTTCCTACATCAAGCTCGGGCAATCGGCCACCACGCTCTCCGGCGGCGAGGCGCAGCGCGTGAAGCTGTCCAAGGAACTCTCGCGCCGCGACACCGGGCGCACGCTCTACCTGCTCGACGAACCGACCACCGGCCTGCACTTCCACGACATCGAGCACCTGCTGTCGGTGCTGCACCGCCTGCGCGACGAAGGCAACACCGTGGTGGTGATCGAGCACAATCTGGATGTCATCAAGACCGCCGACTGGGTGGTCGATCTGGGGCCCGAGGGTGGGCACCGCGGCGGCACCATCGTCGCCACCGGCACGCCCGAACAGATCGCCGCGCACCCGACCTCGCACACCGGGCGCTTCCTTGCGCCGCATCTGCACGCGCACGCCGGCACCGGCGAGAAATCCGGCAAGAAGCGACGCACCGGCACTTGAGGCCACGACGCGCGCGCCTAGGGCGCGCGCACGTGCCGATCAGAAACCCGGCGGGAGAGCGAACTCGGCCAAGGTGACGAAGCCGTCGTGATTCTCGTCGAAAAAGGCAAATGCCGGTGCGAACCTGGGAAAGGCCGCCGTGAACTCGGCGCGGGTGAGCTTGCCGTCGTGGTTGGTATCGGCCTTCTCGAACAGGGCCACCATGCGCTTGGCGCGGGCGTTCAACATCGCATTGGCCAGCGCAATGGCGCCGTCGCGCATCTCCTTCTGATCGACGAAGCCATCGTGGTTGGCGTCGAAGGCCGCGAAGTTGTTGACCACCACGGCCATCCCCGCTGCCTTGGCCTGCTCCAGCGTGATCTTGCCCTGATGCTGCGTGTCGGCCTTGGCGAAGGCGGCCATGCGCGCTTGCACGCTGCGCTGGGCCTCGGCCTGCAAACGCGCACGCCACATCGCCTTGACCTCGGACATGGTGATGAAGCCGTCGTGGTTGGTGTCGATGGCATCGAAACTCTTGGCAATTTCCGGCATGGCGGCGGCTTCCTGTCTGGAAATCTTGCCGTCGTGATTGACATCCAGATCACCGATCCAGAAGAACGCCGGCGCCTTGCCTGCCGCCGTGGTGGGCGCCTTGCCGGCCCCTTGCGCAACAGCGGCCCCCGACGGCAGGGCAACGGCAAGCGCGATCAGCGCGAGCGGAAGCAGGTGGCGAGCGGAGCGAAAACGGGTCATCGGCAGATCCTGTAGCCAGTGGGAGCGTTCACTATAGTGCCGCGGCCGGTTCGGCGAAACCCGACGCGGCCTCGCCGAGCTTCCAGGCTTGGTAGGATGCGGGCATGACCCTGTACCGCACCGGCGAGCACGCATGCGGTTACTATCCCGAACGCATCGCGCGCGATCTGGTGCTCGATCCTCGCGACCCGGCGGTCGCGGCCGCCTACCCGAATGCATTGGCCCAGGGCTATCGCCGTTCCGGCGGCCATGTGTATCGGCCCAACTGCCCCAACTGCCGCGCCTGCACGCCCGTGCGTCTGGCGGTGGACGACTTTCGCCCCGATCGCAGCCAGCGCCGCTGCCTGCGCGACAACGCCGACGTCAGCCAGCGCATGACCTTGCCGCTGCGCACCGCGGAGTCGTTCGCGCTGTATCGCCGCTATCTCGTCGCGCGCCACGCCGACGGCCCGATGGCGCAGACCAGCGAACAGGATTTCGATCATTTCACGGCCAGCCCGTGGAGCCCGACCCGCTTCATGGAGCTGCGCATCGGCGGGCGCCTGCTGGCGGTGGCGGTGTGCGACGTAACCGGCGAGGCGCTGTCGGCGGTGTATACGTTCTTCGACCCGGATCAATCCGCGCGTTCGCCCGGCACGCTGGCGATCTTGCGGCAGATCGAGTGGGCGCGACACAACGGTCGGCCGTACGTCTACCTCGGTTACTGGATCGACGGCCACCCGAAGATGCACTACAAGTCACGGTTCCGGCCGCTGCAGGTCCTCGACGGCATCGGCTGGCGCGAGCTGTAGCCGCTCACCCCTCCGGCGACGACCCCGAATCGCCCACCGCAGACGACACCGCCGCCATCGCTTGCACCGCGCTCGCCGATGCCGCCGCTCTGCCGGCGGTGGCGGGCGCGTGCGCGGTTTCCACCGCCCGGCCGAAACCGAATGCGCTATCGCCCTGCGTGGAGATCACCATCTGCACCATGTTCGACGGCAACATCAGTTGCAGTTCGACACTGCGACCATCGCCGGTGGTGCCCTGGATGGTCATCTGGAAAAACGCCCCGCCGCTGTCGATTTCGTGGCACAGGATGTGCCGCCCGAACGGACCTTCGCTCAGGTAGGGCTTGATTGCCTCGCCCAGCGCCTCGATCGCGGCCGGGAACAGGAACACCACATGCACGCGGGCATCGCTCATGGCGCGTGCGCCTGTGCCGGGTCGATCAGTTCCACCCGCAGCGCCGCGGCCGCCGCGCGCGCCTTGGCCCGCGCCTGCTCGATGGAATCGCCACGCGCCAGCGTCACCGCCACGCGGCGATGGCCCTCCACCAAGGGTTTGCCGAACAACCGCAGCGCGGTGTCGGGCTGCGCCAACGCCGCGTCGACGTGGTGGAAGCGCGGCACGCCGTGGCCGTGCGCGAGCACCGCGCAGGACGCCGACGGCCCGCGCTGCTCGATGAACGGGATCGGCAGGCCGAGGATGGCGCGCGCGTGCAGGGCGAACTCGGACAGATCCTGCGAGATCAGCGTCACCAGCCCGGTGTCGTGCGGGCGCGGCGAGACTTCCGAGAACCACACGTCGTCGCCCTTGACGAACAACTCCACGCCGAAGATTCCCAACCCACCGAGGTTGTCGGTAACCGCCTTGGCGACCTGCTTGCTGCGTTCCAGCGCCAGCGCGCTCATCGGCTGCGGCTGCCAGCTCTCGCGGTAATCGCCGTCGGCCTGCAGGTGGCCGATGGGATCGCAGAAACTCGTGCCATCGCGATGGCGCAAGGTCAGCAGGGTGATCTCGTAATCGAAATCGACCAGCCCCTCGACGATCACCCTGCCCTTGCCGGCCCGCCCGCCGCGCTGCGCGTACTCCCAGGCCGCTTCGATTTGGGACGCTTCGCGCACGATGCTCTGGCCCTTGCCGGAACTGGACATCACCGGCTTGACCACGCACGGCAGACCGATCGCCGCGACCGCGTCGCGGTACTCGCCGAGCGTGCCGACGAACCGGTACGGCGAAGTCGGCAGCTTGAGCGTGTCGGCGACGAGGTGGCGGATGCCCTCGCGATCCATCGTCAAAAGCGCTGCGCGTGCAGTGGGAATCACCTGCTGGCCGTGCAGGCGCTCGAGCTCGACCAAGGTGGGCGTGTGGATGGCTTCCAGTTCCGGCACCACCAGATGCGGGCGCTCGCGCACGATCAACTCGCGCAGCGCCACCGGATCGAGCATGTCCAGCACGTGGTGGTGGTGGGCGACCTGCATCGCCGGCGCATCGGCGTAGCGATCGGCGGCGATCACCTCGACGCCGAAACGCTGCAACTCGATCGCCACTTCCTTGCCCAGTTCGCCCGAACCGAGCAGCAACACGCGCTTGGCGCCCTTGGCCAGCGGGGTGCCGAGGGTGACGGCAGCAGGATCAGTGTGCGAGGTCATGGGCGGATGCGTGCGGGAAAACGTCCATTCTACCGGCAGCACGACCACCGTTCGCGCTGCGGCTGCTCCGGCGCAAGCGCGCAGTTCACGGAGATGGCGCTGGTGATCGCCCATCGCATCGTGGTTCGACACGGGCCGACTCGAACTGCGTTCTCGATCGGCCCGGCTCACCACGAACGGAAAACAGGCGCAGGTTCATGCTGACGTCGGCGCGGTCGGCACACAGCCCACTGACAGCGACACGGTGCTGCGTTCGTGATGAGGAAGGCGCGTCGAGCCCGCAGGGCGAGCGCGAATGGCTCGAACCACGAACCGACCCGACGGATCGTCGACACGGCTCCCGGAACGCGAACGAGCAACCCTCTGATCGACGGTCAGTTCCATGCCTGGATTCCGACACTTGCAAATGTGATATCTTTTTGATATCTTGCTGTTCAACAACTCCCAACGCACCTTGCAGTGCGGCCAAACCCGCGCCATCGACCTGCGGCGCTTGCCGCGACACGATCATCAGGACCCGCAATGAGCACCGTCTCCAGCACCGCCATCAGCGAACGCGAACTGACTTCCCTGTCCGGCATCCCCACCCTGATCGCCATTCTCGCCCTGCTCGCCGGCGATGGCTGGTTCTTCTTCCAGAGCGCGATGGCGCAAGACCCGTTGCACATCGTCGGCGCCATCGTCGTCGGCGTGGTGTTGCTGGTGTGTTGCGGCGGCTTTTTCAACGTCGAGCCCAACCAGGCCGTGGTGGTGAGCTTGTTCGGCAAGTACGTCGGCTCGGTGCGCCAGACCGGGCTGCGCTTCGCCAATCCGTTCTACTCGAAGAAGAAAATCTCGCTGCGCATCCGCAACTTCGAAAGCAGCAAGATCAAGGTCAACGAGCTGCAAGGCAGCCCGATCGAGATCGCCGCGGTGATCGTGTGGCAGGTGGTGGACTCGGCCGAGGCGGTTTACAACGTGGACGACTACGAGAGCTACGTGCACATCCAGTCCGAGTCGGCGCTGCGGCAGATGGCCACCAGCTACCCGTACGACAACCACGACGACCCCAAGATCGTTTCCCTGCGCAGCCATCCGGCCGAGATCTGCCAGCACCTGATGGAGCAGTTGCGCGAACGTCTGGCCCAAGCCGGCGTGGCGATCAACGATGCCCGCATCAGCCACCTCGCCTACGCTCCCGAGATCGCGCAGGCGATGCTGCAACGCCAGCAGGCCGATGCGGTGGTCGCGGCACGCACGCGCATCGTCTACGGCGCGGTGAGCATGGTGGAGATGGCGCTGGGCCAGCTCAAGGACAAGGGCCTGGCCGATCTGGACCCCGAGCGGCGCGCGACGATGGTCAGCAACATGCTGGTGGTGCTGTGCTCGGAGCGCCCGGCGCAGCCGATCGTCAACGCCGGCAGTGTGTACTGACGCAGGAGACAGCACATGACTACCGTCCTCATCCTTGTGCTCGTCGCCATTGCTGCCCGCGCAAGGACGCGCCGATTGTCGCGTTGATGACATGGGTGCCGAGAAAAAGCCCTATCCGCTGCGCATCAACGCCGACGTGCTGGCCGCCGTGCAACGCTGGGCCGACGACGAACTGCGCTCGATCAACGCGCAGATCGAATACGTCCTGCGCGAGGCGCTGCGCCGGAACGGGCGGTTGAAGAAGCCCGACGCACCGGCCGAATCGGTCGAACCCGGTGGATTAAACCGCGAAGTGCAATTTCCTTGAACTGAAGCGGGCCAGGTGCCGTAGCCTGCGCCGCTTCACCGCCAAGTGGAGTTGCGCATGAACTATCGACACCTGACCTTGGAACAACGCTACCAGATTGCCGCGCTGCGCCGCGCGGG
>JAFEEL010000021.1 GCA_018241125.1 Pseudomonadota bacterium | reverse complement strand
GCCGAATACTCGGCCGCAAAGGAACTTCCATCCTTGCGCCAGAGCACCTCGTCATCGACAGTGCGCACGATCCCGTCCCTGCCGGTCCGGTAGATCGGGCATGCCTCGAGCGGATACACGCTGCCATCGGCGCGGCTGTGGTGGGCCAGATCGTGCAGCGACTGCCCGATCATCTCCTGCTCGGTGTAGCCGAACATGCGCAGCGCCGCGACGTTGGCGAACACGATATGTCCATCGGCGTCCTGCCCGACGATGCTGTCGCTTACCGACGCCAGGATCAGCCGGCTGCGCTCTTCGAGCATCGCCAGGTGTTCTTCGGCCTGACGGCGCGCGCTGATATCGCGCACCGAGGCGCACACGCTCACGCCGTGGGAGCCGAAGGCCGGCAGCCTCGACAAGCCGATTTCGACCAGAAACTCGCTGCCGTCCTTGCGCACGGCACGAACGGCGCCGCGATCCAACGCGTGCCGCCGGACGGCTTCACTGCGGATGAATTCTTCGCGCAAGCCGGCGTGACGGTCGCGCACTTCGACCGGGACGAGGCGCTCGACCTGCACCCCCAGCAGTTCGCCGCGCGCGTAACCGAAGATGGTGTCGATTTGCTGGTTGGCAAGCACGATCGCGCCCTGCTCGTCGACCACCAGCATGCCGTCGGGCGCCGATTCGAGGATCTCCCGGTACCAGCGCTCGGCGGCGATCAGTTCGGAACGCTGCGCTTGTGCAATGCGCGCCGTCATGCGATTGAACGAGGCCATCAGCTCGCCGATTTCGTCGTCGCGGCCCTCCGGCAGACGTACCGTGTAATCGCCTTCGGCAACCCTGCGGGTAGCGCCCACCAGCTCATCCACCGGCGCGATGACGAGGCGCCGCCCCGCCGCCAGCAACACCACGAGAAAAACCACCGTTCCGGCAAACATCGCCGCGATCAGCGGCAGGTAGTGGCCGACCGCAGAGCCGTTGGTGGTATCGAAAACCACGATGCCATACCAACGGAACAACGGCAGGTAGGTGACCGCAACGACGCGGCGTACCCCTTCCAGATCGATCACCACCGTCTGACTGCCTCCGCCATCGGTGGCGGATACCGAGCGCATCGCCTGCCGCAGGGCCGCGCGCTGATCGGGATCGGGAATCCGATCCCAGATGGTGCCGGGCCCGGAAGCCGAATCCATCCGTGATCCGTTGGCAACGTGCGACGCATCGGGTTGGCCGACGATGGCGCCGCTTGCATCGAGGAACATGCCCGGAACGCCCGAGACATGGCTTTTGAGCAAAGACACGGCGTAGCGGGGCATCAAGATACTGGTGCCGACGACGCCTATCGCCTTGCCATCCTGTCGCACCCCCACGTTGACCCACAGCCGGGAGACATCGAGCTTGTCGTTGTGATCGACGGTGAGCTGATACGGGAGCGTCTGGGCCAGGGTACTGAAGAACCAACGATCGTCAGGATGGCTGGCAGACAACGTGCGCTGCGGTGGCGGCATGGAGTCGCCGGCGCGATCGAGCGCGGCATTGTCGAGGTGATAAAGGCGGCCGGATACGCGCGACGCGATGAAGACGTTGCGATCGGAGAACAAGTCGATGTAGCCGCGCAATGCCTCCAGCGCCGGCGCCACCGTTGCAGGATCGTCGGGATGGGCGACCCAACCGACGATCGGCTTGGATGCGGCCATGCTCCGCGCGAGGACGATGTCGGCCTGCATGCGCGCCGCCGCCTGTTCGCCGCGGGCGACCACATGCTCTGCCGCCTCCTTGCGGATCAGATCGATTTCGATGCGGTTCAGGATCGAACGCACGACCAGCATCGTGGCCGCGCCCACCAGCACGCTGGCGACTAACAGCCAAAGAACGAGCTTCTTGCGCAGATTCAGGTGCATCGCCACCCCCGATCGCACGCCGTTGGCCCGATGCACGCCTGGCCAGCGTGGCCGAACCCGGATGCGCAAGCCTCACACAGGCCACGAATCGATGCAATCGCACCGATTCGATACAGCTGCTACGACCAGGCTCCGCGGGCTGCCTACTCCATTGCAGCCTCCGCCCCGCGTCAGCCCTCGGGCCGCATGTACGGGAACAGCAGCACGTCGCGGATCGACGCCGAGCCGGTGAGCAGCATCACCAGCCGGTCGATGCCCACGCCCAGCCCACCGGTCGGCGGCAGGCCCACTTCCAGCGCGCGGATGTAATCGGCGTCGAAGTGCATGGCCTCGTCGTCGCCGCCTTCCTTCGCATCCACCTGCGCCTGAAAGCGCGCGGCTTGGTCTTCGGGATCGTTCAACTCCGAAAAACCGTTCGCCAGTTCCTTGCCGCCGACGAACAACTCGAAGCGGTCGGTGATGCCCGGCTCGGTATCCGATTCACGCGCCAGCGGCGACACTTCCACCGGATAATGGGTGATGAAGGTCGGCTGGATCAACCTGGCTTCAACGGTCTTCTCGAAGATCTCCAGCAGCAGCTTGCCCCAGCCGTAGCCGTCCTTGACGTGGATCTTCAAGCGCGCGCAGTGCGCGGCCAGCGCGGCGCGGTCGCGGCAATCGGCCACGGAAATTTCCGGGTTCAGCTCACGCACCGCTTCTTCCAGCTTCCAGCGCCGGAATGCGGGAGCCAAATCGATGTCGGCGCCGTCCCAGTGCGCCTGCGTGGTGCCGATCGATTCGCTGGCGACATCGCGGATCATCGCCTCGGTCATGTCCATCACCTGCGTGTACGTGGCATAGGCCTCGTAGGATTCGAGCATGGTGAACTCGGGGTTGTGCCGGGTGGACACGCCCTCGTTGCGGAAGTTGCGGTTGATCTCGTACACGCGCTCGAAGCCGCCGACCACCAGCCGCTTGAGGTACAACTCGGGCGCCACGCGCAGGTACAAATCCAGATCCAGCGCGTTGTGGTGGGTGACGAAGGGGCGCGCGGTGGCGCCGCCCGGGATGTAATGCATCATCGGAGTTTCGACTTCCAGAAAGCGCCGCGCATCCATCCAGCGGCGGATCGCCGCGACGATCTTCGAGCGCTTGACGAACACCTCGCGCGCATCGGGATTCACGATCAGATCGACGTAACGCTGCCGGTAACGCTGTTCCACGTCCGCCAGCCCGTGCCACTTGTCCGGCAACGGCCGCAGCGACTTGGTGAGCAGGCGCAGGCCATCGCACTTGACCGACAGCTCGCCGGTCTTGGTGCGCATCAGCACGCCACTCGCGCCGACGATGTCGCCGACGTCCCAGCCCTTGAACGCCTCGTAGGCCTCGCCCAGGGTGCTGGCCTGCAGAAACAACTGGATGCGCCCGCCGACATCCTGGATCTGCGCGAAGCTGGCCTTGCCCATGACCCGCTTGGCGATGAGCCGGCCGGCGAGTTTCACCCGACGCGCGGCACCTTCGAGTGCCTGCGCATCCCAGCGTTCGATATCCGCGAACTCGCCCTGCAGTTGGCCGGCTTCGTCCTCGCGCCGGAAATCGTTCGGGAACGCGATGCCTTGCCCGCGCAGCGCATGCAGCTTGCCGCGGCGCTCGGCGATGAGCTTGTTTTCGTCGGGCGGGGGATTGGTTTCGTCGTTCATGGCGTGGTTGTCGATGATGTTTCGTGTTCGTCACGTCTGCGTAATCGCGAACGCACTGTGATTGGATGCTCCCTGCTCAATGCTCCCTGCTCCCTGCTTCCTGCTCGATGCTCCCTGCTCCCTGCTTCCTGCTCGATGCTCCCTGCTCCCTGCTTCCGGCTTCCTTCTCCCTCCGGGAGAAGGTGGTGCGCAGCGCCGGATGAGGGGCGAGCAACAAGCGGAAAATCAGTCTGCACGACGGCATCCGCCCCTCACCCCAACCCCTCTCCCGATGGGAGAGGGGCTTTGCTTCCTGCTCCCTGCTTCCTGCTCCCTGCTTCCTGCTCCCTGCTTCCTGCTCCCTGCTTCCTTCTCCCTGCTTCCTGCTCCCTGCTCCCTCCGGGAGAAGGTGGCGCGCAGCGCCGGATGAGGGGCGAGCAACATGCGGAAAATCAGTCTGCACGACGGCATCCGCCCCTCACCCCAACCCCTCTCCCGATGGGAGAGGGGCTTTACTGACCGCTCCCTGCTCCCTGCTCCCTGCTCCCTGCTCCCGGCTCCCGGCTCCCGGCTCCCGGCTCCCGGCTCCCGGCTCCCGGCTCACACCGCATCGCTGCGCTTGGCCCCCGCTTCCAGACCCGCCTTCAGGCTGGCCTCGATGAACTCGTCCAGATCGCCGTCGAGCACCTTTTGCGTATCCGAGCGCTCGATGCCGGTGCGCAGATCCTTGATGCGCGACTGGTCAAGCACGTAGTTGCGGATCTGGCTGCCCCAGCCGATGTCGGACTTGGTGGCTTCCAGTTTGTCTTTCTCGGCGTTGCGCTTTTGCACTTCCATCTCGTACAGCTTGGCCTTGAGCATCTTCATCGCGTGGTCACGATTGGCGTGCTGGCTGCGCTGGGTCTGGCAGGCGACCACGATGCCACTGGGAACATGGGTGATGCGCACCGCCGATTCGGTCTTGTTGACGTGCTGGCCGCCGGCGCCCGACGAACGATAGACGTCGGTCTTGAGGTCGGCGGGATTGATCTCGATGTCGATGTCGTCATCGACTTCCGGCGCGACGAACACCGAGGTGAAGCTGGTGTGACGGCGGTTGTCGGAATCGAACGGCGACTTGCGCACCAGTCGGTGCACGCCGATCTCGGTCTTCAGCCAGCCGTAGGCGTAATCGCCCTGCACCGCGAAACTGGCCGACTTCAGGCCCGCCACGTCGCCGGCACTGGCTTCCAGCAGTTCGGTCTTCCAGCCCTTGGCCTCGCACCAGCGCAGGTACATGCGCAGCAGCATCTCCGCCCAGTCCTGCGCTTCGGTGCCGCCGGCCCCGGCCTGGATGTCCACGAAGGCATTGGCCGAGTCCATCTTGCCCGCGAACATGCGCTGGAACTCGAGCTGCTCGACGTGCTTTGCCTGCACTTCGACATCCGCCGCCACCGCCTGCGCGGTGTCGTCGTCGGCCTCGGCCTCGGCCAGCTCCAGCAGTTCGGCGGCACCGTCCAGCCCGTCGGTGATGGCGCGGACACCGCCAACCACTTTATCCAGCGCGGCGCGTTCCTTGCCCAGCGCCTGCGCCTTGTCGGGCGTGTTCCAGATGCTGGGGTCTTCGAGTTCCCGGCTTACTTCTTCCAGACGTTCGACCTTGACGTCGAAGTCAAAGATACCCCCGGAGCGACGCGAGTCGGGCTCGAAGGTCGGCGATGCGGAAACGGATCGGGTTGGTCTCGATCATGGCGGTGCGGTTGGCGGTTCGCAGGCAGGGCGCGCATGGTAGCAAGATGCGCACGCCTGCGCCGGCACGCTGGGCGTCGGTGGCCTGCGCGCGCACCAGAGCAACTGCGCATCGGCTAAGCTTCCTTACCCGCAGGGGAGGCGATGCATGCTCCGATGGCTCAAGCGCGGCGCGCTGGCGCTGCTGGTGTTGTTCGTGCTCGCGTGCATCGGCGGCTGGTGGCTGCTGCGCGGCAGCGTGGCCCGGCTCGACGGCCAGCTCGCGTTGCCCGGCTTGTCGGCGCCGGTGACGATCGAACGCGATGGGCTGGGCGTGGTCACCATCCACGCGGCCAACGCAACCGACGCGATGCGCGCTTTGGGCTTCGTGCACGCGCAGGAACGCTATTTCGAGATGGATTTGATGCGCCGCTCGGCGGCCGGCGAGTTGTCCGAGCTGTTCGGGCCGCTGGCGCTGGATCTGGACAAGAAGCACCGCGTGCACCGTTTCCGCGCCCGCGTGCAGGCCAACATCGCGCTCATCGCCGGCGACAAACTGCCGCAACTGCGCGCCTATACCGAAGGCGTCAACGCCGGCTTGAATGATCTGGCGGTGCGCCCGTGGCCGTACGTGCTGCTGGGCGTGAAGCCAAAGCCATGGCAACTGGCCGACACGCCACTGGTCGGTTACGCGATGTATTTCGACCTGCAAGGCGGCGACGATCAACGGGAACTGGCGCTGTGGCGGATCGAGCAGCACGTGCCGCCGGCGCTGTGGGCGCTGCTTTCACGCGACGGCACGAGTTGGGATGCGCCCTTGCAAGGCTTGCCGCGCGGCGACGCGGTGTTGCCCGATGCGGCAACTCTGGATCTTCGCCAGCTGCCGATGCCCGACTCGGCCACCGCCAAGACGCTGTCGGAAAAACCGGCCGTCGGCAGCGGCAATCTCGCCGTCGGCGGCAGCCTCACCGCTGACGGCCGCGCCATCGTCGCCGACGACATGCACCTGGGCCTGCGCGCACCGGGCACCTGGTTTCGTGCGCGTCTGCTCTATCCTGACGCCAAGGCGCCCGACGGCAAGGTGGACGTGAGCGGCTTCACCCTGCCGGGCATCCCCGGCGTGATCGTCGGCAGCAACACCCACGTCGCATGGGGATTCACCAACAGCTACGGCGACTGGATGGATTGGGCGCGCGATTGCGCCGACCCCAAAGCCACCGCATGCACCCGTTCCGACGCCAGCGTGCACACGTTCGACGAAACAATACTCGTCAAAGGCGGTGCGCCGGTCGTGCTGCGGGTGACGCAAAGCGATCATGGCGTGCGCCGGCCCGATGTCGCCGGTGCGGATGCGCAACTGTCGGAAGAATGGACCGCGCACCTGCCCGGCGCGCTGACCCTGCGGCCGATGGACATGGCCACGGTCGGTGACCTCGACGCGGCCCTGAAGGTGGCCAATCAGGCCGGTATTCCGGCGCAGAACGTGCTGCTTGGCGATCGTGACGGGCATATCGCATGGACCATTGGCGGGCGCATCCCGCGCGCGTTCGCGTCCATGCACTGCGACCGCGCCGTGCCGGAAATCGAAGCTCCCAATGCGCCCAGTGCGACCCCGCCCGCCACGGCAGCGCCTGCAAGCGATGCCGCTGACGGCGCGCCCTGCCCGACCTGGGAAGGCGCAGGGACGGGCTGGCTCGACGCCAATCCGGTCATTCGCAATCCGCCATCGGGCCGCCTGTGGACGGCCAACAACCGCGTGGTCGACGGCGAGGATTTGCGCGTCATCGGCGACGGCGGCTACGCGCTGGGCGCGCGCGCCCAGCAGATGCGCGACGACTTGTTCGCCAGGAATCGCTTCACCGAAAAAGATTTGCTCGCCATCCAGCTCGACGACCGCGCGCTGTTCCTGCAACGCTGGTGGAAGCTGTTGCAGGACGAGTCAGCACGCGCCAAGACCCCGGCCCTGCGTCAGTTGGCGACCGCCGCCGCGCACTGGGACGGCCGCGCTGCTCCAGATTCCGTGAGCTACCGCCTCGTGCGCGCGTGGAGGATCGAAGTGCTCGCGCGCATCCGCGACGGATTGCTGGCGCCCGCAGAAGTCGCATTGGGCAAGGACTTCCTCATGCCCAGCCTGCCGCAACTGGAAGGCGTGGCGTGGCCGCTGCTGATGCAGCGACCGGACAACCTGTTGCCCCGCCGCTTCGCCGATTGCGCGAACACGCACGCGGTCATGCTTTGCCACGGCACCACGGGTTGGGATGCGCTGCTGGAGGATGCCGCCGCGCAGGTGCGCGACGAGTTGGCCAAGCGCGGGCCACTGGCGCAGCGCCGCTGGGGCGAGCGCAATACCGCCGCGATCTGTCATCCGCTGGCGCAGGCGCTGCCATCGATTTTCAAGCGCTGGCTGTGCATGCCGCCGGACGAACTGCCCGGCGATACCGACATGCCGCGCGTGGCCGCGCCGGATTTCGGCGCCTCCGAGCGCATGGTGGTCGCACCCGGGCACGAGGCCGACGGCATCATCGAAATGCCCGCCGGGCAATCGGGCAACCCGCTGTCACCGTTCTGGGGCGCGGGCCACGAAGCCTGGGTGCGCGGCGAGCCGACGCCGTTCCTGCCGGGCGCGACAAAATACACGCTGCGACTGATGCCCGGTCGCTGACCGCTCGCGGGTGACGTGGATCGAGACCCGAAGGGTCGAGGCCGCGATCGAGTTTCCGTTCGTGGTGAGGCGCGGATCGAGACCCGCAGGGTCGAGGCCGCGATCGAGTTTCCGTTCGTGGCGAGGCGCGGAGGCAGACCCGGGCTTCATCCGGATCGATGCCGCGATCGAGTTTCCGTTCGTGGAGAGGCGCGGAGGCAGACCCTGACTTCATCCGGATCGATGCCGCGATCGAGTTTCCGTTCGTGGTGAGGCGCGGATCGAGACCCGCAGGGTCGAGGCCGCGATCGAACCACGCTTTTGGCCATGATTGAAACCGTGGTTCGAGACGCCGCCTGCCTCGCGCTGCGCGCGCTTCGACCGCTCATCACCACGAACAGGAATCTCCAGACGCCGCCTGCCTCGCGCTGCGCGCGCTTCGACCGCTCATCACCACGAACAGGAATCTCCAGACGCCATCTGCCTCGCGCTGCGCGCGCATCGACGGCTCCTCACCACGAACGGGGTTCTCCAGACGCCATCTGCCTCGCGCTGCGCGCGCATCGACGGCTCCTCACCACGAACGGGAATCTCCAGACGCCGCCTGCCTCGCGCTGCGCGCGCCTCGACGGCTCCTCACCACGAACGGGAATCTCCAGACGCTATCTGCCTCGCGCTGCGCGCGCATCGACGGCTCAGCACGAACGGTGCAAAGGAAGTGCCACTGCGTACTGCGACAATTCAACCCGCTGCACTGGTCGCCAGCAACCGCTCCATCATCGCTTGAAAAATGCCCGGCAAGCGTTCCAGATCGGCGATGCACACATGTTCGTCGATCTTGTGGATGGACGCGTTGATCGGCCCGAACTCGATGACTTCCGCGCCCAGCGGGGCGATGAAGCGCGCATCCGAGGTGCCGCCGCCGGTGCTCTCTTCCGGCACGCCGCCGCAGTGCTCGCGCAACACCTCGCGCACCACCTGCCGCAGACGCCCATCGGCGGTGAGGAAGGGTTCTCCGCCGCGGTGCCAGCGCAGGTCGTACTCCAGACCGTGCGCATCCAGGATCGCGTGCGTGGCGCGTTCGAGTTGTTCGGCTTGCCAGTGCGGGTTGTAGCGGAAGTTGAACACCACTTCGCAGGCACCGGGGATCACGTTGTTGGCGCCGGTACCGGCGTGGATGTTGGAGATTTGCAGGCTGCTGGGTGGAAACGGGTGGTTGGTATCGAGCGCAAAACCATCGTCCCACTTTCGCGCCGCCAGTTCGGCCAGCGCCGGCAGCGCCTGATGGATCGGGTTGCGCGCGCGCTCGGGATAGGCGACGTGACCCTGCACGCCGCGCACCGTCAACGTGCCCGACAGCGTGCCGCGGCGACCGACGCGGATCAGGTCGCCCAGCCGCTGCATCGACGACGGCTCGCCGGTCACGCACCAGTCGATGCGCTGGCCGGTATCGCGAAAATGCGCGGCAACCCGGCGCACACCGTCGATGGCATCGCCCTCCTCGTCCGAGGTCAGCAGCAGACCGACCGTACCGGCGTGATGCGGGTGTGCGGCGACGAACGCTTCCAGCGCGCACACCATCGCCGCCACGCCGGATTTCATGTCCGCCGCGCCGCGCCCGTACAGCATGCCGTCGCGTACCACAGGCACGAACGGATCGGACGCCCACGCCTCGCGCGGCCCCGGCGGCACCACATCGGTGTGGCCGAGGAACACCAGAACCGGATCGTTGCCGGGCGCACCCGACCCGCCATGCGTGGCCCACAGATTTTTCACCACACCGAAATCGAGCCGCGTGCAGACAAACCCGGCCTTCGCCAATCGTTGTGCAATCAGATCCTGACAACCGGCATCGTCGGGCGTGACCGAGCGCCGGCGAATGAGTTCTTCCGTCAGCGCCACGACCGCACTCACTTGCCAACCCCGAAGCGCAGCTTGTAAGCGTTGTCGGAGAACCCCTGCGTCATCGTGCCGTCGTCGGTCACCAGCACCGGGCGGCGGATCAGTTGCGGGTATTCCTTGAGCAGCAATTGCCACTCCGGAGCCGAGCCGGGCGACTTGCGGTTGGCCGGCAGTTGTCGCCATGTGGTCGAGGATTTGTTGACCAACGCCTCCCAGCCGCCAGCCTGCTTCGCCCATCCAGCCAGCACGGTGGCATCCTGCCGCTGCGCGCGGTAATCGATGAACTCGTGGGCGATGCCAAAGCGCGCCAGCCAGTTACGCGCCTTCTTGCAGGTGTCGCAGTTGGGCAATCCGTAAAGCGTCGTCATCGTTGCTCCCGGCGCGCGCGATCCACGCGTTGCATGAGATCCTCCGCGACCGGGTTGCGCGTGAACGGGTTCAATCCCAGGCCCTGACGCGTGGGCATGAACACGATTTCATCGCCCAGTTTGCAGGGCTTGGCCAGGCGCAGCGACAGCCGCGGCGGGTTGGTGTACTGCGACATGCTTACGTTGATGATCTCGGCCAGTTGCACGCGCACCTCGATGCTGCCGCGGCGCACCAGCAGGTAGCTGCCGCCATCCTTCACCTCATCGGCCAAGTCCCAGATCATCTTGCGATAGATGACCACGACGATCACGGCCACGAACAGCAGCGGCAGCAACACCATCGCATTGAACGACCGGCCAGGCGGCACATGCGTAATGGCAGCGAACGCACCGGCGACGGGCACCAACATGAGGAACGGAAAAACCCGCTTCATGAAAAACGTCGATGCCGAGATCGTTTTCATTCCGCCGCCCCGCGCAGCAGTTCGTTGACGGAGGTCTTGGCGCGCGTTTTCGCATCGACCTGCTTGACGATCACCGCGCAGTACAGCGAATGCGAGCCATCGGCGGCGGGCAGCGAGCCGGACACCACCACGCTGCCGGCAGGCACGCGACCGTAGCTCACGGTCTTGGTCGCGCGATCGTAGATGCGCGTGGACTGGCCGAGAAACACGCCCATGCCGATCACGCTGCCGCGTTCGACGATCACCCCTTCCACCACTTCCGAGCGCGCGCCGATGAAGCAATCGTCCTCGATGATGGTCGGCGCGGCCTGCAGCGGTTCGAGCACGCCGCCAATGCCGGCGCCGCCGGACAGGTGGCAGTTGGCGCCGATCTGCGCGCACGAGCCGACTGTGGCCCAGGTATCGACCATCGTGCCGGCACCCACGAAGGCGCCGATGTTGACGAAGCTCGGCATCAGCACCACGTCGCGGCCGATATGCGCACCGCGTCGCACCACCGCGCCGGGCACGATGCGCGCACCCAGCTCACGGAACGCCGCCGCGTCGAAACCGGCGAAGCGCTGCGGCACCTTGTCCCAGAACGGCGCCGGCGCGCCGTCCTGCACGACGTTGCCGCTGGCGCGGAAATACAGCAGCACCGCCTTCTTGAGCCACTGATTGACCCGCCACGTGCCGGCGTCCGCTTCGGCCACGCGCAGGCTGCCGGCTTCAAGTTGCGCCAGCACGCCTTCCAGTGTCGGCTTGAGCGCAGCCAGATCGCCTTCGTCCAATGCGGTACGGCGTTCCCATGCGGAGTCGATGGCCTGCTGCGTCGGGGTATTCATCCGTTGTCTCCGTCGATGCGCGCGATCAGGGCCGCGCGCAGGGTGTCTTGCGTGGGTTCGTCCAGTGCGCGATTGCCGGCGTCGCTGAGCACGAAGAAGTCCTCGGCCCGCTCGCCGAAGGTGGCGATGCGCGCATCATGCACGCGCAGGCGGGCATCGCGCAGCACCTGCGCGATGGCGGCGAGCAGTCCGGGGCGGTCGCTGGCGACCAGGGTCATGCGCGTGAGCGCACCGACATGCACGAACTCCACCTGCGGGGCGATCGCGAAATGCCGCAGCGTGCGCGGCAGCGTCCGCCGCGTCGGTTTGATCTTGTCCGGCGCCAGCAGCGCGGCGCGCAAGGCCTTGGCCACCTCCGCCGGCGCCGGAACGCGTTCAGGCTGCGTCGGCAGCACCTGGAAGCTGTCATACGCGCGCCTGTCGCGGGTCGGCAGCGCGCGCGCCTGCAACACGCCCAGCCCCAACCGATCCAGCGTGGCCACCACCGCGGCGAACACGCCGTCGCGGTCGCGCGCGTGCACGAACACTTCCATCCAGTCGCCCTGCCCGCCGGCGCGCACCGCCACCAGGTCGTCGCCGTGCTCACGGTGCGCGACCAGTTCGGCGGTGTGCCATGCGACTTGCGCAGGGCGATAGCGCAGGAACACTTCTTCCGGCAGCGTCTGCCACACGCGCCGCACCGCGACTTCGGACACGCCCTGCTCGCACAACAGCACATATGCCGCACCACGGGTTTCGGCGATCCGCTCGGCGGCGTGCACCGGGTGCTCCAGCCCGCGCCGCAACGCGAAGCGCGTGGCCGCGTACAGGTCGGCGAACAGCCGATCCTTCCACGCATTCCACAGCTTCGGGCTGGTGCCGGCGATGTCGGCGCAGGTCAACAGGTACAAGTAATCCAGACGCTCGCGGTCGGCCACGCGCGCGGCGAAGCGGTTGACCACTTCCGGATCGGCGATGTCCTGCTTCTGCCCGGTCACCGACATGGTCAGGTGCTCGCGTACCAGCCACGCGACGAGGTCGGCATCGGCCTGCGGCACGCCGTGCGCGGCGCAGAATGCAAGTGCGTCCACCGCGCCCAACTCGGCGTGACTGCCGCCGCGGCCCTTGGCGATGTCGTGGAACAGCCCGGCCAACAGCAGCAGTTCGGGCTTGCGCAAGCGTGGCCAGACTTCGTGCGCGCTGGCGAAACGCCCGTCCGCAACGCCGCAGGCGAAGCCTTGCATGTTGCGCAGCACCGCCAGCGTGTGCTGATCGACGGTGAACACGTGGAACAAGTCGTACTGCATGCGCCCGGACACCTGCGCAAAGCCCGGCAGGTAGCGCGCCAGCACGCCCAATCGCGCCATCCGGGTGAGTGTGGTCACCGCATCGGCGCACCGCAGCAGGGCCATGAAGCCCGTGCGCAATTCGGGCCCGGCATGTTCGTAGTCGGGGAACCGCGGCAACGCCTCGGCCAACCGGCGCGCGGATTCCGAGTGCAGGCCGCGCAACTGCGGGTGCCCGGCCCATGCCGCGAACAGATCCAGACATTGCGAAGGGCTGGGCGCGCCGGCGTCGGCGAACGCCAGATAACCGCGCAAGGACACGAACCCCGGCGCCAGCGCGACCGCCGCGACCGGGCCTTCGATCTGTTCCTCGAAGCGTTGCAGCAAGCGTTCGTTGATGCGCAGCACGATCGCCGCGCTGCGAAAAAAACCCTGCATGAGCTGCTCGACCGCGAGGTTGTCGCGGCGTTCGTCGACGAAGCCCAGGCGCGCAGCCAGTGCCCGTTGGTGATCGAACAGCAGCCGCTCCTCTGCACGACCGGCGACCAGATGCAGGGCGAAGCGGATACGCGCCAGCGCCTTCCACTCGCGCTCCAGCGCGGCGTTTTCGTCCACGCCCAGCTGGCCCAGTTCAACCAACGCTGCCAGATCGGCCGCGCCGAGCACGCGCTGCGCCAGCCAGCGCAGCGTCTGCAAGTCGCGCAGGCCGCCGGGGCCGTCCTTGATGTTGGGTTCCAGATTGTTGGCGGTGTCGTTGAAGCGCGCGTGGCGCTGGCGTTGTTCGTCGCGCTTGCCGGCAAAATAGTCCGCCGGCGACCACACCACGGAAGGCGCGATGGCATCGCGCAGTACCGCCTGCGCGCTCGCCGCGCCGTGCAACAAACGTGCATCGAGCATCGCGGTGACCGTGGCGATCTCGCCGGCAGCCGCGGCCGTGCACTGCGCCGGGGTGCGCACCGCGTGCCCGGTCTTCAGGCGCGCATCCCACAGCAGCGCGAAAAAGCGCGCCAGCGCCGCTTCCTGCGGCGCATCGGGTGCGGCATCGGTCAACACCAGCAGGTCGATGTCCGAATACGGGAACAGTTCGCGCCGCGCATAACCGCCGGTGGCGAACAGATGCAATCCGGACTGGCCCGCGCAGGCGCGCATCCATGCCTGCGCCACTGCCGCGTCCACCGCGTCGGCGCGCGCGCGCAGCAACGTTTCCACCGCTTCGCCGGCATCGAAGCGCGCGGCGCGTTCGACCAGCGCCAACGCCAGCCGCTCGCGCATCTGTTGCGCCCACGCGGCATCGTCGATCGGGTCAGCAGTCAACGCGGGCGGTGCGGGCGACGCGGCGTCCACGGCGACCACGCTACAGGTCGTTGTCGTCGCCCGGCACGCGGGTCAGCAGTTCCACGCCATCGTCGGTGACCAGCACGGTGTGCTCCCATTGCGCCGACAGCGAGCGATCCTTGGTGACCACCGTCCAGCCGTCGGGCAGCAAGCGCGTGTGGCGTGCGCCGGCATTGACCATCGGCTCGATGGTGAAGGTCATGTTCTTCTGCAAACGCAGACCCTCGCCGGGGCGGCCGTAATGCAGCACCTGCGGATCTTCGTGGTAGACGCGGCCGATGCCGTGCCCGCAGTATTCGCGCACCACCGAAAAACGCTCGGCCTCCACATAACTCTGGATGGCGTGGCCGACGTCGCCCAGCGTCGCGCCGGGGCGCACCGTGCGGATGCCGCGGAACATCGCCTCGCGGGTCACGTCCACCAGCCGCCGCGCCAGCGTGGGCGCATTGCCGACCACGTACATGCGGCTGGTGTCGCCGTGCAGGCCGTCCTTGATGACGGTGACGTCGATGTTGATGATGTCGCCGTCCTTGAGGACTTTCGCGTCGCTGGGGATGCCGTGGCAGATCACGTTGTTGACCGACGTGCACACGGTCGCCGGGAAGCCGCGGTAGCCGACGTTGGCCGGGATGGCTTTTTGCACGTTGACGATGTGCTCGAAACAGATGCGGTCGAGCTGCGCGGTGCTCACCCCGGCCTTGACGTGGGGCGCGACCACCTGCAGCACTTCGGCCGCGAGGCGGCCGGCGATGCGCATCCTGGCGATCTCGTCGGGGGTTTTGATGGTGACGGGCATGTGCTGGCGATTATGCGGCATGCGCGCCGTCCCCGCACCCCCTGCATACGATCGCGAACGTCAGGGATTGCGCGCACGCAGCAGATCGGCAATGGCGACCCCGTCGATGGTCATGCCATCGACATTCGCGTCGGCGATGGCGGCACCGCTGAAGTCGACATCACGGAACGTGGCCCCTGCAAACGACACGTTGGCAAATGATGCAGCCACCAAGCTGACATCATCGAAACGCGCCGCGCGCAGGTTTACGTCTCGAAACACGCACCCTGGCAGTGACCGGTGTTCGAAGGCCAAGGGCGGCTCGTGCGGTATGTCCGACTGCTGCACGACTGGCTGTCTCTCGTCAGCCGCATGCCCTACGAAGGCCAGCACGTGCCCGTCTGGATCACGCACCTGGAATTCGTCGCCGTACGGCATCGAGCGCAGCGGCAGACTGATCGTCGCGCCAGTGCTCGTGAAGCATGCGGCGAGTGCGCCGGCATCGGCTGTTCCGATGCATACGTCGATGGACGCTTCGCCGACCGGAGTCCGAGTTGCGGACGGCTTGGCTTCCGCCGCTGTCGGCGCGGCGGCATGCAAGTGGATACGGCAGCCATCGCGCATCACCGATGCATAAAACCCGGCGTGCACGAACTCGACGTCGAAGCCGAGGCGATCGCGGTAGCAAGCCACTGCACTGCGCAAGTCGGCCACATGCAACACCGGCGCCAGATAGTTCAAACGCGGTGGCGGGGGCATCGGGAGCGGCAGATTGTGGCCGATCCGCCACAGCACGCCCGTCGGGTCGGTCAGGGTGAAATCACGGATGCGCCACGGACGGTCGGCGGGTGCGCCCAAGCGCACACCGAAACGCTCCACCACGCCACTGGCCAACACGTGCACGTGCCAGGCATCGGCGTCCTCCACCAGCAGATGCATCATGAAGTTTCCGGCATGTTCGGGCAGGTAGAACCGCTGCAAAAAGAACGCGGTCTCGTCGTGACGAACGTATGCCAGGTCGTCGTCAAACCACGGCACCAAAAAACCCAGCGCCTCGTAGAACGCCTTCGACACGGCAAGGTCTCGCGCCGGCACGAACGCCTTCATTTCCACCGCCTGCAAGTTCATCACACCGACTCCTCGTTCGTCGATCCAGATGGTTCCGCGCGCATTCGCGCCAACTCCAGCAGCATCGTGCGCGCATGCTCGATGACGTTGGCGGGCAGCCGTCGCGCCAGTTCCGCATCGACGGTCGCCACCGCCGCGCCAATGACGGCGGCGGCCGCCCGCCCGCGGGCGCTTGCCTGCACGCGCAGACGCCGGCGATCGCCGGGATCGGCCACGCGTTCGACATAACCACGGGCAACAAGAACATCGACCAGCTGCCCGGTCGCCTGCTTGGACATCGTCAGCGTCGTGATCAGGTGCGCCATCGCTTGCTCCGCGCGTGCCACTGCAGCGATCACGTGCAAGCCATTTCCGGGGATGTCGGCGAATCCGGCATGCTCGAGCGCGGTACGAATCGCCCGTCCGTAAGTTGCCCGCGCCGCGCGCAATAGCCCGGGGAGAGACGGCTGGCGGGATTGGAGAGCAGACACTGAGTCGACGTTCGTCATGCGAGCATGATGTAGTACTTATAACATACTGTCAATCATTATTTACATACTCAACAGTACCAAGCCGCACGCCGGCACTTGCCGTACCGCTGCCGCAGCCAGCAGCAGCACATTCCAAACCAGAAATGAGCCTGAGGAAACCGGATACGGGGTCAGGCAGCAGTTGATTGGAAGATCCTGGCGAAGAGGGCTTTACGTTGCTGGTTGAGCAGTTCGGCGGCCTGGCTGTCGGTCATGGCGTGGGCGAGCTGGTCGAGGTGTTGCAAGGTGATGCCCGGCTTGAGGTACAGCGCTGCGGAGGGCAGCGATTTGAGCTTTTCATGGGGAGTGTTGATGGCCTGCAAGGGGTAGCGGCGACGTTGCCGGCCGTGGTCATCGAGGATGATGTCGGGGAAGAAGCAGGGTCGGTGGAAGTTCAAGTACGGGGTGAGCACGCCGGTGGTGAAGGCGTTGACCGCATCGGCGAACTGTTGGGGGATGTGGCTGTAGCCGAGGTGTTTGCGGATGATCGAGGCGTTCTTGCTCTCGACCAAGGCATTGTCGTTGGTGTGACGGGCACGGCTTTTGGTGAACTCGACGTTGAGCTTGCCGAGCATGGCGGCGACGCGGTGGTTGACGTACTCGGAACCGTTGTCGGAGTGGAAGCCCTGAATGGCGAAGGGGAAGGCGTCCAAGGCGGCATGGAGCACCGGAATGAGGAAGGCCTCGCTGATGCGTGAGACGGCGCAGACGACTTCGAACTGGGTGACGGCATCGACGAGGTTGATGAGATAAATCCCCTTGGCGCCATCGAAGTCGCCCTGGTGCACGGAATCCACGCGCAGGAAGCCCGGCTGGCCGTTGGGCTGGGGGCGTCGGCGTTGGCCGATGGCCACCTGGGTGGGGCGCGTGGGTTCCACGTGCCCGCGCTGCCGGCGGTAGCCGGCGCTGCGGCGCAGGTTGTACAGATGGGCCACCGAGATCGTGGTCAGGCGTTCATACGCCGGATCGGCAAAGACCGTAAACGCGCGCTCGGCGAGCTTGCGGGTGGCCGGGCCGGAGAGTTGGCCATGCAGGCGGTCGAGCTTCACCAGAGCGGCCACATCGGCCTCGGTAAAGCGGCGTGGGAACGGGGCCTGCGGCGGCCCCCGGCGATCCGGCAGGGTGCCGGAGGCCGTCCACTGGGCCACCAGGCGGGTCATCTGCGCCCGCGACACCCCGGTCACCTTGCGCAGGAACGCCACAGCACCGGGCCGCGATTGACCCGATCCAGCGTTCGATAGTGGAATCCGTGCAGCGTGCGGGCAATCCAGTCGCGCTGGCCGGTGCCGGCAGGTGCCGTGAACTCGACAGCCCCACTGCCCTCCAGGAAGCAGCGCAGGGCATTGAGCGTTTGCAGGGGTTCGGTATTGAGGGACACGAGCATCCTTGAACGATGCCCCGTCTCCGGGCGCCAGGCTCATTTGTCGTTGGAATCACGTCGCCCCTTCTAGGCTCAGGTGTCGTTGGAAGAGGCTGCCGCTTGCTGGCAACATTGAAATGCCGCATACTTCCAAAGCTTTACTGTCGCCACGACGGACGTAACCGTCGAATCCACACCTGTCATGCATCCCCTGCCCCGGGGTGCCCGCGTCAGCGGGTTCGGCGGCAGCGACGACAGGGAGGCCCAACCCCGGAATCCAGCGTCCGCCGCAAGGTCAGGGCGCAGCGCCTACCCATTGCCGGCGCGGGTTCCATCACCTCGGAGTTTTCCCATGCCCCAAGTCACCATGCGCCAGATGCTGGAAGCCGGCGTGCATTTCGGCCACCAAACCCGCTACTGGAACCCCCGCATGGCGCCGTACATTTTCGGCGCGCGCGGCAAGATCCACATCATCAACCTCGAAAAGACCGTCCCGCTGTTCACCGACGCGATGAACTTCCTGTCGGCGATCGCGCAAAAGCGCGGGCAAATTTTGTTCATCGGCACCAAGCGCTCGGCGCGCGAGGCGGTCAAGGAAGAAGCCACCCGCTGCGGCATGCCGTACATGACCCAGCGCTGGCTCGGCGGCACGCTGACCAATTTCGCCACCGTGAAAAAGTCCGTCGCACGATTGAAGGAACTCGAGGCCGCCGAGACCGACGGCACATTCGAGAAGCTGGTCAAACATGAAGTGCTGACCCTGCGCCGCGAACGCGACAAGCTGGACGCCTCGCTGGGCGGCATCAAAGGCCTGGATCGTCTGCCCGACGCGCTGTTCGTGATCGACATCGGCCACGAGGACATCGCCGTCAAGGAAGCACGCAAGCTCGGCATCCCGGTCGTCGCCGTGGTGGATACCAACTACGATCCGTCGTTGGTCGATTACGCCATCCCCGGCAACGACGACGCCATCCGCGCCGTGCAGCTGTACGCCCGCGCTGCCGCCGACGCGGTGCTCGAAGGCAAGGCCGCCGCGCCGATCGTGGGCCGCAGTGAGGACGAGTTCGTCGAGCTCGACGCCGACGGCAACCCGGTGCCGCGTGACGACAAGGCCAAGCGTGCCGGTGAGCGTCGCCCGGGTGGCGAGCGCGAGCGTGGCGACCGCAACGATCGCGGCGACCGTCGTCCGCCGGGCAAGCCCCGTCCGGGCGGCCCGCGTCGTCCGCAGACCGACCGGGCCAAGTAATCCCGGCCACAGTGATCGCAAGCGCCGGGCGACTGCAATCCCGGCGCGACGCGATTCGCCCAGCCGAAGCCGCGCCGCCGCAAACATCGCGGCATCCGCAGTCTGCGCACGACCTGCGATTGAGAACTGGCCCGGCCAGCCCCACTTGCAGGGAGTCGCGAATCAATCCCGCAGGGCGCCAGCGCCCTCCCACCACATGAGGTAACACGATGGAAATCACCGCCAGTCTGGTGAAAGAACTGCGCGAGCGCTCCGGCGCCGGCATGATGGAATGCAAGAAGGCGCTGTCCGAAAAGGGAGGCGACATCGAAGCGGCGATGGAGCACCTGCGCATCACGGGCCTTGCCAAGGCCGACAAGAAGGCCGGGCGCGTGGCCGCCGAAGGGCGCATCGTGCTCGCCCGCGACGGTGGCAAAGCAGTGCTGGTGGAGGTCAACTCCGAGACCGATTTCGTCGCCAAGGATTCCAACTTCATCCAGTTCTCCGACGTCGTCGCGCGCACCGCGCTGAGTAGCGGCGCGCAGGACGCCGAAGCGCTCAAGACCGCGCAGACCGAATACGGCAAGACCGTCGAGGAAGGCCGCCAGTGGCTGGTCGCCAAGATCGGCGAGAACATCCAGGTGCGCCGCGTGGTGCGGATGGACAGCGCCCACCACGTCGGCGCCTACGTGCACGGCGGGCGCATCGGCGTGCTGGTGGAAGTCAAGGGCGGCGACGCCGAGCTGGCCAAGGGTTTGGCGATGCACGTGGCGGCAATGAATCCGCCCTACGTCTCCCCTGACATGGTGCCGGCCGAGATCGTGGCCAAAGAGAAGGAAATTGCTCTGGCGCAGGTCAAAGACTCCGGCAAGCCGGTCGAAATTCTCGAAAAGATGATCGGCGGCAAGGTCAACAAGATGCTGGCCGAGATGTGCCTGACCGGGCAAGCCTACGTGATCGACAACGCCAGCACGGTCGAGGCGGTGCTCAAGAAGGCCGGCGCACAGGTGCTGGGCTTCACCCGCATTGCCGTGGGCGAAGGGGTGGAGAAGAAGGAAGAGGACTTCGCCGCCGAGGTGATGAAGCAGGCCGGTTTGGCGTAGAAGCTCCGCTGCACCGCAACACGCAAGGCCGCCGGGAAACCGGCGGCCTTTTTTGTTGACCTCGATCACGCTCCCTTGCCTGCCCCACTGGACAAGCGCCAGCTTTCGTGAAATGAATAGCCAACGCTGTACGCAGTCCGGCCGACGTTGACCAGCCAAATGCCGCCCACGGGGCTCGGCGCAAGGGGGAAACGAAATGCGTATCGGAATGGTGGTGGATTCGACTTGCGACTTGCCGCGCGAGTGGCTCGACGAGCACAAGGTGATTCTTGAGCCGATCAAGGTGCACATGGGCGATGCCGTGTTCAATGACGAGCGCGACGCCGCGGCGAGCCTGCGCTTCTACCGTCAGCACTTGGGTGACAAGGGCCACGCCGCCGAGTCCACGCCGTTTTCAGTCGAACAGATCCGCGAATTGTTTCTGTCGAAGCTGGTCATCGACTACGACTTCGTGTTCTGCATGTGCATCATGTCCTCGCGCAGCCCAGTGTACGAAAACACCGTTGCCGCCAGCCGCGAAATCCTTCGTTATTACCATCCGATCCGCAAGGATGCCGGACTGAAAGGCATCTTCCAGATGCGTGTGATCGACAGCCAGACCTTGTTCGCCGGGCAGGCCATCACCGTACTCGAAGGCGTGCGCATGATCGAGGCGGGGATCGACTACAACCCGATCTACGACCGCTTGATGGATCTGTCCAAAAACACCTACGGCTTCGCCGTGGTGCGCGACGTGAAATACCTGCGCGCACGCGCAATGAAGCGCGGCGATCGCAGCGTTACCTGGATGAAGGCGACGTTGGGCACCCTGCTCGACATCAAGCCAATCCTGTGCGCCCACCGCAACGAAACAGCCGCCGTCGGCAAAGCCAAAGGTTTCGAGAACTCCACTCGCATGCTGCTGACTTACGCGGCGGATCGCGTCAAGAAAGGCCTGCTTGCGCCCTACCTCAACCTCAGCTACGGCGGCGAGCTGGACACCTTGCGTTCACTCCCCGGCTACGACGTGCTCGCCCGCGCCTGCGAAGCGCAAGGCGTGCGCATGGGTGAGACGGTGATGGGCCTTACCGGCATGGTGAACATCGGCGAAGGCGCGATCACCGTGGGCTTCGCCACGCCCGAGCACAAGATCGAGTTCGCGCACTGATCGAAATGCCACGGCGATCACACGGGGCTGGTGCAAACGGCTAGAATTCGCCCGTTTGCCTGCCCCGAGGATTTGCATGACCGCGACCGTCGCCGTGCTCAAGCCGCATTTTCGCCGCATCCTGCTCAAGCTCTCCGGCGAGGCCCTGATGGGCCGCGAGGATTACGGCATCGACCCGGAGGTGCTGGGTCGGCTGGCGCGGGAAATCATCGAGGCGCAGCAGGCCGGCATCGAGATCGGACTGGTGATCGGCGGCGGCAACATCTTCCGTGGCGCGGGCCTGGCTGCCGGCGGCATGGATCGGGTGACCGGCGACCACATGGGCATGCTGGCCACGGTGATGAACGCGCTAGCGATGCAGGACGCGCTGGAAAAACTCGGCGCCAAGGTGCGGGTGATGAGCGCGTTGAAGATCAACGAGGTGTGCGAGGACTTCATCCGCCGCCGCGCCATCCGCCATCTGGAAAAAGGCCGCATCGTGATCTTCGCCGCCGGCACCGGCAACCCGTTCTTCACCACCGATTCGGCCGCCGCGCTGCGGGCGGTGGAAGTCGGCGCCGACCTGCTGCTCAAGGCCACCAAGGTCGATGGCGTGTACGACAAGGACCCGAAAAAGTTCGCCGACGCGGTGCGCTACGACCGGCTGGGCTACGAGCAGGTGATCGCCAACAACCTGCAGGTGATGGACACCGCCGCCATCGCCCTGTGCCGCGACCACGACCTGCCGCTGCGCATCTACGACATGACCCGCGCCGGCAATCTGGCGCGCATCCTGCACGGCGAGGCGATCGGAACGCTGGTCAATCGCGGTTGACCGGCGCGCCGGCGGCGGCAACGCCGTTACACTGACGGATGCACGGCTGCACATTGGCCCATCGCAATCTGCGCCATGACACGCTTCGCGTCCACGCAATGGAGTCTGGTGCGCCGCGCCGGCAGCGGCGAACACGATGCGCGCGCGGCGCTGGACGATCTGTGTCGCACCTATCGCCCCCCGGTGCTGGCCTATATCCGCGCGCACGCCGGCGTCGAGGATGCCGAGGATCTGACGCAAGCGTTTTTCGCCGAGTTCGTGGCGACCGCCTTGCACGCAGGCGCCGAACCCGGCCGCCGCCGCTTTCGCACCTACCTGCTGACATCGCTCAAGCATTTTCTGATCAACTCCACACAAGCGGCCAGAGCCATCAAGCGCGGCGGCGCGGCGCACATGACCTCGCTGGAAGCTCCGGGAACCGACGACGGCCTGCGGGCCGCAGAACGCGACTCGCCCGATCGTGTCTTCGAACGCCGCTGGGCGCTGACGGTGATCGATGCGGCCCTGCGTGCGCTGCGCGCCGAAGCCCAGGCCGCCGGTAAGCTCGACGTGTTCTCGAGGCTGCGGGAGTTCCTGATCGAACCGCCCGCCGAGGCCGACTACGCAGTGCTGGCCCGCGAGATGAACGTGCGGCCCAACACCTTGGCGGCAACCGTGCACCGCATGCGCCGTCGCCTGCGCGAGCACGTTCTGGCGCAGTTGGCCCACACCACCCACGCACGTGCGGATCTGGACGCGGAGCTGCGCGATCTGCGCGCTGCGCTGGCCGGCGTAATGGAGTAACGTAACCGCAGCGACGGCGCCGTCATCGAGGCCGCCGATTCCTGTATCAGGCTGGTAGAACGGGGAACGGCCGGAAACGGGGGCGTCACATGCAATCAGCGGGCAGTTTTGCGCACACGCGGTGGTCGATCGTCCTGCACGGCACGACCGGCCAGACGGCGGGCGCCGAAGATCCGCTGCTGACCCTTGCGCGCGCTTACAGCTTCCCGATCTACGCCTGTTTCCGCCGTTGCGGGCACGCGCCGGCGATCGCGATCGATTTGTGCCGGTTGTTCCTGCGCGAACTGGCGCAGCCGGCAGCCGCCCGCCCGGCGCAGGGGCAGTCGTTGCGCGCCTACCTGTGGTCGCGCCTGAATCGGCTCCTCGGGCAGGACTGGCGGGGGAAGCTCGCCGCCGGCGACGGCGACGGCGACCACTGGACGCCGCCGAGCGATCTGGAACCCCGCTATCAGGCGGAGGTGGCGCAACTGGCGTCGCCCGAGCAGGCATACCAGCGCGCCTTCGCAGTGGAGTTGCTCGCCCATGCCCTGCAGCGCCTGCACACCGAGGCGGCGCAAACCGGACATCTGCCGATGTATCAGGCGCTGTGCGAGTTCATCGCCCGCGACCCGGCGCCGGGCGTGCTGGAAAACATCGGCCAGCGCCTGCACATGCAGCCGATCGCGCTGGTCGTCGCCCTCAAGCGCCTGCGCCAGCGGCTGCGCGAGATCGCCGGGGGCGAACTGGCCGATACCGTGGCCGACACGCAAGATTTGGCACGCGAGCAAACCATCCTGTACGCGGCGCTGCGGGATCGGCCATGAACGCCAAATCGGACGACACCCTGCGCATCGACAGCGGCCCCTCGCAGCCGCTGGAGAGCCTGCGCGCGCCCGCCGCGGCATTGGCGGATCTGTTGTTCGGCAGCCTGAATGCCGAGTCGGCCGTGATGGAAGGCGGCCATCTGGCCATCCTCCCGTCCGAATCGCTCGAACTCGACCTGTCCGATCCAGCGCAATGCCATTTCGGCGACTACGAGTTGCGCGAGATGATCGGCAAGGGTGGCATGGGGGTGGTCTACCGAGCGCACCAGACCAGCCTGGATCGCGAGGTGGCGGTCAAGCTGTTGGCCGCCGGGCCGTGGGCATCGCGCGAGTTCATCGAGCGCTTTCGCAACGAAGCGCAGAGCGCCGCGCGCATGCAACACCCCAACATCGTGGCGATCTACGAAGTCGGCAGTGCCGACGAAATGCACTATTTCTCGATGCGCCTGGTCATCGGCGGCTCGCTGGCCAGCGTGCTCCAGCGCGATGGCCGCATGCCCGCCCTGCGCGCCGCGCAGGTACTGCGCACCGTCGCCGAGGCGGTCGACTACGCGCACAAGCTGGGCGTCTTGCACCTGGACCTCAAGCCCGCCAATGTGCTGCTCGACGAGGCCGGTACCCCGTACGTGGCCGACTTCGGTCTGGCGCGGCGGCTCGAACACGGGCGCTCGGCCACCTTGGACGAAGTGTCCGGAACGCCCAGCTACATGGCCCCCGAGCAGGCCATCGCACGGGCACAAAAAGTCACTCCGGCAACCGATATCTGGGGTCTGGGGGCGATCTTGTTCGAGCTGGTCACCGGGCGGGCGCCCTTCCTGGGCGCCACCCCCGAGGCCACCTTGCGACTGGTCGCATCCGGCAATCCACCCGATCCGCGCGATTTCGTGCCGATGCTGCATCGCGATCTGGCGGCGATCATCGGCCATTGCCTCGTGCGCGAAGCCGGTCGCCGTTACCCCAGCGCCCGCGCACTGGCCGACGACCTGTCGCGCTTCGTGGAAGGCCGCCCGGTGCACGCCCGGCCGTTGAACGCGGTCACCCGACTGGCGCGCTGGGCGCGGCGCGAGCCGAAATTGGCCGCCACCGCAGCACTGGCGTTCGTCGCACTGGCCGCCGGGCTGGTGACCACCAGCATGCAATGGCGCAACGCACGCAACAACGCCGCCACCGCCAGCCGCAATCTGTGGAACGCGCGCGACGACGCGGCGTTACGCTACATGGAGTCCCCCGACGGCTGGCGCGCGGCACCGCTGCTGCTGGCGAACATACGCGAGATGGAACAGCGGAGTGATCCGCAGCGCCTCGAGGGTGCACGCAAGCGGCTGGGCATCCTCGAAAACAACAACCCACGCCTGATCGATGCGTGGCCGGTGCCGCCACTGGCCGCCGCGATCGCGTTCAGTCCGGACGGCACGCGTCTGGCCCTGAGCACCGAGCAGTCCGGCGTGCGCGGCTACGACGTCGCCAGCGGCCACCAGTCCTGGGCCCTGCCGCACGGCAGCGGCGGCCCGGACGATCGCGTGTTTGCGCAGCAGTCGCTGCAGTTTCTGGCCGACAACCGCACCGTGCTCATGACCCAGATGGCGTTCACCAGCGACGCACCGCTGCCGGCGGCATCGGTGATGCGCCGTCTGGATGCGGCGCGCGGTGCATGGCGCGACCCGCCGCAAGCCGCGCAGCTCGACGACGTCACCTACGGGCAGGACGGTCGCTTCGCATTGCTGACCGACAAGGACGGCCGCGTGCAGCTGTGGGCCGCCGAGCCTTGGAGTCCGCAAGGGGCGCTGGCCGCACCGCCCCCGTGGAAGGGCACACCGTCGCGGCTGCTGGCCCCGGACGGAAGCGTGTTCGCGCAGGACACCCGCGAGCACGCGGTGATGCTGGTGGACGCACACACCCTGAAAGCCCGCGCGACGGTCGACCTTGGCGACTTCGGCGCGATCGCCGCATGGCGCTATAGCGGCAATTCGCAGTGGCTGGCGTTGGGCGACAGCGCCGGAGCAATCGTGGTGGTGGACTTGCGAAACTTGACGGTCAGCCGCCCCGCGCCAGCGCCGAGCCTCCCGATCCGATACTTGGCATTCAGCGGCGACGACGGATGGCTCGCTGCGGCGGCCGACGGCGGCGGCGTCTATCTGTGGTCGTGGCCCGAAGGTCGCCTGCTGGCACCACCGTTCGCCGGCAATGGGTCGCTCAGTGGCGCGCCGTCGCCGCAACGGGTGGAGGTCGATCGCGCGCACCGCACCGTGTTGGTTGCCGGCAACACCGACAACGAAGCGCTCTGGCAGGTCGCTCCGACCGAAAATGTAAATGATCGCAGCGATGCGCTTCCCCTGACCGCTTTCGTCAACGCGCGCAGCCCGCTGTCGGCGCAGGCCTTCGCGTGGGCACCCACGCAAGGCCTGCTGGCCAGCGTGAACGTGCAGCACCTGCGCCTGGAACGGACACCCCCACCGGCACTCAAGAGCGGGCACGCCGCGCCGATGGCACCGGGCACGGTGCACTTCGACGGGCGCTGGCTGGCGGAGGTCGAAGGCGGCGGCGTGCGGGTCGTGGACGCGCGCACCGAGCGAGCGCGAGGCGCCCGCATCGAACTGCCACAGCCGCCCAGCTTTGCCGAACTCACCCCCGACGGTCGCCGCGTGGTCGTGCTCGCCGGCCCGACGCTGTTTGCCTTCGATGCGACCAGCGGTCGCCCGCTGTTCTCGCCGATTGCCCTGCCGAACACCCCGACGTATGCCGACGTGAGTCCGGATGGCCTGCGGGTCGTCGTCGCCTGGCCGCAATCGTTGGCCACGGGCGACCATTTGACCAGCGAGGTTGCTGTGATCTATCGCCTCGCCGATGGCGCACTGCTGGCCGGCCCGACGCCATTGCCGGGCATGCTCCACGGTCTGGCGTTCAGTCCGGACGGCAGTCGCTTAGCCGCGTGGAACCGCAGCGATGCCAGCGTTCGCGATGGCAAGACCCTGAAGGCCGTCGCCGGGCCGCTCGGATCGTACCGCCCCCGCGGCTACGGCGAGGACTCACGCAAAGGAACGTTGGCTACCGTCGTGTTCGACGATCGCCAAGCGACCGTCATTGCCTTCCATCATCTGGAAAACGGCAAACAGATGTTTGAGTTGCGCCGCTTCCCCGCAACCGGCGGAGAGCACACCACACCGCTGCCGGTCACCGACGTGCATGCCCTCGTGCCACTGCCGCGCTCCACCGACGTGGCGATCATCAGCAATTCAGACCCGACCCAGATCGTCGCAGCCGACGGCTCTTTCCACGCGCTGCCAGAACTCATCGACGACACCAACATGTATGCCGGCGCGGTGAGCAGCGACGGCCGCTGGTACGCGCGCGGACTGCGCGACGGCGCGGTGTTGTTCGATCTTCACCAAAACATCCGCATGACGAGCCTGCGCGTCGCCCTGCCGCGCCCGGACGTGGTGGCGACGCTGGCATTTTCGCCCGACGGCAACCGCCTGCTGGCCCGCAGCCTGCGCGGTCGTTTGCTGGTTTGGGACCTCACGCCCGACTCGCGCCCGGTTGCGGAAATCGCCCGCGAAGTCGATCTTCGTGAACTGTCATCGACCGCGTCTGGCTCCACCGCCACGCCCCCACCGACCGCCGCAGAGCGCGCTGCGATGCGGGCGCGCGATCCCGGGCCGCTGAACACGGCGGCGCCATCGCTCCCGGTCAGCGTCCGAGTGCTGCCCGGCGGCGGCATCCCGCCGCGCGACTCAGGGCTGACGACCGATCAACTCGACCTGACGGCCGCGTATTCGTTCGGCCTGCGTGCGCCGCTGGATACCGCCTTCCACGGCGGCGGTGACTTCGCCTGGCTGCCGCAGGGCCGGCAGCGCTATCTGGGAATCGATTTCGACGTGCGCGGCGGCATCGATCTGGCGCGGTCACTGAACGCCCGCTTTGCCATCGGCGGCAACGGGCCGACCCATGCCGCGTCCGACCCAATCGCCGCGGTCGACCTGTTGATCGGCGTTCCCAACTACTTCGGCATCGATGCCAGCAAGCCACCCGGCCAGATCCGCCTGGACTACGCCGACGGCAGCCAAGCGACGATCGCGCTCGGGTTCGGTGAGCGGCCCGCAGGCTACTGGCGCAATACCCAGGGCGATTCGCGCATGCAGTTCGTCGCCTGGGGCAACGATGCCCGCGATCTCAACGCTTACCAGCAACTGGGGATCGTGGGCCTGCTGCGTTTGCCCAATCCGCATCCGGAACGTCCGCTGCTGGCGCTGACCTTGGTCGGCCCACCCGAGCCGGACGTGCATCACGCCGTGCTGGCCATCACGCTTGAGCGTACCCAGCGCTGAACACGAACGACAACACCCGCGCAACGTAGGGAGGAGCACCATGAACCGCTTCGCACCCTTGCAACCTTGGGTTCCCGGCATCGTGTTGTGTGTGACCTGCGCGCAACTGGCATGGGCCGGCGACGATCCACCGGCAGCCGCGCCGGAGTCGGCGGCTGCCGCCAAAGCCAAGAACCTCGCGCCGGTGATCGTCACCGGCACCCACGTGCGCGGCGTGGACACCGCCACCGCGCAACCGGTGCAGACCATCACCCGCGAGCAGATCGCGCACACCGGCCTGACCAGCGTCGCCGACGTGGCGCAATCGCTGATCGTCGCCAATGGGCCAACCCTGAATCGCAACATCAACAACGGTAGCGAAGCCCCCGGTCAACTGCGCGTCAATCTGCGCAGCCTCGGCGCGAACCGCACGCTGGTGCTGGTCAATGGTCAACGCTGGGTATCGGCACTCGACGGCGCGGTGGACCTGTCGGCGATCCCGTTGTCGATGGTCGATCACATCGACGTACTCAAGGACGGCGCCTCGGCGGTGTACGGTTCGGACGCCATCGGCGGCGTGATCAACATCGTCACCCGCCCCAAGGTCGATCACCCGCAACTGGGCGTGTACGCCGGCGTCAACGAGCATGGCGACGGCACGCGCAGCAACATCGACTTCGCCTTCGGGCACGACGGCGAAGCCACGCGCTGGTCGATCGGGCTGGAGGCGGGCAAGGACGATCCGATCATGGCCTCGGCGCGAACCATCTCAGCGGTACCGGCACTGGGTTTGCCGCTGGGGGCGACCGGCTCCTCGACCACCCCGTACGGCGTGTTCACCGTGGACGGGCTGGGCAATGTCGTGCTGATCCCGGGGCGGACGGGCACGTCGCCGGACGATTTCCGCCGTTTTCATTCAGCGACCGACAGCAGCTTCAACTATCAGGCCTACAGCTACCTGCAAACCCCGCAGGAGCGCCGCGCCGGGTTCGCGCAGTTTCGCCGTGAACTGACGCCATCGCTGGCCTTGGTCGCCGATGCCATCGTCGATCGCCGCACGTCCTCGCAACAACTGGCGCCGCCGACCATCCACTTCTCCACCGCCCAGTTCACTGGCGAGCAGGCTTACACCGTCTCCCCGGACAGCATCTACAACCCGTTCGGTGCGGACGTCGCCGTGCACATGCGCTTTGTCGGCGCCGATGTGCGTCGCTTCGAACAGGCGGTGAATACTTCGCGGCTGCACGTGGGCCTCGACGGCAGTTTCACGCTCGCCGGGCATGACTGGAACTGGACGGCCGACGCGATCAGCACGCGCGCGGCGCAAACCGAGTTCAGCGGGCCTTATGCCGACAACGAAAAGCTGCGGCTGGCGGTCGGCCCGTCGTACATCGACGCCAGTGGCACACCGCGCTGCGGCAGTCCCGGCCACGTGATCGCCGGCTGCGTGCCGATCGACCTGTTCGGCGGCCCGGAGCGGCTCACGCCGGCCATGCTCGATTACGTGGACGTGAACGTGCACAACCGCACCAGCACGCGCTCGGACTTGTTCGCCCTGCACGCCGACGGCCAGCCTTTCACATTGCCCGCCGGGCCGCTGGGCATGGCCATCGGCATCGAACGGCGCATCGAGCACGGCCGCGACGATCCCGGCCTGCTGGTGGCCACCGATCGCGCCAACGGCACCGGCGTCAGCTACGAGCCGACCCGGGGTTCCTACGCGGTGAACGAGGCGTTCGTGGAGTTCGACGCACCCTTGCTGGCCAACCGCCCGCTGGCGCGCCAGCTCGATCTGAACGTGGCCACGCGCTGGTCGCATTACTCGCTGTTCGGCGGCACCGCCAATACGCGCGTGGCGCTCAAGTGGCGACCGTTCACCGACCTGCTGGTGCGCGCGACCCATACCCAGGGCTTCCGCGCGCCCAGCGTGCTGGAGGCGTTCGGCGGGACGGTCTATCAGCACTACGGCAACGGCTACTTCGACGACTGCGCCGTGCAGGACGACTACCAGCCGCCAGCCGATGTCGCGGCGCGTTGCGCGGCAGCCGGGGTGCCGGCCGACGTGCCACCGCCGATCGAAGTCGACACGATCTCCACCAGCAACGCCACCCTCAAACCCGAGACCACCAGCACCCTGACCGCGGGCGTATTGTTCAGCCCGCGCTGGCTGCCCGGACTGGATGTGAGCGTGGACTGGTACCGGATCAAGCTGCGCAATGCGATCGCCGATCCGGGCGGACAGTGGTACATCGACGCGTGCTATCAGCACGGCGACCCGAACGCCTGCGCGCGCATCGCCCGCTACCCGGACGGCACGCTGCAATACGTGACGACCTCGGAGCGCAACCTGTTCGGCGGGCTGCAAACCGACGGCGTGGATTTTGCGCTGGCCTGGAAGCGGCAAACCGATTGGGGCGATTTCAATCTGCGCTGGGAAACCGCGTGGGTCGGTTATTACGGCGAGATCGGCAAACCCGCCAGCGGATCGACGCTGGCCGACGGCTCGTTCGCCGAGGGCAACGTGGTGGGCAGCAACGATCCGGTTTACGGCGTGGTGTGGCGCATGCGCTCGGTTGCCACGCTCGACTGGCAACGCGGCCGCTGGGGCGCCACGGTCACGGGCCGCTATTTTTCACCGATATTTGAATACTGCAACTACATCGCGAACCTCGGTGATCGCTTGCACGACCCTTCACTGGTGCAATCGCACTGCTCCGATCCCAATCACATGTCCTCCGGATTTGGTTCGGGCACGCCCTTCCCCGATCCGCGCAACCGATTGGGCTCGGTCACCTACATCGATCTGGAGGGGCGCTGGAAGGCGCCCTGGAACGCCGTGCTGTCCCTGGGCGTGCGCAACGCATTCGATCGGCAGCCACCGCATGCATGGTCTTACAGTGGCTCGACGTCGTTCATCCCGGACTACGACGTGCCGGGCCGGTTCTGGTACTTCACCTACCGGCAGACGTTCTGACCGCAGGCGCCGGCGCAGCCGCCACGGGCTGGCGGCGCGCGCTGGTATGATGGCGGTTTCCGCCACGGCGAACGGCCCATGCTCAGCCAGATCAAGACCGACGCGACCGCACGCATGCACAAGTGCGTGGAGGTGCTGCGCCACGACCTGACCAAGGTGCGCACCGGGCGCGCCAGCGCGGCCCTGGTCGATCACCTGAAAGTCAGCTACTACGGCAACGACACCCCGCTGGCGCAGGTGGCCAGCGTCGCCATCACCGACGCCCGCACGATCCAGATCACCCCGTGGGAAAAAGGCATGGTCGGCGCGGTCGAGAAGGCCATCCTCGCCTCCGATCTGGGCCTGACCCCGAACACCGCCGGCACGGTGATCCGCATCAACCTGCCGGCGCTGACCGAAGAACGCCGCCGCGAACTGGGCAAGCACGTCGCCCACGAGGGCGAAAACACCAAGGTGGCGATCCGCAACGTGCGCCGCGATGCCATGCATCACGTCAAGGAACTGCTCAAGGACAAGTCGATCACCGAGGACGAGGAAAAGCGCGCCGGGGATGACATCCAGAAGATCACCGACAAGGCGATCAAGGACGTCGACGAGGTGGTCAAGGCCAAGGAACTCGAACTGCTGGCGATCTGACCTTGCCGTCCCCTGTCGCCCTGCGGCCGATGCCCGCGCCACCAGCCAGCCATCCGCCGCCCGCCCCGGAACCGACCGCCGCGGGCGGCGGGCGCGTACCGCAGCACATCGCCATCGTGATGGACGGCAACGGCCGCTGGGCGCAGCGCCGTGGCCGGCCGCGTACCTTCGGCCACCGTGCCGGCGCCAAGACCGTGCGCCTGTGCGTGCGCTTTTGCCTCGAACGCGGCATCCGCGCGCTGACCTTGTTCGCTTTTTCCAGCGAGAACTGGAAGCGCCCGCAGGAGGAAGTCGGCGCGCTGATGAACTTGTTCATGCGCTCGCTCGACCGCGAAGTGGACGAACTGCACGAGCACGGCGTACGCCTGCGTTTCATCGGCGAGCGGGCGCACCTGTCGGCGGCGATCGGCAAGCGCATGGACAGCGCCGAGCGACGCACCGCTGGCAATACCGCCTTGCATCTGAACGTGGCGATCAGCTACGGCGGTCGGTGGGACATCGTGCAAGCGGCGCGGACGCTGGCGCAGGCGGCGGTGCGCGGGCAACTCGATCCATCGACGATCGACGAGGCGCTGTTCGCGCAGCACGTCGAACTGGCCGAGCAGCCGGCACCGGATTTGTTCATCCGCACTGGCGGCGATCGGCGCATCAGCAACTTCCTGCTCTGGCAGATGGCCTACACCGAACTATGGTTCACCGACACGCTCTGGCCGGATCTGGACGTGGCCGAACTGGATCGGGCACTGGTGGACTTTGCGGCACGCGAGCGTCGTTTCGGGCGCACCGGCGCGCAAGTCGCACAGGTCGGCGGCGCATGATCCAGCGCATCGTCACCGCTGCGGTGCTGGCGCCGCTGGTGGTGCTGGCGACGCTGTACTTGCCCACGCCCTACGTGGCAGCGCTGGCGGCGGCGTTGTTCCTCGGCGGGCTGTGGGAGTGGTCGCATCTGGTGGGCATCGAGCGCAAGACGTGGCGCGGCCTCTACTTGATCGCCAACTGCGTGTTGATGACCGGCCTGCTGTGGGCGCGCGCGCTGCCGCTGTTCACCTTGGTCAGCCTGATCGGGGTGGCGTGGTGGCTGGCGGCATTGGTCTGGCTGCTGCGCCCGGGGCTGGGGCGCGACGCGGGAGTGCTGGCGCGCGCCGGCAAGCTGGTCGCCGGCACACTGGCCATCGTCCCGGCGTGGTGCGCACTGGTGCTGTTGCACAAGGGCGATGGCACGCTCGCCCATCCCGACCCGCTCGGGCCGCGCTGGCTGCTGCTGGCACTGCTGATCGTCTGGGCCGCCGACAGCGGCGCCTACGCGCTCGGATCCACCCTGGGCAAGCGCAAGCTGGTGCCGGCCATCAGCCCCGGCAAGACCTGGATGGGCCTGTGGGGCGGCATCGCCAGCGGGCTGGCGGTAGGACTGCTGGCGATGGACTGGGTTCACGTCAAGCCGGCGCAGTGGCAGACGATGGCGGCACTGGCGCTGGTCACGGTGGCCGCATCGGTGATCGGCGACCTGTTCGAGAGCCTGATGAAACGCCATTCCGGGCTGAAGGACTCCGGCACCTTGTTCCCCGGCCACGGCGGCGTGCTCGATCGCATCGACAGCCTGCTGGCGGCATTGCCGGTGCTGTGGATCGGCAAGGGCTGGCTGGGTCTGTGAGGCGGCGTACGTGATCGACCGCCGCCGCGAGCATTGGCCGTGAGGCGCATCGCACTGCTGGGCGCGACCGGCTCGATCGGCGCCAGTGCGCTGGACGTGATCGCGCGCCATCCGGATCGCTTCGCGGTATCGGTGCTGAGCGCGCACGCGCGGGTGGACGAACTGGTCGCGCTGTGCCGCCGGCATCGACCGCAGCACGCGGTGATCGGGCAAGCCGGAAAATATGCCGCCCTGCGCGACGGTCTGGCCGCCGCCGGCCTGCCCACGCAGGCGCACGCCGGGCCGCAGGCACTGGCCGAGGCGGCCGCCGATGCCGAATCCGATACCGTGATCGCCGCCATCGTCGGCGCTGCCGGCATCGCCTCCACCCTGGCTGCGGCGCGCGCCGGCAAGCGCCTGCTGCTAGCCAACAAGGAATCGGTGGTGCTGGCCGGTGACTTGTTGATGCGCGAATGTCGGGCAAACAGCACGCAAATCATCCCGATCGACAGCGAACACAACGCGATCTTCCAGTGCCTGAACGGCCAGCCCGCCGATCTGGCCAAGGTGGCCAAGCTGATCCTCACCGCTTCCGGCGGCCCGTTCCTGAACCGCAGCCGTGCCGAACTGGCGGGGGTAACTGCCGAGCAGGCCTGCCGTCATCCAAACTGGTCGATGGGACGCAAGATTTCGGTCGATTCGGCGACGCTGATGAACAAGGGTCTGGAGGTCATCGAGGCGCATTGGCTGTTCGGCATGCCGGCCGCGCGCATCGACGTGCTCGTCCACCCCCAGAGCATCATCCATTCGCTGGTCGAACAAGCCGATGGCTCGGTGCTGGCGCAGCTTGGCCGGCCGGACATGCGCACCACCCTGGCCTGCGGGCTGGCCTGGCCCGAGCGGGTGGCATCGGGCGTGGCCGCACCCGATCTGGGCGCGCTGGGCGCCTTGACGTTCCAGCCCCCCGACCGCGCCACCTTCGCCTGCCTGGATCTGGCCTACGCGGCGCTGAACGCCGGCGGCACCGCGCCGGCCACGCTCAACGCCGCCAATGAGGTCGCGGTCGACGCGTTTCTCCACGGACACATCGGCTTTCTTGACATCCCCGCAGCGATCGCCGCGACCCTGGACGCCTGCGACATCGCCCCGGCGGCCGATCTGGATGCCCTGCTGGCGGCCGACGCGGCCGCGCGCCGGCAGGCCGGCACGCAGGTGCGGCGGCTGGCCGGAGCCAACGCATGAGCACCGTGTTCGGCTCGATCGGGTGGCTGATCGTGAGCATCGGCATCCTCGTGACCTTCCACGAGTACGGCCATTTCCTCGTCGCGCGCTGGTTCGGCGTGCACGTACAGCGTTTTTCCGTGGGTTTCGGCAAGCCGCTGCTCAAGCACGAAGGCAAGGACGGCACCGAATACGTGGTGTCGTTGATCCCGCTGGGCGGCTACGTGAAGATGCTCGACGAGCGCGAGTACGAAGTGCCCGCCGAGGATCTGCATCGCGCCCACAACCGCAAGCCGGTCTGGCAGCGGATGCTGATCGCCGCCGCTGGGCCGGCGTTCAACTTCCTGCTGGCCTTCGTGCTGTTCTGGGGCATGTTCGTCATCGGCCTGCCCGATTACCAGCCGCTGGTCGGCCACGTCGGCGGACTGGCTGCGGAAGCCGGATTCCAGCCAGGCGACCGCCTGCTGCGCATCGGCAGCGAGCGCGTGGACACCTGGACCGACGCCGGCCTGGCGCTGGCCACCGCGGCCATGGATCGCCAGCCGGTGGAGGTCGAGGTGGCCCGCGAAGACGGCGGCCATGCCCTGCGCACGCTGCCCCTGCAACGGCTGCCCAGCGGGCTGGACGACGCTCAGGCGATGACGCAGATGGGCCTGTTCCCGAAACAGGGCGAGTTGCCGGCGGTGGTCGGGCAACTGTCGCCCGGCGGCGCGGCGGCCGGAGTGCTGCGTGCGGGCGATCGCATCGTGTCCGTCGACGGCATCCCAACGCCGTTCTTCGTCGATCTGCTCGCTGCCGTGCACCGGCAGGCACACGCCGGCGTGCCACTGAGGTTGGTCATCGACCGCAACGGCCAGCGTCTGGATGTGTCGATCGTTCCCAAGCCCGGCGACCCGGGGGACGGCCATTCCCGCCTGCTGATCGGCATCGCCGCGCAACCGGTGACCGCGACCTTCGACGGCCTGCGCCGCTACGGCCCGGTCGATGCCATCGCCGCCAGCGCCCGCGAGATGCGCCGGCAGGTCATCGCCAACGCCACCATGCTCAAACGGGTATTCACCGAAGGGGCCACCAGCGGCCTGCACAGCGTGGTGACCATCGCCACCACCGCCGACGCTGCGGCGCGCAACGGGGTGGCCTGGTTCCTGTTTTTCCTCGCCCTGCTCTCGCTCGGGCTGGGCCTGATCAACCTGCTGCCGATCCCGATCTTGGACGGCGGGCACCTGCTGTATTACCTTATAGAGCTGGTGAAAGGCCGTCCGCTCAGCGATCGCACGCTGGCGGTCGGGCAATTCGTCGGCCTCGTGCTGCTCGGCGGGCTGATGTGCGTGGCGTTCTACAACGACCTGCTGCGTCCAGCGCCTTGAAGTTCCCGTGAAAACCCAGACCCCCGCGGCGCCAACCTCCGCGGCCAACCGGATGCACCGATGACGCGTACCGCCGCCCCCCGCTTGCTCGCCCTGGCCCTGGCCACCGCCCTCGCCCTCGCGCCGGTCGCCCACGCGCAGAACTTCGCACCGTTCCGGGTCGCCGACATCCGCGTCGACGGGTTGCAGCGCATCGCCTCGGGCACGGTCTTCACCTACCTGACCATCGAGCGCGGCGACACCGTCGATTCGGCCAAGGCCGCCAGCGCCATCCGCGCCCTGTTCAAGACCGGGTTTTTCAGCGACATCGAACTCGACCGTCAGGGCGACATCCTGGTGGTGAAAGTCACCGAGCGCCCGGCGATCAACAAGCTCACGGTCAAGGGCAACAAGGAGATCAAGACCGACGACCTGCTCAAGGGCCTCAAGCAGATCGGCTTGGCCGAGGGCGAGACCTTCGATCGCCTGAGCCTGGATCGCGTCACCCAGGAACTCAACCGCCAGTACGACGACCGCGGTCGCTACAACGTGGCCATCACCCCCACGGTGACCGTGCTCGACCGCAACCGCGTGGACGTGACCATCAACATCGTCGAGGGCAAGACCGCCAAGATCCGCAACATCAACGTCGTCGGCAACAAGGTCTATACCGACAAGCAGCTGCTGGACAACTGGGAGTCGGGCACGAGCAACTGGCTGTCGTGGTATTCGCACAACGACCAGTACTCGCGCGAGAAACTCTCCGGCGATCTGGAGAAGCTCAACTCGTATTACCTCGACCGCGGTTACATCGACTTCAACATCAACTCGACCCAGGTCGCCATCAGCCCCGATCGGCGCGACATGTTCGTCACCGCCAACATCGTCGAGGGCGACATCTACAAGGTCACCAGCGTGGACGTGTCCGGCGATACCATCGTGCCGGCCGCCGACCTGCGCAAGCTGATCATCATCAAGCCCGGAGAAGTGTTCTCGCGGCGCAAGCTGGAAGCCACCGTCGATGCCATGACCTTGCTGCTGTCGAACATCGGCTACGCCTTCGCCAAGATCAATCCCGCCCCCAACGTCGACAAGGAAAAGCACACCGTCGGCATCGACTTCCAGGTGATTCCCGGGCCGCGTGTGATGGTGCGGCGCATCGTGTTCAAGGGCAACACGCGTACCGCCGACTCGGTGATGCGCCGCGAGATGCGCCAGTTCGAGGGCACCTGGTTCTCGCAGGCGGCGGTCGACCGTTCGCGCGTGCGCCTGCAACGACTGGGTTACTTCGACTCGGTGGACGTGGACACCCCGGCGGTGCCCGGCAGTCCCGACCAGATCGACCTGGTGGTTACCGTGAAGGAGCGCAACTCCGGCCAGTTCACCTTCTCGCTGGGTTATTCGCAGCTCGCCGGCCTGATCACCTCGGTGGGCCTGAACGAGAGCAACTTCCTGGGCTCCGGCAACCGGCTGGGCGTGTCGATCTCCAACAGCCGCTTCCAGAAGTCGATCAGTGCCAGCTACACCAACCCGTATTTCACCCCGAGCGGGGTATCGGTCGGGTACAACCTGATTTACAACAAGTACAACTTCGCCAACTACAACGTCGCCCAGTACTCGAGCAATGCGCTCGGCGCCGGCGTCACCTTCGGCGTGCCGATCACCGAGTCCGACACGGTCGGCATCAGTTTCGGCGAGAAGACGCAGAAGATCATCCCGCTGTTCGGAATGACGCCACAGGTGATCATCGATTACCTCAACGCGGTCGGGCATTACACCTTCAAGGGCTGGAACGCGGAGGTGTTCTGGGCCAAGGATACCCGCAACAGCTTCTTCGCGCCCACCGCCGGTACCTTCCAGCGCCTGGATCTGTTCGTCAACCTGCCCGGCTCCACGCAGGAGTACTACAAGCTTTCGTATTCGTTCGAGCGCTACTGGCCGCTGCGCCCGTGGTTGGTGCTGCGCACCGCCGCCGATATAGGTTACGGCGCCGGCTACGGCAATGCCGGCAAACTCGGGCTGCCGTTCTTCGAGAACTTCTACACCGGCGGCGTGACCTCGATCCGCGGCTTCCGCGACAACACCGTCGGCCCGACGGCGACCGTCACTGGCTCGGCCTACCTGCAGCCGCTGGGTGGCGCGCTCAAGACCACCGGCTCGATCGAAACCTTCTTCCCCAAACTGCTCGACACCGAGTCGGCGCGCATCTCCACCTTCGTGGATTTCGGCAATGTGTTCACCAAGCCGAGCAACTTCAGCTTCAGCAGCTTCCGCGCCTCCTACGGTGTGGCGTTGCAGTGGCGTGCGCCGATCGGACCGGTGATCATCAGCTACGCGCAGCCGTTCCGCCACGAGAAGGGCGACCAGCAGGAGCACCTGCAGTTCACGTTCGGCACATCGTTCTAAGCGCCGCGACCGGGCACGATTTCTTCGATGGCCACAGCGCACACCCTGGCCAGCCTCGCCCAGCGCTTCGGGCTGGCGCTGCGCGGTGACGGGCAGGTGCGCGTCTCCGGCGTGGGCACCCTCGCGGCGGCCGGGCCAGACCAACTGACCTTTCTCGCCAACCCGCGTTATCGCGGCGAACTGGCCAGCACACGGGCGGGTGCGGTGGTGCTGCGCGCCGCCGAGGTCGAAAGCGCACCCTGTCCGGCATTGATCGCATCCGACCCTTACGTCGCCTTCGCGAAGATCGCCGCGCTGTTCGATCCACGAGTGGCGCCAGCGCCCGGCATCCACGGCAGCGCCGACATCGCCGCCAGCGCCCGCATCGACCCGTCCGCGCACATCGGCGCCTTCGTCAGCATCGGCGCGCGCAGCGTGATCGCGGCCGGCGCCATCATCGGCCCGGGCTGCGTGATCGGCGAGGATTGCGTCGTCGGCGCCGGTAGCGAACTGGTCGCGCGAGTCACCCTGGTGATGCGGGTGCATCTGGGACATCGCGTGTTGATCCACCCCGGCGCGGTGCTGGGCGCCGACGGCTTCGGGCTGGCGCGCGACGGCGGCCGCTGGATCAAGGTGCCGCAGCGCGGCGGCGTGGTGATCGGCGACGATTGCGAAATCGGCGCCAACACCACGATCGATCGCGGCGCACTGGAAGACACCGTGCTGGAAGAAGACGTTCGTCTGGACAACCAGATCCAGATCGCGCACAACGTACGCATCGGCGCGCACACCGCGATGGCCGGCTGCGTGGGCGTGGCCGGTTCAACGAAAATCGGGCACAACTGCCTCATCGCCGGAGCGGTGGGCATCAACGGCCACATCGAGATCTGCGACAACGTGGTGGTGCATGCCGCCGGCGTGGTGCTGCAATCCATCACGCAACCGGGCGAGTATGCTTCCGGAACGCTGTTGCAAGATCACCGCAGCTGGCGTCGCAACGCCACACGCTTCAAGCAACTCGACGAGATGGCGCGCAGCGTGAACGCGCTGAGCAAGGATCCGAAACGATGAACGAAGCCGCCCCCGCCCCGCATACCCGCGACATCCAGGCGATCATGGCGATGCTGCCGCATCGCTACCCGTTCCTGCTGGTCGATCGCGTGCTGGATTTCGAAGCGGGCAAGTGGCTGCGCGCGCTCAAGAACGTCACCTGCAACGAACCGTGCTTCACCGGCCACTTCCCCGGCCACCCGGTGATGCCCGGGGTGCTGATCATCGAAGGCATGGCGCAAGCCGCCGGCCTGCTCACGCAAGTGTCGGTGCCGCAGAACGACGGCGACGGAGAGCAGCCGATTTTCTATCTGGTCAAAGTGGACAACGCGCGCTTCAGCCGGGTGGTCGTCCCCGGCGACCAGCTGGTGTTCGAAGTCGAACTCAAGCGCACGCTGCGCAACATGGCGCAATACGCCTGCCGCGCACTGGTGGACGGCAAGGAAGCGGCCAGCGCCGAGATCCTGTGCGCGCGCAAGGCCTGAGCGGCGCATGGGCATCCATCCGACCGCCATCGTCGATCCCGCGGCACGCATCGGCAACAACGTGGCGGTCGGCCCGTACGCGGTGATCGGCGCGCAGGTCGAGATCGGCGACGATTGCGATATCGCCAGTCACGTGGTGATTTCCGGGCCGACCCGCATCGGCGCGGGCACCCGCATCCACGCGCACGCAGCCATCGGCGGCGATCCGCAGGACAAGAAATACCACGGCGAACGCAGCGAACTGGTGATCGGCCAACGCAATACCATCCGCGAGTTCTGCACCATCAATCGCGGCACCGGCGACGGCGGCGGCAGTACGCGGATCGGCGACGACAACTGGATCATGGCCTACGTGCACATCGCGCACGATTGCATCGTCGGCAACCAGACGGTGTTCGCCAACAACGCCACCCTGGCCGGGCATGTGCACATCGGCGATTTCGCCATCCTCGGCGGCTTCTCGGGCATCCACCAGTTCTGCCGCATCGGCGAACACGCCTTCATCGGCATGGGCAGTCTGGTCAATGCCGACGTGCCACCGTTCGTGATGGTCGCCGGCAACTACGCCAAGCCGCGCGGCATCAACTCCGAAGGCCTGCGCCGGCGCGGCTTCGACGCCGAGCGCATCGCCGCGATCAAACGCGCCTACCGCGCCTTGTACGTGTCCGGCAAACCGCAGGCGCAAACACGCGAACAACTCGCACTCGAACATGCCGATGCAGCCGACGTGCTGCAGATGCTGGACTTCATCGCCCGCAGCGAGCGGTCGTTGTTGCGGTGAAGCCGCGGTAGGTGAAGCCGTGAATCGTGAATGGTGATTCGTGAATGGTGAAAAGCCAAAGCACGGCAAAGACCAAAGCGGCGATGCCACGCCAGCGAAGCCGATCAGTGCTTCCACGATTCACGATTCACGACTCACGATTCACAGCCCGACGATTCACGATTCACGACTCACGATTCACGCCCCGACGATTCACGAATCACGTCTCACGATTCACGGCCCTTCGTTTCCCCGCTTCGCCCTGATCGCCGGCGAAGCCTCCGGCGACCAGCTCGGCGCGGGCTTGATCGCGCAGATCAAGCGCCGCCATCCCGATGCCCAAATCGTCGGGGTGGGTGGATCGCAGATGCGCGCGGCGGGGGTGGAAGCCTGGCACGATTGCAGCGAGCTGGCGGTGATGGGCTTGGGCGAAGTGGTTCGCCATTTGCCGCGCTTGTTGCGTTTGCGTCGCCGTTTGCGCCAACGCCTGCTGGCATGGCGACCCGACGTGTTCATCGGCATCGACGCGCCCGACTTCAATCTCGGAGTGGAACGTGCGCTCAAGCAGCGCGGCATCCGCACCGCGCACTACGTCAGCCCGTCGGTGTGGGCGTGGCGCGAAGGGCGCATGGAAAAGATCCGGCGCAGCGCCGATATCGTGCTGTGCCTGTTCCCGATGGAGCCGGCGATCTACGCACGGCATGGCGTCACCGCACACTTCGTCGGACATCCGCTGGCGGATGCGTTTGTGCTGCAGCCCGATCGCGATGCCGCCCGCCATGCACTGGCATTGGCAAACGCCGGCACGCTGATTGCGGTGCTGCCGGGCAGCCGCCTGGGCGAGATCAAGCGGCTGGGGATGGATTTCCTGCGCGCCTGCGCGCTGGCGCTGCGCGAGCGCCCGAAGCTGCACTTCGTCGCACCGATGGCCAATGCCGCCTGCCGCGAAGCGTTCACCCGACAACTCGAACGCGTGGCCGCCGAACCGGGTGCCGAAGGGCTGCGCTCGGTCATGCATCTGGTCGATGGCCGCGCGCACGCGGCGCTGATCGCCAGCGACGCCGTCCTGCTCGCCTCCGGCACCGCGGCGCTGGAAGCCATGCTCGCCAAACGTCCCATGGTGGTGGCCTACCGCGTGGCGCGCAGCACGCAGGCCATCGTGCGTGGTTTCCGGCTGCTCAAGATCGGCCAGTACAGCCTGCCCAACGTGCTGCACGCGGCGCTGCCGATGGCCCCGGCCCTGCACGTGCAATACCCGCAGTTGGCAGGTGCCGCGCTGGTGCCCGAGCTGATGCAGGATGCCTGCACGCCGACCACACTGTGCGCGGCGATTTTGGATTGGCTCGACGATCCGGCACGGGTCGAAGCGGTCAGCGCGCGCTTTGCCGAACTGCACGAGCACCTGCGCCGCGACGCATCCACGCTCGCCGCCGATGCCATCGACGGCTTGCTCGGGCAGCCACGACCATGAAACTGCCGCCAATCGCCGGACGGCTCATCGCCGGCGTCGACGAGGCCGGGCGCGGGCCGCTGGCCGGCCCGGTGGTGGTGGCCGCGGTGATCCTCGACCCCAAGCGACGCATCCACGGATTGGGCGACTCCAAGGCGCTCTCGCCGGCACGCCGCGAGCAACTGGCGCCAATCATCGGCAGCAAATCGCTGGCGCACGCAGTGATCGAAATCGACGCGGCGATGATCGATCGCATCAACATTTTCCAGGCCACGATGGACGGCATGCGCCGTGCGCTGGCGGCGCTGGAGATCGAACCGGAACTAGCGCTGATCGACGGCAACCGCCTGCCAGCGCACCTGCGTTGCCCCGCGCAAGCCATCGTCCGCGGCGATGCCCGCGTGCGCGCCATCGGCGCCGCGTCGATCCTCGCCAAGGTGCACCGCGACCGCGTGATGCACGCACTCGACGCGCAGTACCCGGGCTACGGGTTTGCGGTGCACAAGGGCTACCCCACGCCCGAGCATCTGGCGGCGCTGCGCGATCTGGGGCCATGCGCGATCCACCGCCGCAGCTTCGCGCCGGTGCTGGCGGCGACCTACGCCAATACCGAGTTCGACTTCTGACCACAACGCGCGCCTGTCAAGCCTTGTCGGTTTCGTCGCACCGGCCTAGGCTTGAAGGAAACGCTGATTTATCAGCGTTTCCCCCACGCCATGGATGGCGTGGCCACGGATCCATCACGCAAGTGATAGAGCCGTGTGAGCCCAGTCCGGGCATGTACCGGACTGGGCGCTCGCTGACAAATCCACGATGGATTTGTTCAGCGATTCCTGAACGTTCGCAAGGCCCCTCGGCATGACCCCGCGCTTCGTCCACCTGCACGTGCACAGCGAGTATTCGCTGCGCGATTCGACCGCCCGCTTGCCGGACAAGCCCGAATACGGCGATCCGCACAAAGCCGCGCGCGCCAATCTGGTCGGCCGCGCCGTGCAGTTGCAACTGCCGGCGCTGGCGTTGACCGACCTGTCCAACGTATTCGGCCTGGTGAAGTTCTACCGCGCCGCCGAGAAGATGGGCATCAAACCCATCGCCGGTGCCGACGTGTTTCTGGCGCAGGGCAACGAAGTATCGCGCCTGACCTTGTTGTGTACCGATCGCAGCGGTTACCTCGGGCTGTCGCGCTTGATTTCGCGCGCCTATCTGGAAGGCCACCACGGCGACTTCGTCGCCATCGCGCCCGAATGGCTGCACCGCGAGGCGCGTGGCCTGATCGTGCTGGCCGGTCGCCAGAGCCACGTCGGCAAGCTGGCCGGCGACGGCCACCTCGACGCCGCCGAGCACGCGCTGAGCGAACTGCAGCGCCACTTCGACGATCGGCTGTATCTGGAGCTCACCCGCACCGGGCGCGAGCGCGAGCAGGCATTCAACGCCGCCGCGCTGCAACTGGCCGCGCGTCGCGACCTGCCGCTGGTGGCCAGCAACGACGTGCGCTTTCTGGATCGCGATGATTTCGAGGCGCACGAGGCGCGCGTGTGCATCGCCGGCGGCTGGGTGCTCAACGACCCGCGCCGCCCACGCGACTACAGCCCCGAGCAATACCTGAAAGCCGAAGACGAGATGTGCGAGTTGTTTGCAGACTTGCCCGAGGCGTTGGAGAACAGCGTCGAACTGGCGCGACGCTGCAACATCGAGCTGGAGTTCGGCAAGAACTACCTGCCAGCATTCCCGGTGCCGTCCGACCAGACCGTCGAGTCGTGGCTGCGCGCGCAAGCGCACGATGGCTTGCGCGAGCGCCTGGCCAGGCATCCGCCGGCCGACGACAAGACCGTCGCCGATTATCGGCAGCGGCTCGATCTCGAACTGGACGTGATCGTGCGGATGGATTTCCCGGGCTACTTCCTGATCGTGGCCGACTTCATCAACTGGGCCAAGCGCAACGACATCCCGGTCGGCCCGGGGCGCGGCTCGGGTGCGGGTTCACTGGTCGCCTTTGCGCTGGGCATCACCGACCTCGACCCGCTGCGTTACGAGCTGCTGTTCGAGCGTTTCCTCAATCCCGAGCGCGTGTCGATGCCCGACTTCGACATCGACTTCTGCATGGAGCGCCGCGACGAGGTGATCGAGTACGTCGCCGGCAAGTACGGCCACGACCGCGTCAGCCAGATCATCACCTACGGCACCATGGCGGCCAAGGCGGTGTTGCGCGACGCCGGGCGCGTGCTGGGCATGCCGCACGGGCAAATCGATCGCATCGCCAAGCTGATTCCGCTGCGGCCAGCCGATCCGCTGTCGCTGGACGATGCCCTCGGGCGCAGCGAAAAGGCACGCAAGGACCCCGAGCGCATCGTGCCCGAGCTCAAACAGGCCTACGAGGACGACGAAGACGTGCGTGCGCTGGTCGATCTGGCGCACAAGCTCGAAGACCTCGTGCGCAATGCCGGCAAGCACGCCGGCGGCGTGGTGATCGCGCCCAGCCCGCTGACCGATTTCGCCGCGCTGTTCGCCGAAGAAGGCGCGCGCGGCGCGGTGACGCAATTCGACAAGGACGACATCGAGGCCGTGGGCCTGGTGAAGTTCGACTTCCTCGGCCTGCGCACGCTGACCATCATCGATTGGGCGGTGAAGGCGGTCAATGCCGGGAGCAGGGAGCAGGGAGCAGCGAGCAGGGAGCAGCGAGCAGCAAGCAAAGAATCGGGACTCGGGACTCGGGACTCGACAAGCCGGGACTCGGGACTCGACAAGCCGGGACTCGGGAAAGCGGTGAGCAGTGAAGCGGTGAGCAGTGAAGCGGTGAGCGGAAGAGCGGTGAGCGGAAGCGCAGAAGGCGGAAAAACGCAATGCGGAAATTCCACGACCGGGATCTCCGAGCCGAGGCTCGATATCGCAGCGATCCCGCTGGACGATCCGGAAGTCTTCAAGCTGTTCCGCGAGGCGCGCACCGGTGCGGTGTTCCAGTTCGAAGGCCGCGGCATGCAGCAACTGTTGCGCGAAGCCAAACCCGATCGCTTCGGCGATCTGGTCGCGCTCAATGCGCTGTTCCGCCCCGGCCCGATGGATCTGATCCCGAGTTTCTGCGCACGCAAGCACGGCAAGGAGCCGATCGAGTATCCGGATGCGCGCGTCGAGCCGGTCCTGCGCGAGACCTACGGCATCATGGTCTATCAGGAACAAGTCATGCAGATGGCGCAGATCGTCGGCGGTTATTCGCTCGGCGGCGCCGACCTGCTGCGCCGGGCGATGGGCAAGAAGATCGCCGCCGAGATGGCCAGGCACCGCGCGATCTTCCGCGAAGGCGCGGCGCAGAACGGGCTGGACGAGCGTCGCGCCGACGCGATCTTCGACCAGATGGAGAAGTTCGCCGGCTACGGCTTCAACAAATCACACGCCGCCGCCTATTCGCTGGTCGCCTACCAGACGGCATGGTTGAAGGTGCATTACCCCGCGCAGTTCATGGCCGCCACCTTGTCGGCCGACATGGACAGCACCGACAAGCTGGTCGGGCTGTTGCAGGACGTGCGCGCGACCGGGCTGACCATCCTGCCGCCGCACGTCAACCAGTCGCCGTTCCACTTCCAGCCGCTGCCTGGCAAGCAGATCCGCTATGGCTTGGGCGCGATCAAGGGCGTCGGGCAAGGGGCCTGCGAGGCCATCGTGCAGGCACGCGAAAGCGGCGGCCCGTTCCGCGACCTGCTCGACTTCTGCATGCGCGTGAGCGCCGCCGGCATGAATCGGCGCACGCTCGAAGCATTGATCAATGCCGGGGCGATGGATGGGCTGGCGAGCAATCGCGCCAGCTTGCTGCTGCAACTGCCCGAGGCGATCAAGGCCGCCGAGCAGCAGGCGCGCGAGCGTGCAGCCGGGCAGGTATCGCTGTTCGGCGATCCGGCGCTGGCCACTGCAGCGGACTCGGCGCGCATCGCATTGCCGGAGACCCACGCGGCCCCGCTCGAACAGACCCTCGCCAACGAATACGCCGCGCTCGGCCACTACCTGTCCGGGCATCCGCTCGACCCGTATCGCGCGGAGCTTGCCAGCTTGACCGATGGCGCGACGCTGCGCGATCTGGAGCGCTTGTGGCAAGCCGGCCGCGACCGCCGCGGCGAGGCCAAGGTGCTGCTGGCAGGCATGGTGGGGCTGCTGCGTAAACGCGGCGCCGATCAGGCATTCGTGCAATTCGAGGATGGCTACGGGCAAATCGAGGTCGCGTTCTTCCGCGAAGCCTTCAGCGAATACGCCGCCCTGCTCGGTCGCGGCCGCATCTTGTTGATCGAAGGTGGCCTGCGCGAAGACGAGTTCAGCGGCGGCTTCTCGCTGCGCGCCGCGCGCGTCTGGGACTTCGCGCACCTGTGCGCGCAACAGGCACGCCGGTTGTCGCTGACCGCCGACCTGCGCGAGCCGGGAACGCTCGAGCGCCTCGAACAAACCCTCGCCGCCCACCGCCCCGGCGGCACACCCCTGCGCCTGCGCCTGCGCTTGCCCAACGTCATCGGCAGCATCGAAATGATCGGCACGCAATCGGTGCGCGTCGAGCCCCCGCTGCTGGGCAAGCTGCGCGCCCTGCCGGGGGTGAGCGAGGTGGCGGTGCTTTTGCACAAGCCAGGCTAAGCCAACGGAGCGCCTTGCGTTGCAAGGCCGTGCAGATGCGCTTGCCTGGGTTCCCGGTCTGCCGACCCGATCCAGCAACGCAGGATGGGTTGCGCGCAGCGGTTTTCAACAGCCGAAGGCTGGCAAACCCATCACGCCGATTCGACATTCGCGGCGCGATCGGCCGCAAATCACCGGTTCCGCGTCGTGCCGGGTTTCGGCCGCATGGCCTCAACTCAGCCTACGCGCTCACCCAGTCTTGCCGGTTCCGTGCGTCCCCCAGCAACTCCAGCATCACCGCCATGCGTACCGCCACGCCGTTCGATACCTGTTGCAGGATCAGCGACTGCGGGCCATCAGCCACCGCGTCACTGATTTCCACGCCGCGGTTCATCGGCCCGGGGTGCAGCACGACGGCATCGGGTTTGGCGCACGCCAGTCGGCGTTCGTCGAGGCCGTAGTCAACGAAGTACTGCTCCAGCGACGGCACCAGCCCCTCGACCATGCGCTCGCGTTGCAGACGCAGCATCATCAGCGCGTCCACGCCGTCGAGCAGGGCGTCGAGGTCGTGACCGACGGTGCAGCCGTGCAGTTCGTGCGCATCCGGCAGCAGGCTCGCCGGTGCGCAGACGCGGATGTCGCGGCAACCCAGCGTGCGCAAGGCGGCAATGTCCGAGCGGGCGACACGCGAGTGGCGGATGTCGCCGACGATCAGCGCGCTGAGTCGTGAAAAATCCGCGCCCTTGGCCTGCCGCAGGGTGAGCATGTCCAGCAGGCCTTGCGTGGGATGCTGGTGGCGGCCGTCGCCGGCATTGATCAGGTGCGTGGAGGGTTTGGCGCCGGCGGCCAGCGCGGCGACCGCGCCGTCTTCGCGCGCGCGCACCACGAAGCAATCCACGCCCATCGCTTCCAGATTGCGCAAGGTATCCAGCGGTGTCTCGCCCTTGCCGGTGGACGAGGTGGACACGTCGAAACTGAGCACGTCGGCGCCCAAGCGCGTGGCGGCGAAGTGGAAGGCGCTGCGGGTGCGCGTGGATGGCTCGAAGAACAGGTTGCACACGCTGTGCCCGGCCAGCTTCTGGCGCAACGCGGTGCCACCCAGCGCCTGCGGCCGAATCGCTTGCGCGGCGTCGAGCAGGCGTTCGAGCGTGGCGCGCGGCAAGCCATCGAGGCTGAGCAGGTGGCACAGCGTGCCGTCTGCGCGAAGTTGCAGGTCGGGGTACGCGGGTTCGCTCATGGGGTTTGCGTGGAATTGGAAGCAGGCGGATCGGTCGCCGCGTGCGTGGACGACACGACCGTGCTCGCGGGCTTGTGTTCGACATCCTCCAGCACCACCCGATCGGCGTCGCCCGGCGCGCCCAGCCAGCGTTCAAGGATGATCGCGGCGGCCAGCGCGTCGAGATTTTTCGCTTCGCCGCGCCGGCGCGCGCCGGCGGCGCGGCCGTGCGCGAACCGCGCGGCGGCGTCCAGCGAGCTCATGCGCTCGTCCACCATCCACACGTCCACACCGTAGCGCTGCGCAGCGGTGCGCGCGAAGCGCTGCGCGCGTTGGCGCGAAGGCTGGGTGAAATCGGCTTGGCGGCCGTCGTCGCCGAGGCTGCGCGGGTCGCCGACGACCAGTGCCTGCGGTCGCCATTCGCGCACCAGCTTGTCCACCGCAGCCCAGTCGGCGACTTCCTCGCGCATGTCCACCACCGCGATATCGCGGGCGGTGCCGGTCAAGCCGTTGCCCACCGCCACGCCGATGCGCTTGGCGCCGACATCGAATCCCAGCACGGTGGCGATGGTCATGCGTGGCCGACGTAGCCCGGGAACTGCCCCAGATCCACGCCCACGCGGCGCGCCGCGGCCTGCCAGCGCTGTCCGAACGGCAGCTCGAAGACGATCGCCTGATCGGCCGGTGCGGTCAGCCAGGCGTTGTCGGCCAGTTCCTGTTCGAGCTGGCCGGCACCCCAACTGGCGTAACCCAACGCCACCAAGCTCCGGCTTGGCCCCTGCCCGCGCGCCATCGCCGCAAGGATTTCGCGGGAAGTGGTCACCGCCAATCCGGGTGCCACGCGCAGGGTGGATGGCCAGTCGTCGCCACCGTCGTGCAGCACGAAACCGCGGTCGGGCAATACCGGCCCGCCGACCACCACCGTCTCGGTGGCGACGCCCGGCGCGGCGGCGTCGATCTGCATCTGCTCGAAGATTTCGCCCAGCGTGTATTCCGAAGGCCGATTGACCAGCAGGCCCATCGCGCCGTGCTCGTTGTGCTCGCATACCAGCGTCACCCCGCGCGCGAAGTGCGGGTCGTCCATCGCCGGGACGGCGATCAGGAACTGGTTGGAAAAAAAGTCGCGGGCCATGCCGGCATTCTAGCGCGCCGGCAGACGCTGGCGGATCGCCGCACTCGCCACTACCCTAGGGAGAATTACTGCCATCGTGCTGCGCAGCATCGGGCTTGGGAGGCCGGGCATGCCTGGAATCCGCGAACGCATCGGACGCCGTCTGGCGCTGTACCTGTCGGCGCCGCTGGTGCGTGCGCGCAATCCCTCCACCGCCACACCCGAAGCGGTCGCCGCGGCCTTGCGCGTGGGCGACGTGCTGCTGGTGGACGGCAACAGCCGCTTTTCCGCGGCGATCCGCTATCTCACCCAGTCCACCTGGTCGCACGCGGCCTTGTGCGTGCACGAGCGCGACGCCGCCAACCCAACGCCGCAACTGCTGGAAGCCGACGTTACCCGCGGCGTGCAGGTGATCGCGCTGGACAAGTACGCCGGCTTCCACACCCGCATCTGCCGCCCGGTGGGGCTGACTGCGAGCGAAATCGAAGCGGTGGTGGCGCACGCGCGCGCACGCATCGGCGATCGCTACGACTTGAAAAACGTGTTCGACCTGATGCGCTACCTCGTGCGCAACCCGCCCCTGCCGGACCGCTACAAGCGCCGGGCGCTGGCGCTGGGCAGCGGCGACCCGACCCGCGCGATCTGCTCGAGCCTGATCGCGCAAGCCTACCAGTCGGTGCACTACCCGATCCTGCCGCAGGTGGTGCTCGACGACGAGCAACCGGGCAATCGCTACAAGCGCCACGAGCTGTTGCAGATTCGCCACTACAGCTTGTTCGCACCGCGCGACTTCGACGTGTCGCCGTATTTTCGCATCGTCAAGCCGACCATCGAATCGGGCTTCGACCCGCACAAGGTGGCGTGGGCGATGGGCGAGGACGCGCCGGTGTAAAGTGTGGGCCGATCGGCGCGGGGACGGGGCGCGCCGATTGTGAATGAGGGATGGCAGGCACCGTCGTCGCCGTGGAGGGCTGCGTGGACGCCACCGAATTGCTGCGCTCGATTCCCATGTTCGAGGGGCTGGTCAAGGAAGACCTCGTCGCCCTCGCCAAGACCCTCGTCGCGCGTCAATACCGCGCCGGGCAAGCGATTTTCGCCCTCGGCGACGAAGGCGAATCGATGTTCATCATCGCCGATGGCGACGTGAACATCCACCTGCCGGGCGAGGACTCGCGGCGGATCTCGCTCAAGGATCTTTCGCGCGGCGAGTTCTTCGGCGAACTGGCGATGTTCGACGACAAACCGCGCAGCGCCAGTGCGCAGGCAACTAGCCCGACCGTACTGCTGGAGTTGCAGCGCTCCACCTTGGAAGACTACCTCGACCACCGCCCGCGCGCGGCGATGGCGATCTTGCGCACGATGAGCGAGCGCCTGCGCGAGACCAACTCCTTGCTGTCGGCACGCGCAGCCAAGAACGTGGATGCCGAGTTCGACGAACATCTGACTTGGTCGGATCGACTGGCCGATGCGGTGGCCAAGCTCAACGGCAGTTGGACTTACATCATCCTGCTGTTCGTGCTGTGCATCGCTTGGTTCGCGTTCAACGAAGATGCGGTGTGGGCGTGGTTCTTCCACCACACGTCGTGGGCATGGAACTGGATGGATCAGCATCACTGGCTGGACAAGAAGAATTGGGAAAAACCGGCGCCGGATGCCTACCCGTACCAGTTTTTCAATCTCGTGCTGGCGATCATGGCGGTGTTGCAGGGTCCGCTGATCGTGATGAGCCAGAACCGCCAGGGGTTGAAGGATCGCGCCCGAGGCGATACCGACTTCAAGGTGAACCTCAAAAACGAGGTCAACATTGAGACGCTGTTGCGCGAACTGGGAGAGTTCCGCGCCGAGATGGACCATCGCCTCGACCACATGGAACGCAAGCCGCCCACGCCGTGAGTCGGCCGCGCCGGCACAACGCTATTTCGATACCTGCGTGAAATCGCCGTAGGGCTGCAACTGCCCCAGCACGCCCGGATCGCCGACCACGACAATGGATGCATCCTTCGGCGCAAAATACGTGCGCGCCGTCGCCTGCACCTGAGCGGCGGTCACCGCCTCCACCTTTGGCACGTAGTCGGTGAACGCCTGCGCCGACAACCCGGCCAGCCAGTCGCCGGCCAGCGCGCTGGCCACCTGCGCCTGCGGCTGGTTGTGCAGCAGGTAGCGGCCGACGAGGTAATGGCGGGTCTGCGCCAGTTCGGCCGCGTCCACCGGCGCATCGCCCAGTTGCGCGTAGTCGGCCAGAAAGCGCCCGATCGCCGCGCCGGTCACCGCATTGCGCACGCTGGCATAGCCCACCAGCGAGCCGCCGGAGCGCTCGGCGGAAAACACGCTGCCAGCGCCGTAGGTGTAGCCCTTGTCTTCGCGCAGGTCGAGATTCAAGCGACTGCGAAAGCCCTCGCCGAGGATCGCATTGGTGACCAGCAGCGGGTAGTAGTCAGGCGACGTGGCCGCCACCGCGGGCCGCCCGAGGCGGATCACCGACTGTACGCTGTCGCTGCGCGAGATGAACATCCGCGCTGGCGGCGCAGTCGCCGGCGCCGGGCCGACCCCCACCGAGGGCTTGCCGTCCGCGCTCCAATCGCCGAATACCGCGTCGGCCAAGCGCATCGCGGTATCCGTGTCGATGCGGCCGGTCACCACCAGCAGCGCCTCGTCCGGGCGGAAGCGGCGGTCGTGCTCTGCGTGCAATTGCTCGGCAGTCACGCCCAGCAATGAGGCGCGCGTAGGCAGCACGTAGCCGTACGGATGCCCGGGGAACACCAACGGTGCCAGCGCCCGCCGCGCCTGCCAGTCCGGGTCGGCCTGCGCGGCCAGCAGCGCCTGCAGGGCGCGCAGCTTGCCCTGCGCGATCTCCGCCGGCGGGAAAGCCGGGCTCAAGGCCACTTCCGAGAGCAGGGTGATCGCCTTGGCGGCGTTGACCGACAACGCCGAAGCCGACAGCGTGATCCCGTCCAGACCGGCATCAACGTGCAGATCGCCGCCATAGGACTGCAAGTCCTGGGCGATGGTGTTGGCGTCGCGCGCACTCGTGCCCTCCTTCAACAGCTCGGCCAGTAGCGTGGAGAACCCGGGTTGCTGCGCTGGATCGTCGGCCAGCCCACCGCGCACCGCGAGCACGAAATGCACCTTCGGCGGGCCGTCGTTGCGCGGCACCACCCATACCGTCAGACCGTTGCCGAGGCGGCGTTGGTCGATGTGCAGCGCCGGCAGCGGCTGATCGGCGGCATACGGCGGCAAATCCTTGGGAAGGGCATCCATCGCGGGTTTCCCGGGTGCTTGGGGTGGCGCCGACGCGACCGCGTGCGGTGGTGTGGTGGCGGTAGGCGTTGATGTGGGTGCGGCAGTGACCGGCGACGACGTGGGTGCCGCAGGGGCCGGCACAGTCGTGTGTTCCGTGGTGACCGGCGACGGCGTGGGTGCCGCAGGGGCCGGCACAGTCGTGTGTTCCGTGGTGACCGGCGACGACGTGGGTGCCGCAGGGGCCGGCACGGTCGTGTGTTCCGTGGTGACCGGCGCCAGCGTGGGCGCCGCAGGGGCCGGCAATGGCGCGGTTGTTGCCGGGACCTGAGTCGGCGGAGCTGGCGGCACCCTGGGCGCCGACGGCAGTGCTGGAGTGACTGCGAGTGCCGGCGCGGGCGATTGCGCCGTCACCGCCGCAGTCGGCGGGCGAGTTGGCTCGATCTTGGCTGGCTCGATCTTGGCTGGCTCGATCTGGGCTGGAGTGACTCCTGTGGCAGCGGCTTTTTCCGCGCCGGCTTTTGTGGGAGCGGTTTTTGTGGGAGCGGCTTGACCAGCCTTCGGCTGTTGAAAAGCCAGCCGCGACGATGACACTGGCGATAATCCAGCATCGGGCCTAGAAGGCCCTCCCACAACGGCCGGAGCGGCTTTGGTGGTAGCGGCTTTGGTGGTAGCGGCTTTGGTGGCAGCGGCTTCTGTGGGAGCGGCTTTTGTGGGGGCGGCTTTTGTGGGAGCGGCGTTGGTGGGAGCGGCGTTGGTGGGAGCGGCTTGACCATCCGCCGGCTGTTGAAACGGCGGCGGCGATGACGAAGCCGCAAGCATGCCCTGCGGCTGCACCAACGCGAACAACCACACCAGTGGCCACAGCAGCGCCATCTACCGAGGTTTCCCGTCGCCCGCGTCGTGCGCTGGAGAGGCCGGCGACGCTGGCGAAGCAGCAGGGCTGGACACTGGCGTCGGCACCGGCACTGTCGTTGGCTTCACTGCGGAGGGCTTGGGTACCGGCTTGACCGCGACAGGCGATGGCGCTGGCGGCGTACTCTGGGCAGGTCTGGATTTATCGGGAGCCGCGTGTGTTGGAATGGCTTGTGTCGGTGCGGCTTGTGTGGGAGCGGCTTTGGTAGGAGCGGCTTGGGTGGGAGCGGCTTGACCAGCCTTCGGCTGTTGAAAATCCAGCCGCGACGATGACTCTGGCAACAACCCAGCATCGGGTCTGGAAGGCCCTCCCACAGCTACCGGCACCCCAGCATCGGGCCTGGAAGGCCCTCCCACAGATACCGGCACCCCAGCATCGGGTCTGGAAGGCCCCCCCACAGCTACCGGCACCCCAGCATCGGGCCTGGAAGGCCCTCCCACAGCTACCGGCACCCCAGCATCGGGCCTGGAAGGCCCTCCCACAGCTATCGGCACCCCAGCATCGGGTCTGGAAGGCCCTCCCACAGCTACCGGCACCCCAGCATCGGGTCTGGAAGGCCCTCCCACAGCTACCGGCACCCCAGCATCGGGCCTGGAAGGCCCTCCCACAGGGGCCGGAGCGCCAGCATCAGGTTTTGTCGGCGTTTGCTTCGGTGTTGTCTTTTGCTTCGGAGCCGCTTCAGGCTTCGAAACCGCATCCTGCTTCGGCACCGCTTCTGGTTTCAGCGCCGGCACTTCCTGCGGCGCGCCGACCGTCACCGTGCCGCTGTGCGGTTTGGGCGGTGCGGGCGCCGGTTTGGCCTTCACGCGCCGATCCGAGCGCGCCGGGTCGTTTGCCTTGAGCATGAAATCGGGCACGCGCTCGATGCTGCTGCGATTGTCGCGGGTCATCCATGTGGCCGCCACACGTTGCACATCGGCAGAGGTCACGGCATCGATCCAGTCGGGAACCTTGTTGGCCACGCCGGCATCGCCCCAGGTCGCCTGCAGGATCGCCAAATGCTCGGCGCGATCCATGAACGGCTCCAGATCGTCGTACCAATCGGCGAGCAGGCGCGTCTTCACCCCTTGCAGCGTCGCCGGATCCACACCCTCTTTCACGATGCGTGCAATCTGCGCGTCGATCGCCGCCAGCACCGCATCGGCCTTGGCGTCGACCTTGTGGGTCACCACCAGCGTGTACAGGGTCGGCCCGGCGTATTCCCACGGCGAGGCGCTGCCGGTGAAATCCTCCACCTGCACGGCCAGCGCCGACCCCTTCACCAGCGCCTGATACAGCCGCGAGGCATCACCGCCGCCGGCCAGCAGTTCGCCCAGCACGATCATCGCCGCCTGATCGTGGCTGCCGCGCGGCGGCATCTTCCAGCCGATCGCCAGCGCCGGCAGCTTGGCCAAGCCGTCGCCCTCGACGGTGCGCTTTTCGCCGGTGTGCGCCGGCTCGTCGACGTTTGGTGCCGGCGGGGTCGCGCGGGACGGAATCGCGCCGAAGTATTTTTGCGCCAGCGCAAAACCCTGCGCCGGGCTCACGTCGCCGGCAATCGCCAGCACCGCATCGTTGGGCCCGTAGAAATCACGATGGAATGCGCGCACGTCGGCCAGCGTGGCCTTGTCCAGATCGTCGAAACTGCCATAGCCATCGTGTGCGTTCTCCCATCTGGAAAACGCCAGCGCCGGCAGATCGGTTTGCGCAAAGCCGCCATAGGGCTGGTTGAGCACGTTGACGCGGATTTCTTCCTTGACCACGTCGCGCTGGCCGTCGAGCGCGTGTTGGGTGAAGGCCAGTGTTTTCATGCGATCGGCTTCCAGCCACAGCAACGCTTCCAGCGCCGAGGCGGGTGCGCGTTCGATGTAGCTGGTGAAATCCGGATGGGTCGAGCCGTTGTTGTCGCCACCGCCGTCGGTCACCACCCGATCGAACACGCCCTGCGGCGCATCCGGAGTGCCCTCGAACATCAGGTGCTCGAACAAGTGCGCGAAGCCGGTGCGCCCGCGCGGCTCGGTGCGAATGCCGACCTTGTAGATCACCGCGATGCCCACCGTGGGCGAGCTGTGATCTGCGGAGACGACCACGGTCAGGCCGTTGTCGAGCTTCTTGATTTCGACCGGCAGCTTCCACGCATCGGCCGGTGCCGCCACAGCGGCGAGGGAAAGCAAACCGGCAGCCATGGCGGCGAACACGCTCCCGAGGGTGGCACTATGCGGCATGGAAGGATAGTAGCAACCCGTGTCAAGGGTGCAGAAGTCTCCCTTGCAGGTCTACTCCACCCTCGCCCGCACCAGCAAGTGCTTGGCCATCAGCCCGTGCAGGTGGCCGATGCCGCGCGCTGCGTGCATCCAGCCCAGCAGCAAAGCCAGCCCCAGCGGCACCAGCAGTGGCGCGCTCCAGAACGGCAGCGGGCCGTCGTAGCCGCCCAACACCACGTCAAAGTGCCCGAACAAGGCAGCCAGTGGCGCGAACACGAAACTCAACGCCAGCGCCAGCACGGTCACGCTGCACGTGAAATAAACCATACCCAGCGGCAGCATCAGCAGCATGTAGAACAGCGTCGACCAACTGCGCGGGTCGGTGAACATGCCGACGATGCGCGCCGTCCACGACTGTCCCTGTTCGGTGTAGACCGGCCGGCGTGGCATGCGCTCGCCGAGCATCGTCTCGACGATCCGCCCTTCCACGATCGACAGCACGCGCACCGAGCCGAAGAACAGCACGATGAACGGCAGGCCGACGATCAGCACCGACAGGCCCAGCGACAGGCTCAATCCAGTCACCGCCCAGGTGAAATAGAAGATGCCGGTGGCCAGCGACAGCAGCAGGTAGAGCATCGCCGCGTACGTGCGCGGATCGACCATCACCCCGAACAGTTTTCCGAACGCGCCCGCACGTGGTGGAGCCGGCGGCGGACGCAGCGCACGCGTCACCTTCACTTCGGTATCGCGATAGATATCGGCCACTTCGTCCGGCGCACCGTAACTGGCGGCGACCGAGGCGATCACCGCCGCTTCACTTTCGCCGCGGCGTTCGGCCAGTTCCGAGCGCAGATATTCCTCGGCGTCGTACAGCGCGTCCTGGATCAGCGCCGGATCGGCCCCCTTGAGCGCGGCACGCAACTGCGCCAGGTATTCGGGAATGGTGTGCGGCAACGGCTTGCCGGTGCCGGGTTGGGCGGGGCCTTGCGGGGCGTTCATGGCGTGGCATCCTTGAGTACGGAATCGACGCAGCGGCGGGTGTCGTCCCAGGTCGCCGCCCAGTCGCTGAAAACCGCGCGACCCAGCGCGGTGATGCGGTAATAGCGGCGCGGCGGCCCGCTGATCGACGGCTCGACGTGGCTGTCGAGCAGGCCGGCGGCGTGCAGGTTGCGCAGCACCGGGTACAGCGCGCTCTGCTTGTCGCTGAACAGCGCCCCGCCCGATTGCTGCAAGCGCTTGGCGATCTGGTAGCCGTACAGCGGTGCGTCCGCACCGGCCAGCACCGCCAGCAGCACCAGCGACACCGTGCCGGCGCTGAGTTCCTTCTGGAACTTGCGCAGGTGGCTATCGGTGTCGGAGTCGGGTGTGTCCACGGCCGGGTGCTGAAGATTGCGCTATGGCGATGACTTCACATTAGTACGAAGTTCGTACTAGCGAGCGTGCAGGAAGTCATGGGCGGGGCATCGCCGGCGAAAGCGATCTGCCATATCGGGATAGGGGCGGTCAGAAAATCTGACCGGCCCCCTCTCACACCACCCGGCATGCGGGCCCGTATCGGGCGGTTCGAGAAGTTGAGGCCGCGGTTTCGCTCCACGCTTCCTCCCCACGATCAGTCGCCCTCTCGCAGTTGCGTTTCGCTTCGTCTACTGTGGCCAACTTACGGGAGGACTTCCACCTCCAAGATCGCGCCCATGCTGGGCGCACAACGACAAGCCCGCCGGGTGGCGGGCTTGGGGTGCTGCGGTGTCGCGTGCTGCGCGATGGCAGCCCCGGATGGATTCGAACCACCGAATGCCTGAGTCAGAGTCAGGTGCCTTACCGCTTGGCGACGGGGCTGTGGAGCTGGCGAAACGCGACGGCTGCGGGCAGAACCCGCGCTTGCCCTGGAAGTCCGCACACGGATGTGCGGGATCTTCCGGGGAACGCGGATCAACGCTTGGAGAACTGGGTGGCGCGACGGGCTTTGTGCAGGCCGACCTTCTTGCGCTCGACCTCACGGGCGTCGCGGGTCACGAAACCGGCCTTGCGCAGGTCGGACTTCAGCGTCTCGTCGTATTCCACCAGTGCACGGGCGATACCGAGGCGAATCGCGCCGGCCTGACCGGTGCCGCCGCCGCCGGCGACCGTGACCTGGATGTCGAAGGTCTCGGTGTGGCGGGTGAGTTCGAGCGGCTGGCGCACGATCATGCGCGCGGTCTCGCGGCCGAAGTATTCGTCGAGCGGGCGCTCGTTGACGACGATCTTGCCGCTGCCGCCGCTGCGCAGGAACACGCGGGCGGTGGAGGACTTGCGACGGCCGGTGCCGTAGTTGGGTTGCGTGGCCATAGATTACAAATCCAGAACTTGCGGTTGCTGCGCGGTGTGCGGATGCTCGCTGCCCTTGTAGACCTTGAGCTTGCGGAACATCTGCCGGCCGAGCGGGTTCTTGGGCAGCATGCCCTTGACGCCGATCTCGATGGCGCGCTCGGGCTTGCGCGCGAGCACCTGACCGAGCGTTTCGGACTTCATGTTGCCCACGTAGCCGGTGAAGCGATGGTAGGTCTTGTCGTCGAGCTTCTTGCCGGTGACGGCAATCTTCTCGGCGTTGACCACCACCAGATAATCGCCGGTATCCACGTGCGGGGTGAACTCGGGCTTGTGCTTGCCGCGAAGACGCGAAGCCAGCTCCGAGCACAGGCGGCCGAGGGTCTTGCCCGAGGCGTCCACCAGGTACCAGTCGCGCTTCACGGTCTCCGACTTGGCGCTGAACGTCTTCATGACAGCTCCACCGGATCGAAAAGAGGGTAGCAAAGAGGCGAAATGATAGCGGGGATTTTCGGCCAAGGCAACCGGGTCGAAATGGCGTGCTAGCATCGGGCGCATGCCCCCCGCCGTACCCGGCCATCCCGGCGACCGCAGCGACGCGCTGATCGCGCTGGCCGACCAGTGCGTGCAATGCGGTCTGTGCCTGCCGCATTGCCCGACCTATCGCCTCGACCGTGCTGAAACCGAGTCCCCGCGCGGGCGCATCGCGCTGGCGCGCGCGCTGGCCGATGGCAGCCTGCCGGTCGATCCGCTCACCGACGCGCATCTGGATCGCTGCCTGGGCTGCCGGCGCTGCGAGGCGGTGTGCCCGGCCGGCGTGCAGTATGGGGCGTTGCTCGAACGCACCCGGCAGATGCAACGCCAACGTCGTGGCGCGGCGCTGCGCCAACGCGCGCTGGAATGGCTGTGCGCACGCCCGGCCCTGCTCTATCGCCTGCTCGGCGGGTATCGCGCGTTGTATCCATTGCTGCCGAAAATCCTGCCACGGCCTCCCGCGCGATCCACGCTGCACGCCGCGATTGTGCCGAACACGGATGCACCAACGCGCACTGCCGCGATCTTCACCGGCTGCGTGGCTCGGCGTTACGACGCGCCCGCGCACGCTGCGTTGGCGCGGCTGTGCGCGGCGGCCGGGGTGATCGCGACCACCCCATCGGCACAGACTTGCTGCGGGACGCTGCACGCGCACGCCGGCAACGCAGCGCAAGGGCAACGGCTCGCGGCCCGCAACCGCGCCGCCTTCGCCAGCGGCGTACCGGTGCTGAGCAGCGCAACCGGCTGCCACGAGGCGATCGCCCACGCGCTCGAAGGCCACGCGCCGGTGCGCGATGCCGCGCAGTTTTTACTGGAACACGCCCAACATCTGCGCTTTCGCCCGGCAGGGGCGCGCGTGGCGTTGCACCTGCCGTGCACGCAACGGGCGGTGGTCCAGAGCGACCGCGCCCTGCGCGCCTTGCTGGCGCGCATCCCGGATCTGGAGCTGGTGGAACTGCCAGACACCGGCTGCTGCGGCGCGGCCGGCACCCACATGCTCGACCAACCGGCGCGCGCGGCGAGCTTGCGCCAGCCGTTGCTGGATGCCTTCGTCGCCAGTGGCGCGACCGTGCTGCTGTCGGCCAACGTCGGTTGCCGCCTGCACTTGCTGGCGGGCGGTGCGAAAATGGTAGTGCACCATCCGCTGGAATTCCTCGCCGAACACCTTGCCGATTCGCCCACGCCATGACCGCATCGCGCCAACTGAGCCGCATCGACCGCCTGCTGATCGAAGTCGAACACGCGCTGGCCACGTCGTTCATCGCCCGCCCGCCAGCGCAACGACCCAATCCATCCGCCGGCATGCCCGCCGAGGAACTTGACGACGCCCAGCGCCGCCACGCCGCAGGCTTGATGCGCGTCAACCACGTCGGCGAGGTTTGCGCGCAGGCGCTGTATTTCGGGCAGGCCGCGGTCGCCCGCGACGCCGCCACGCGCACGCAGTTGCTGGCAGCGGCCGGGGAGGAAACCGATCACCTGTCGTGGTGCGGCGATCGCCTGCAACAACTGGGCAGCCGCCCGAGCCTGTTCAACCCGCTGTGGTATGCCGGCAGTTACGCCATCGGCTTGGCCGCCGGGTTGCGCGGCGACGGCTGGAACCTGGGCTTCGTGGTGGAAACCGAGCGTCAGGTCGAAGCGCACCTGCAAGACCACCTGCAAACCCTGCCCGCGCCCGATGCGCGCAGCCGCGCCATCGTCAAGGCGATGCAGGTCGACGAAGCCCGCCACGCCGACCACGCGCAAGCCGCCGGCGCGCGCGCATTGCCGGCCCCGATCAAGCGCGCGATGCGTGCAGCCAGCGCAGTGATGAAGGCGGTGGCGTACCGGCTGTGATGCCGATCGCGCGGCGACGGCCCGCGACCTGCGCGCGGCTCTTGCCGATACCGATACCCGCCTGATCGTCGTTGGCGGGTTGCGCCGGCTTCCTCACACCCCCACCGCCGACGCCGCGAACACATCGGGCAGTTCATCGGGCCGCGCGCACAAGCGCGTGGCTTCGCGTAGTTCCTCCGCGCCGCCGAAGCCCCACAACACGCCGACGCAGCGCATGCCGTGGTGTCGCGCGCCGTCGATGTCCATGTGCCGATCGCCGACCATCCAGCAACGGGTCGGATCCTGCCGCAGGTGATCGAGCGCCACGCCGATCAACTCGGGCTTTTCGCCGAGACGACCGTCGTAACTGGCACCGACCACGATCTCGAACAGATCGGCGAACGGCAGGTGCGCGACGATGCGTTCGGCGTGCGGCTGGTTTTTCGCGGTGACCACCGCGAGGTGATGACCGGCGGCGTGCAATGCACGCAGCGCCGTTTCGATGCCCGGGTAAATGGTGTGCTCGGACCAGCCGATTTCATCAAAGCGTTCGCGGTACAGCTCCACCGCCCGTTCGGTGCGCTGCGCGTCGTTCAATAACGGGCCGAAGCTGGTGCGCAGCGGCGGGCCGATCCAGCGCCGCAGCGCATCGGCATCCGGGATCGGTTCACCGAGTGCTTCCATCGCGTGCGCCACGCAGCGACCGATGCCGAGCGCCGAGTCGATCAGGGTACCGTCGAGGTCGAACAGCAAGGTTTCGGGCGCTTCGCCCATCGCGGCAACCATCATGTGCTCGCCGCCCGCGCGGCCAGCGCCGCCACCGCCGGCAACGTCTTGCCTTCGAGGAACTCCAGGAATGCGCCGCCGCCGGTGGAAATGTACGACACCTTTTCGGCGATCCCGTACTTGTCCACCGCCGCCAGCGTGTCGCCGCCGCCGGCGATGGAAAACGCCGACGAATCGGCGATCGCCTGCGCCAGCGCCTGCGTGCCGTGGCCGAACGCATCGAACTCGAACACACCCACCGGCCCGTTCCACACCACGGTGCCGGCTTTGGCAATCATTGCTGCGTATTGCGCGGCGGTCTGCGGGCCGATGTCGAGGATCATGTCGTCCGCGCCCACCTCGACCACCGCCTTCACTGTCGCCGGCGCATCGGCGGCGAACCGTGGCGCGACCACCACGTCGGTCGGCAGCGGGATCTGCGCGCCGCGCGCGGCGGCGTCGGCCATGATCTGCCGCGCGGTGGCGATCAGGTCGTGCTCGCACAACGACGTGCCGACCGGCAAGCCTTGTGCGGCGAGGAAGGTGTTGGCGATGCCGCCGCCGACGATGAGCTGATCGACCTTGCCGACGAGGTTGCCGAGCAGTTCGAGCTTGGTGGACACCTTGGAACCGGCCACGATCGCCAGCAATGGCCGCGCCGGATGATCGAGCGCCTTGCCCAGCGCGTCGATCTCGGCCATCAGCAGCGGCCCGCCGCATGCCACCGATGCGAAGCGGATCACGCCGTGGGTGGAGGCCTGCGCGCGGTGCGCGGTGCCGAAGGCGTCCATCACGAACACGTCGCACAGCGCGGCATATTTTTTTGCCAGCGCCTCGTCGTCCTTGCCCTCGCCCACGTTCATGCGGCAGTTTTCCAGCAGCACGATCTGCCCGGGTCGCACGTCCACGCCATCCACCCAATCACGGATCAGCGGCACCTCGATGCCGAGCAGTTCGGACAACCGCTGCGCCACCGGCGCCAGCGAATCGGCCTGACTCCAAACGCCTTCCTTCGGACGGCCCAGATGTGAGGTCACCAGCACCGCCGCGCCCTTGGCCAGCGCCAGTTGCAGGGTCGGCAGTGCGGCGCGGATGCGCTGTTCGGAGGTGATGCGACCGTCGGTGAGTGGCACGTTCAGATCCTCGCGGATCAGCACGCGCTTGGCCTGAAGGTCGAGGTCGGTCATGCGCAGGATGGTCATGGTGTTCGCGTTCGGCGGCGATGCGGGGCGGTTATTGTCGGCGCTGGCCGCGATACTGACAAACCGGGCGGATCGACGGTGTGCGTGCGACAATCCGCACATGCCCCGCATTGCGCTCGCCACCGCCATCGCCGCGCACGCCCTCGACGAGGACATGCCGGCGCTGCTGCGCGCCTTGCACGCGCAATCCATAGCCGCGGACGTGCGCGCCTGGGACGACCCGAGCGTGGCATGGTCGCGTTACGACCTCGTGCTGCTGCGCTCGACCTGGGACTACACCACGCGCTTTGCCGAGTTCATCGGTTGGTGCGAGCGCGTGGACAAGCTCACGCGCCTGCTCAACCCGCTGGACGTGGTGCGCTGGAACACCGACAAGCGCTACCTCGCGCAACTGGAAGCCATCGGCATCCCGATCGTGCCCAGCGATTTCGCCCTGCCCGGCGACGATGCGGCGATGATTGTCGCGCAGTTCCTCGCCGATCATCCCGATGCGGCGGAGATCGTCATCAAGCCGACCGTCGGTGCCGGCTCGCGCGATGCCCGTCGCCATCGCCGCGATGCCATCGAAGCGATGCGTGAGCACCTCGCGCGCCTGCTGACCGCCGACCGCGGCGTGTTGCTGCAGCCGTATTTGCCGGCGGTGGACGACCACGGCGAAACCGCACTGCTGTATTTCGACGGCCAGTTCAGCCACGCCATCCGCAAGGGCCCGTTGCTGCTGGCCGATGCCGGCCCGACGCGCGCACTGTTCGCCGCCGAGCACATCACCCCGCGCGTGCCCGGCTCAGATGAGCGTGAGCTGGCCGACCGCGTGATCGCGTCGTTGCCGAGCCTGCTCGATGCCGACTACCCGCTGGCCTATGCGCGCGTGGACCTGATCCTCACCGCCGATGGCTCTCCATGCGTGCTGGAACTGGAGCTGGCCGAACCCTCGGTGTTCCTCGACCACGACGCCGGCGCGGCGACGCGCTTCGCCACAGCGCTGAAGCGGCGACTGGGCTGAACCATGACTTCTCGCACAACTTTATATTCCAGCTTGCAGGACTTGATCGATCATGATGAAAGCACCGAAGCTCAATGCGGCCGTAGCTGAAATCTGCCAACAGATGGAAGCCTTTGAAGCATCCGAGATCCGCGCCAACGTCCCTGCTGGAGGGCGCCGAGAAGGCGGGCAGTTCGAAAGGCTCGTCGGCACGCTATGGAGCCAGTTCTGTGAATTGTGCTTGGCCGCCGGCGCGCGCAAAGTCATGCGTGACCTCGATGGTACGACAGTCCCATGCGTTCAAGTAGAAGCCCGTCAGTTCATCGCACCGGGTCGTGGCAATAGCCGAACAGGCTGGCTCGCAAACACATTCCAAACCGAATGCCTTATTGAGAAATATCCAGGACGTAATCAGGCAATCGAGCGTTATGCGCCGATGTCTGGGCGGATTCAACTTTGAAGTGCAACGTGGTCGTAGTTGAAGAATACCTCGGCTGGCGTCAAGTAGCCCAGACGTTTGCGTGGTCGATTGTTTAGCTTGTCCTCCACGGCTTGCAGCTCTTCGGCG